>JAJYTR010000021.1:18833-35731 GCA_021792975.1 Pseudomonadota bacterium | reverse complement strand
ACACGCTCTTCGCCAAATCCACGCCGATGGTTATAGTGCTCATGGAGACTTCCCCTTCTGCTGACGGTTGTAGAAACCATCATGGCCCTCGAGGCCGTTGGAAGCGGGAAGTCTCTTTTTACTCGTCTGGGATGTCGAAGCCAGCAGCCGCTGGTATCGGCAGCTTCTCGGTTGCACAAGCGGTCATGGCGGCTCGGAGTACGAGCGCCTCAACGCGGACGGCAGACTTGTGCTGCAGTTGCACAGGTGGGAGGTCGAGCATCGTCACGGCCCGCTGGGCGACCCGAACCTCAAGCCATATGGCAATGGCGTGATCCTGTGGTTCGAACTCGAGGAGTTCGATGCTGCCGTGCAGAGAGCCGGGCAGATGGCCGCAGTGGTCACCAGACCGCGCCATCTGAGCGAGAACGGAAACTGGGAATTCTGGCTCCGCGATCTCGATGGCTACGCCGTAGTGCTCACCAGCCCTCTCCCGTGAGCCCTTTGGCCAAGGAGTCGCCCGACTCTTTACCATCGAACGGACAGCCTCGGCTGCGCTTGAATCTGCCGCTCATGTCGAACGCCAGACGCCACAGGAGGCACAGTGCCATGGTCGACGCGAATGCGTTCCCCGCCGAAGGCGGCTGCGACTGCCGGACGGTGCGTTACCGGATGGAAACTGCGCCGCTGTTCGTCCACTGTTGCCATTGCCGCTGGTGCCAGCGGGAGTCTGGCGCTTCGTTCGCGTTGAACGCCCTGATCGAGGCCGATCGAGTCAGCGGACTCGGACAGTCGCCAGAACTGGTCCACACGCCGTCCGAGAGCGGCAGCGGTCAACTCATCGCCCGCTGCCCGAAGTGCAAGGTCGCCGTCTGGAGCAACTATGCCGGTGCCGGACCGCTGATCAGGTTCATTCGCGTCGGCACCCTGGACAACCCGGACCTCCTGCCCCCGGACATTCACATCTTCACGGCATCCAAGCAGCCCTGGGTCGTGCTGCCCGCGGGCACGCCGGCAGTCGCCGAGTACTACGAGCGCGAGCGCCATTGGCCGTCCGCGAGTCTCGCGCGGCGCCGGGTGCTTCTCCCGCGCATCGAGGCATACCAGGCCGCGAAGAAAAGCGGCGCCTGATTCCACACAACAACCCGAGTCCACTGATGGCCCGACTAGCCCACTTCCTTTCGATTGGCAACGCGCTGCTCGTTGCGGCAGCGTCTGCTCTGCTGACGCAACACTCTCGCCTGCACCAAGGGGCAACGGCCAGAGTCGCCGCTTTCAACCGGGCCTACGACGACGCCATCCGCAGTGGCGACAATGCCCGGGTTCTGGCGCTCTGGACGCGGGATGGCGTAAGCCTGCTCCCGGGACAGGCCGCCCTTCGCGGGCGCGAGGCTCTTGCGACGTTCCTGGCCGGGGTGCAGGCACAGGCGGCCGGGTGGAAGGTCATCACCCAGACAAGCACCTGCCACGATATCGAAGTGCACGGGAGCTGGGCTACCGAGTGGTGCGAAACGCACCAGGTGGCCGCCCGACCCGCCGGGCAGCCAAACTGGGAGGGCTGGGGGAAGATGGCACTGATCCTGCGCATGTCCCATGGGCACTGGCGGATTCAGCAGGAGATGTGGAATCAGGCCCCGCCCCCGCCCACGGCCAAGCAGCCATGAAGGCATGGTTTCTGCTCGTCCTGGGCATCGGTCTGCTGGCGATTGCCGTGCAGGGTTTGCTGCGGGGATGGCTGCCGAACGGCCGCAATGGTTTCCGGCAGGGAACGGGCGTCGAGCGCGAGAGCCAGCCGCTCGGCTTCTGGTTTTTCTTCTGCCTGTACGCCGGTGTCGGTCTGTATGTTGCGATCCACGCGCTGCGGCTGCTGGCCGGGCACGGTGGGCCGGTGGCACCCTGAACCGGCAGCACCGCATCGTCACCAATCGCTGATCAGGGCTCCGGTGGCGTGTGCGTGATCGCCAACGTGTGGTTACGCAGGGACGCGCCGCCCCAGCCGATGTACCGCCTCCACCAGCACGGCGACGTGTGCGGGCGGCACGCCCGGGGTGATGCCGTGACCGAGGTTGAATACATGGCCTGGATGCGGGCCGAAGGCCTGCAGCAGGCCCGCCGCTTCGCGCTCGATCGCCTCGGGCTTGGCGTGCAGCGCGGCCGGATCGAGATTGCCCTGCAGCGCCACGCGCGCGCCGACGCGTAGCCGCGCCTCGGCGATGGGGAGGGTCCAGTCCACGCCCAGCGCCGCACAGCCGCTATCGGCCAGGGCTTCCAACTGGCCGGCGCCGTGTACGCCCTTGGCGAACAGGATCAGCGGTACCGCGCGCGCGGCGGGATGCGCGCGCAGGCGCTGCGCGATTTCGGCCAGGTAGCGCAGCGAAAACCCGGCGAACATCGGCGGTGCCAGCAGTCCGCCCCAGGTGTCGAACACCATCAGCACCTGCGCACCGGCCGCGGCCTGCGCGGCGAGGTAATCGGCGACGGCGTGGGCGAGCGTGCCCAGCAGGCGGTGCAGGCTGGCGGGGTCGTTCCAGGCCATGGTCTTGGCGTGCGCGAAATCGCGCGAGCCACCGCCCTCGACCATGTAGCAGGCCAGCGTCCACGGGCTGCCGGCGAAGCCGATCAACGGCACGCGGCCGTCCAGTTCGCGGCGGACCAGTCGCACCGTGTCCGGCACGTAGCGCAGTTCGCCCTCGGGATCGGGCACGCCGAGGCGCGCGATGTCGCCGGCCGTGCGCAGCGGGCGCGCGAAACGCGGGCCCTCGCCCTCGACGAAGGACAGCCCCAGGCCCATGGCGTCGGGAATGGTGAGGATGTCCGAGAACAGGATGGCGGCGTCGAGGTCGAAGCGCAGCAGCGGCTGCAGCGTCACCTCGCAGGCCAGTTCGGGCGTCTGCGCCAGCCGCATGAAGCTGCCGGCGCGCGCGCGCGTGGCGCGGTACTCGGGCAGGTAGCGCCCGGCCTGGCGCATCAGCCACACCGGCGTGGTATCGACGGACTCGCGGCGCAAAGCGCGCAGCAGGCGCGTGCGGCGCGGATCGTCGGTGGCGAGGGGCAGCGCCACCTCAGGTGCCCTGCGCGAACATCACGTGGAAACCGCGGCGGATCTGCGCGTCGCGTGCCTGCTCGAAAGCCGCCAGCGCGGCGTCGCGCTCGAGATACACCTCGCGGCGGCCGCCGGGCTTGCCGCCCTGCGTGCCCCATTCGCGCACCAGCGTCCAGCCGCCCAGCAGATCCTGCTCCAGGACGAGCTGGTAGTAGCGCGGCGGCATGCCGCCCTGGGGCCGGGTTTGCAGGTACAGACGCATGGGATCGCGATCGCGACAGGGTCCATGATTGTAGCGGCTGGTGCGATCACCCCACCGGCGGCGCGCCGGGCTGCCGCGCGCAGGCGGGGATGGATCGCCGGTGGGGAAACCCGCGCCGGATCGCGCCCCCCGACACGGTACGGCTCCTGTGGTTGCGGATGCGGTACCGGTACCGCTCGATCCACTGGCGCAGGGAGGTCCACAGGCGCGATGCGCGATGTTGCCGGGCGATGGATGGGACGGTCGTGGCGGGTTCCGGGTAGGCGCGGGCAGTGTTCCGGCGCGGCGGTGAAGACGCGGTGAGCCGGCGGGGCGCGCGGCGGACGAATGCTAGGCTGCGCCGATGCGTGCCCGAGTGATCTCCGCGGCGATGCCCGCGCGCGTGCCGCGTCCGCCGGCGGGCGGGCCTGGCACTGCGCGCCACGGCCTGGCGCGGGAGATCGCGCGCCGCGGTGCCTGCTCGCGCAGCCGCGCCGAAGCCGCCGTGCGCGCGGGTCGCGTGCGCGTCGAGGGCCGGCCTGTGCGCGATCCGCAATGGCCGTGCCTGCCGCAGACGGCGATCGAACTGGACGGCATGCCGGTGCTGCCGGCGCCGCCGGTGTATCTGGCGCTCAACAAACCGCGTGGAGTGGTGACCACGGCGCGCGACGAACGCGGGCGCGATGCCCTCTACGCCCTGCTGGCGGACGCCGCGTTGCCCTGGGTGGCGCCGGTGGGGCGCCTGGACAAAGCCAGCGAGGGCCTGCTGCTGCTGAGCAACGACAGTGTCTGGGCAGCCGCGCTCACTGATCCGCAGCGGCATGTGCGCAAGACCTACCACGTGCAGGTGCGCGGGGTCCCCGATGCCGCGGCACTGGCCGCGCTGCACGCGGGCGTGCACGACCGCGGCGAGCATCTGGCGGTGGCTTCGGCGCTGCTGCTGCGCAGCGGCGGGCGTACCGCCTGGCTGGAATGCGTGCTGATCGAGGGCCGCAACCGTCATCTGCGGCGACTGCTGGCGGCGCTGGGCTACGAGGTGCGGCGCCTGCTGCGCGTGGCGATCGGTCCGCTGGCGCTGGGCCATCTGCCGCGCGGCGCCTGGCGCAGGCTGGGCGATGGCGAAGTCGCGGCACTGGCGCGCGCGGCAGGGCTTACAGCCAACCCAGGCTGCGTAGCGTCATCACCAGCAGCAGTCCGAAAATGGCCAGCAGCAGCACCGCGCGCACGCGGCCGATCGCCCGCTGGCCGCGGCTCTCGCGCACGGTGCTGAACTGCAGTCCGCCGATGAAGTGCCCGGGCACCGGCTCGATGCCCATGCCGCGCAGCAGTTCGCGCGCGCGCGGCAGATCCTCGCCGTTGGCCACCCACACCTTGGGCCAGGCGCCGGTGTCCTGGTCGCGGAAGCTGGGCCGGCTGTAGCTGGCGTGCCGGTAGGCCGGCAGGTCGGTAACCCGCGTTTCGATGCCGTGCTCGTCCAGCAGCGCCACCATGCGCTCGATGTTCTGCAGTCGCGGCGAGGTGTAGATCTGCCGCATTTCAGCCGCCCGGATGCATGCGGATCAAGCCTTCCTGCGCGGTGGACGCCACCAGCCGGCCGTCGCGTGCGTAGATCATGCCGCGGGCCAGGCCGCGCGCGCCCTGCGCGCTGGGACTGTCGCAACTGTACAGCAGCCAGTCGTCGACGCGGAACGGGCGGTGGAACCAGAGCGCGTGATCGAGGCTGGCCATCTGCACGTCGTGGCTGAGGTAGGAGATGCCGTGCGGCAGCGTCGCGGTGCCGATCAGGTGGAAATCGGAGGCATAGGCCAGCATCGCGCGCTGCAACAGCGCGTCGTCCGGTGCCTGGCCGCCCAGGCGGAACCAGATCTGCTGGAACGGCGGGCGCTTGGCCGGACGCAGCTCGTCGCGCGGATACACCGGGCGGAACTCGAACGGCCCGCGCCGGGTCAGCCAGCGCTGCAGCTTCTCGGGCAGTTGCGCCAGTTCCTCGGCGGACACCGTCGGTGACGGGTCCAGGTCGTCGGGTCCGGGCACTTCCGGCATCGTGAGCTGGTGCTCGAACCCCGGTTCCTCGATCTGGAACGAGATCGAGCCGTTGAGGATCGGCTGGCCATGCTGGATGGCGAGCACGCGCCGCGACGAAAAGCTGTGCCCGTCGCGCAGACGTTCGACCTGGTAGACGATGGGCGCATCGATGTCGCCGGCGCGCAGGAAGTAACCGTGCAGCGAGTGCGCCACGCGGCGCGCATCCACGGTCTGCTGCACCGCCCACAGCGCCTGCCCCAGTACCTGGCCGCCGAACACGTAGCGCGTGCCGATGTCGCGGCTCTGGCCGCGGAACAGGTCGTCCTCCAGGCGCTCGAGGCGGAGCAGGGATGCCAGTTCGTCGGCCAGTGCCTGGGTCATGCGCGCGCTGCCGCAGGAAGAGGCAGGCCAGTATAGCGGCTGCAGCTACGGCACCGGCTGCCGCAGGCGCGCACGCAGGGACGCGCACAGCGCATGCGCGGCCTCCGGCGCATAGGGCCGGCGCGTGCCGTGACCCCAGACCGGACCGGGCCAGGCGGCATCTCCCGGATGCCGGGCCACCACGTGCACATGCAACTGGCGCACCACATTGCCCAGCGCGCCCACGTTGAGCTTGGCCTCCGCGGCCTGCGCGCGCAGCGCGGCCCCTGCCCGCACCAGCTCCTCCATCAGCCGCACGCGGTCGGCTACCGCCAGGTCGGACAACTCCACCAGGCCCGGCCGCCGCGGGACCAGCACCAGCCAGGGGAAACGCGCGTCGTCCATCAGCCGCAGCGCGCACAGCGGCAGCACGGTGACCGGCAGCGTGTCGGCCGCCAGCCGTGCATCGAGCCGGAATCGCGCCGGCACGCGGGTCAACCGCCCAGATGGCGGGCGAAAAAGGCCAGCGCACGCTCCTGCGCCAGCCGCGCCGCGCCCGCGTCGTAGCTGGCGCGGGCGTCGCAGTTGAAGCCGTGGTCGGCGTCGTACTCGTAGAACTCGGCGGCGGGATTGGCGGCGCGCACCTTCTCGCGGTCCTCCCTGCCGATGTGCGCATCCCGCAGGCCGTAGTGGAACTGCAGCGGCGCCCTGGCGGGCTCGCCCACGAACTGCGTGTTGCGGCCGCCGTAGTAGCTGACCGCAGGCAGGCCCAGGCGGATGGCGGCCAGATAGGCGATGCTGCCGCCCCAGCAGTAGCCCACCACGCCGATTCTGCCGGCGCTGCCGATGGCCTCGGCCGCGCTGGCCACATCGGCCAGCGCGCGGTCGAAGCCCAGCTCGCCCACCAGGGCGATGCCCTTCTTCATGCCGGCCTCGTCGTACCCCAGTTCGACGCCGCTCTCCAGGTGGTCGAACACGGCCGGCGCGATCGCGGTGTAGCCGGCCGCGGCATAGCGGTCGACCACGCTGCGGATGTGTGCGTTGACGCCGAAGATCTCCTGCACCACCACGATGCCGCCCTTGGGCCTGCCCACCGGCATGGCTCGGTAGGCGCCGATGCACTGTGTGCCGGAGGTGCCGATGTTGATGAACTCGCCCATGGCCGTGCTCCTGGGGGGAAAGCGTGCAGCGTAGGTGCGCGGGCGCGCATGTCAACGCCGGGAACACAGTGCCAGCGCGCGCCGCTTACAATCGCGTTTTGCCCGTCGCGCCCGCCATGTCCAAAGCGGCACCCGCCATCGGTTTCGTCAGCCTGGGCTGCCCCAAGGCGCTGGTCGATTCGGAACGCATCCTCACCCAGCTCAAGGTCGAGGGTTACGAGATCGCGCCCAGCTACGGCACCGCCGACGCGGTGGTGGTCAACACCTGCGGCTTCATCGACGCCGCCGTGCAGGAATCGCTGGACGCCATCGGCGAGGCGCTGTACGAGAACGGCAAGGTGATCGTCACCGGCTGTCTGGGCAGGCGCGCGGAGCTGATCCGCGAGGCCTATCCGGAGGTGCTGGCCATCACCGGCCCGCAGGACTACGCCAGCGTGATGCACGCGGTGCACCAGGCGCTGCCGCCGCGGCGCGACCGCTTCCTCGACCTGCTGCCGGACACCGGCGTCAAGCTGACGCCGAAGCACTACGCGTATCTCAAGATTTCCGAAGGCTGCAACCATCGCTGCAGCTTCTGCATCATTCCCTCGTTGCGCGGTGATCTGGTCTCGCGCCCGGTGGACGAGGTGCTGGTCGAAGCCGAGAAGCTGGTCAAAGGCGGGGTGAAGGAACTGCTGGTGATCTCGCAGGACACCAGCGCCTATGGCGTGGACCTGAAGTACGCCGAACGTCCCTGGCACGCGCGCCCATGGCAGACGCGCATGACCGCGCTGTGCGAGGGGCTGGGCGAGCTGGGAGCATGGGTGCGCCTGCACTACGTCTACCCCTATCCGCACGTGGACGAAGTGGTGCCGCTGATGGCCGCGGGGAAAATCCTGCCCTACCTGGACATCCCGTTCCAGCATGCCAGCCCGCGCATCCTCAAGCTGATGAAGCGCCCCGGTGGCATCGACCGCACGCTCGAGCGCATCCGCGCCTGGCGCGCAGCCGTGCCCGATCTCACCCTGCGCAGCACGTTCATCGTCGGCTTTCCCGGCGAGACCGATGCCGAGTTCGAAGAACTGCTGGGGTTCCTGCGCGCGGCGCAGTTGGACCGCGTCGGCGCCTTCGCCTATTCGCCGGTGGAGGGTGCCGCGGCCAACGCGCTGCCCGATGCGGTCCCCGAGGAACTGAAAGAGGACCGCCTGGAGCGGTTCATGGCGGTGCAGGCGGAAATCTCCGCGGCCCGGCTGCGGCGCCGGATCGGCCGCCGGCTGCAGGTGCTGGTGGACAGCGTGGAGGCCGGCACGGCCATCGCGCGTTCCAGCGCCGACGCCCCCGAAATCGACGGCGTGGTGCGCATCCGCGATGGCGCCGGCCTGCGGCCCGGCCAGTTCACGGAGGTGGTCATCGAAGCTGCCGATGCGCATGATCTGGACGCGCGGCGGGGCTGACCGACCGTTGCTGAACGCCAGCCTGAATGGCGGTTCAGCCCTGCCCGGCATGCGAATCTTACGGATTGTAATGTTCGTCCTCCAGGATTAGCGTTGTGGACCCGCCATGGCGGGGAGCCATCCGGGATCCATGTGCACAGGGGAGGACAACCATGGCCAGCATCCATCCGGTCGCCCGCGATTTCGTGCATTACGGCGCCTTCGCGCCTTCGGTCGAAAGAGCCTTGCGCGATGCCGGCTGGCGCCGCATCGAGGTGGAGCAGCTCGAACAGGTGCCCGAGGCCCTGCGCCGGCATGACGCCCATGTCGCGCTGCTGGATCTGGGCGCGGGACAGGCGCCCATGCTGCGCCGGGTGGAGCGGCTGATCGCCTCGCATCCCAAGGCCGAGTGGCTGGCCCACGTCAGCGAGCATGCCCTGACCGACCACCACGTGTGCGAACTGATCTACGGCAGTTTTTTCGATTTCTGCACCCAGCCGGTGGATCTCAACCGGCTGTTGCTCACGCTGGGCCATGCCTGGGGCATGGCGCAACTGGGTCCGCAGGCCAGCGCCGAGCAGCAGGCGACGCTGGGGCTCGAGGGCATGGTTGGCGCCAGCGCCGCACTGGTCGAACTGCACGGCCAGGTGCGCAAGCTGGCGGCAGTGAACGTGCCGGTGCTGATCACCGGCGAGTCGGGCACCGGCAAGGAGGTGGCGGCACGCAATCTGCACCGGCTCTCGGCCCGCGCGCGCGGACCGTTCGTGGCCATCAACTGCGGCGCGCTGCCGGAAAAACTGGTGCAGTCCGAGCTGTTCGGACACGAACGCGGCGCCTTCACCGGCGCCGGCGCGCGCAAGATCGGCAAGCTGGAGGCTGCCGAAGGCGGCAGCGTGTTCCTCGACGAGATCGGCGACCTGCCGCTGGAGGCGCAGGTGAACCTGCTGCGCTTCCTGCAGGAGGGCACCATCGAGCGCGTCGGCGGCAACGAGCCGATCCGGCTGGACGTGCGCGTGATCGCCGCGACCCATGTCGACCTGGAACGCGCGGTCGCCGAAGGGCGGTTCCGCGCCGATCTCTACTACCGTCTCAACGTGCTGCGCCTGCGCATGCCGCCGCTGCGCGAGCGCGGGCAGGACGCCGAACTGCTGGCACGCTACTTCCTCGAACGCTTCGCGCGCGAGCACGGCGTGCGCGCGCGCGGCTTCGGCCGCGACGCGCTGGACGCGATCAGCATGCATCCGTGGCCCGGCAACGTGCGCGAACTGATGAACCGCGTGCGCCGCGCGGCGGTGCTGTGCGACGGCGGACTGATCCGCGCCCACGACCTCGAATTGAAAGGCGAATCCGGCGAAATGCGCGTTTCGTTCTCGCTGGAACATGCACGCGAACAGGCCGAGCGCGACCTCATCCAGCAGACCCTGCGCGAGACGCGCCACAACATGAGCGAGTGCGCGCGCCGCCTCGGCGTATCACGCGTCACCCTGTACCGGTTGTGCAAGAAGCTGCACCTGGCGGTGGGCGAGGCGATCTGAGCGGTGCACGGAGGGTTCCCGGACCGGTGCCGCGCGCGGTTCACGTTGCGGTTTGCGCAATCTGCGGCAACACTTGCGCGCTGGCCCCCGTGACGCACCGACGTGCCCCCCACATCCCTGACGGCCGACGCGCCGTGGGTCGTCCTGAAATTCGGCGGAACCAGCGTGTCGACGGCGGCACGCTGGGGCACGATCCGCGATCTCGCAGAGGCGCGCCGAGCCGAAGGCGCCCGCGTGCTGGTGGTGGTTTCGGCGCTGTCGGGCATGACCGATCGGCTGAAGGCGGCCAGCGGCGAATCCGGCCGGACGCGGCGCCTCGCCCACTGGGAAGAGGTCCGTCAGCGCCACCAGCAGTTGGCCGGTGATCTGGGGCTGCCGGCCGACGCGGCGTGGCTGCGGCCGCTGCAGTCGCTGCGCGAGCTGCTGGCGATCGAATCCCTGCCGGCGGATGTGCTGGCCTGGCAGGCCCGGGTGATGGCGCATGGCGAACTGCTCTCCAGTGCCTTGGGTGCCCAATTTCTGCAGGCCGCCTGGCTGGATGCCCGCACGGTACTGTGCGCGCCGTCGCAGCCGCACCAGAACCAGCGCAACCAGCGCCTCTCGGCGCTGCTGGACACCCAGCCGGATGCCGACGCGGCGGCAGAGATGGCGCGTCTGGGCGAGGTGCTGGTCACGCAGGGCTTCATCGCCCGTGATGCGGCGGGCGACACCGTGCTGCTGGGCCGCGGCGGCTCGGATACCTCGGCGGCACACTTCGGTGCACTGCTGCGCGCCTCGCGCGTCGAGATCTGGACCGACGTGGCCGGCATGTTCAGCGCCAACCCGCGTCAGGTTCCCGAGGCGCGCCTGCTGCGCCGGCTGGATTACGAAGAAGCGCAGGAGATCGCCACCACTGGCGCCAAGGTGCTGCATGCGCGCTGCCTGGCACCGCTGCGCACCCCGCGCGTGCCGCTGTGGATCAAGGACACCGAGCGCCCGCTGCTTGCAGGCACCGAGATCGGCGCGGAGACGGTGGAGGCCAGCCCCAGCGTCAAGGCGCTGAGCATGCGCAAGGGCATCACGCTGGTGTCGATGGAATCCATCGGCATGTGGCAGCAGGTGGGCTTTCTGGCCGACGTGTTCGCCCATTTCAAACGGCACGGCCTGTCGGTGGACCTGATCGGCTCGGCCGAGACCAACGTCACCGTGTCGCTGGACACCACCGAGAATCTGCTGGATTCGGATGCGCTGGCCGCGCTGGCGGCCGATCTCGCCCGTGTGTGCCGGGTCAAGGTCATCGCGCCCTGCGCGGCGATCACCCTGGTCGGTCGCGGCATGCGCGGCATGCTGCACCGGCTGCAGCCGCTGCTGGCCGAGCTGGGCGGCGAGCGCGTGCACCTGATCTCGCAGTCGTCCAACAATCTCAATCTCACCTTCGTGGTGGACGAGTCCGCCGCCGACGCCCTGCTGCCGCGCATGCACGGGCTGCTGCTGGCCTCGGGAGCACTGCGCGCCGACGATGCCGCACTGTTCGGGTCCAGTTGGCGTGCGCTGTATGCCGCTACCGCCGTGGCCGCGGCACCGCCCTGGTGGCGTGCCCGCCGCGCCGAACTGCTGCGCGCGGCCGCGGCGGGCACGCCGCGCTACGTCTACGCGCTGCCACGTGTGCGCGAGCATGCGCGTGCGCTGCGTGCGCTGCGCGCCGTCGACCGCTGGCATTACGCGTTGAAGGCCAATGCGCACCCGGCGCTGCTGCGTGCGCTCGCCGCAGAGGGATTCGGCATGGAGTGCGTGTCGCCGGGCGAGCTGGCCGCCGCGCAGGACGCCGCGCCGCGGGCGCCGCGGCTGTTCACGCCCAACTTCGCGCCGCGCGGAGACTACGCGCAGGGCCTGGCGGCGGGCGCGCTGGTGACGCTGGATGCCCTGCATCCCCTGCAGCACTGGCCGGAGCTGTTCCGTGGCCGCGAGATCGGACTGCGGGTGGACCTGGGCCAGGGCGTGGGCCATCACGAGAAGGTGCGCACGGGCGGCGCCGCCAGCAAGTTCGGGCTGCCCCTGCCCGAACTCGAAGCCGCCCTGGAACTGGCGCGCGCGCTGGACGCGCGCGTGGTGCTGCTGCATGCCCACCTGGGCTCCGGCGTACTCGACGCCGGGCACTGGGCGCGCGTGCACGCGCAACTGGCCAGCCTCGGCGAACGCATCGGCACCTTGCGCGCGCTGGACGTGGGGGGCGGGCTGGGCCTGCCGCAGCGCGAGGGCGAGGCGGCGCTGGATCTCGCCGTGCTGGATGCGGCGCTGCTGGAGGTCAGGCGCGCCTATCCGCAATTCGAGCTGTGGATGGAGCCCGGGCGCTATCTGGTCGCCGATGCCGGCGTGCTGCTGACGCAGGTCACGCAGGTCAAACACAAGGACGGGCGCCACTATCTGGGAGTCGATGCGGGCATGCACACGCTGCTGCGGCCCGCCCTGTACGGCGCGCGCCACGGCATCGTCAATCTCACCCGCCTCGATGCGCCGGCCGACACGCTGTACCAGGTGGTCGGGCCCATCTGCGAAAGCGGCGATGTCCTGGCCGGTGATCACCGCATGCCCGCCGCGCAGGAGGGTGACGTGGTGCTGATCGAGCATGCGGGCGCCTATGGCTACAGCATGGCCTCGCACTACAACCTGCGTGGACTGCCGGCGCAGGAGATCATCGAAGAATGAACCTGTCCGCGCCGTCCGACCCGCGCCGCGCGCGCGCGTTCCGTTTCACCGGCTGCGATTACGATGCCGGCGAGGCGCGCCTGCGCTACGCCTTCGACGATGGCGCCGAACTGGTCGAGCGCATCGTTTTTCCCGATGCGCCGCCGCTGGGAGGCGCGCGGGCGCAGGCCTTCGCGCGCGCGTTGCGGCTGCTGCACTGGATCGCGGGGGTCAGCTACTACAAGGCGGGTGCGGTCGGCCAGCTGGTCATCGAAAATGCCGCGCCCGATCACGGCGCGCTGGCCCTGCTGCAGAGCGTGTACGGCGAAGGGCTGGCCGAATTCGCTTACCGTAACGGGTTGCGCCTGCAGCAGCACTGGAGCGTGCCGCCGGCGGAGACGTCCGCGGCCGCGCCGGCGCTGGGTCTGCCGCAGCACACGCTGGTGCCGCTGGGCGGAGGCAAGGATTCGCTGGTGGTGGTGGAGGCGCTGCGCGCGGCCGCCGTGTCCTGCACCGTCGCCTGGGTAGGCGATTCGCCGCTGATCGCCGCCTGCGCGGCGCGTACCCGGATGCCCACGCTGCAGTTGCGGCGTACGCTGGCGCCGGAGCTGTTCGACTACAACCGCACCGGCGCCTGGAACGGCCATGTGCCGGTCACCGCGATCAATTCCGCCATTCTGGCGTGCGCGGCAGTGCTCTATGGTTACGACAGCATCGCATTCGCCAACGAGCGTTCGGCCTCCAGCGCGACGCTCGAATACGAGGGCCGGGCGGTGAACCACCAGTGGAGCAAGAGCTGGGATTTCGAGCGGCGTTTCGCGGCCGTCCTGCACGGCACGGTGGCGGCCGACCTGCACTACTGCTCGCTGCTGCGGCCCTGGAGCGAGCTGGCGGTGACGCGCGCGTTTGCCCGGCTGCCGCAGTATTTCGAGGTGTTCTCGAGCTGCAACCGCAACTTCCGCATCCTCGGCCCGCATCCGGCCGACCGCTGGTGCGGACAGTGCCCGAAATGCCATTTCGTGTTTCTGGCGCTGGCGCCGTTCCTGCCCAAGCCGCGCCTGCTGAAGATCTTCGGCCGCAATCTGCTGGACGATGAAACCCAGGCTGCGGGATTCGATGCGCTGATCGAGTACCGCGACCACAAACCGTTCGAGTGCGTGGGCGAGGGAGCCGAGGCGCGCGCGGCGTTCGCCGCGCTGGCGCAGCGGCCGGAGTGGGGCGAGGACACGCTGGTGGCGCGTTTCCGCGGCGAGATCCTGCCGCAGCTGGATCGCGCGGCCCTGGCGCTGGAGCCCTGGCTGCACCCGGCCGACGAGCACGCGGTGCCGGCGCGGCTGGCCCCGGCGCTGGCCTTTCTGCGCGGCTGAGCATGCCGGTGCGCTTCGCCGACCTGGCCGGCCGCCGCGTGGCGGTGTGGGGCTATGGCCGCGAGGGCCGCGCGGCGCTGGGGGCGCTGCGGCAGCGCCTGCCCGGGCTTGCGGTGACGCTCTGGTGCCGGCCCGACGAGGCGGACCCGGCCCGCGCCGCGTATCCGCACGCGCACATCGTTGCGCAGGCTCCGGTGGCGGCCGATCTCGCCGCGTTCGACTGGGTGATCAAATCGCCGGGCATCAGCGCATACCGCCCCGAGATCGATGCCGCGCGGAGCGCGGGCACGCGTTTCACTTCCGGCACCGCGCTGTGGTTCGGAGCGCGCGCGGACGCGCGCGTGGCGGCGGTCACCGGCACCAAGGGCAAGAGCACCACCAGCGCGCTGCTGGCGCACCTGGCGCGTGCGGCCGGATGGCGCACCGCGCTGGCGGGCAATATCGGCCTGCCCCTGCTGGACCTGCTGGACGGGGATGCCGCGCTGTGGGTGATCGAATTGTCCAGTTTCCAGACCGGTGAGGCGGGTCCGGTGGAACTCGCGCTGATCACCAACCTGTTCGAGGAACACCTCGACTGGCATGGCACGGTGGAGCGCTATCGCAGCGACAAACTGCGCCTGGCCGATGTCGCCCGCACGCTGCTGGTGAATGCCGGGCAACCCGTTCTGCTGCAGGCGACCGCGGCGCACCCGCAGCGGCACGTGTTCGGCGATACCGGTGGCTGGCACGTGCGCGATGACGCGCTGTGGCGTGCGGGCCGGCGCGTGCTGGAGCGGGCGCTGCTGCCATTGCCGGGGCTGCACAACGCGCACAATGCCTGCGCGGCGCTGGCGGCGTTCGAACGGCTGGGGGGCGATGCGCTGGAGGTGGCGCCCGCGCTGGCGCGCTTCCGCGGGCTGCCGCACCGCCTGCAGCGACTGGGCGAGCGCGAGGGTCTGCTGTGGGTGGACGATTCGATCAGCACTACGCCGGAGGCCACGCGCGCGGCCCTGCAGAGCCTCGCCGGCCGCCCGGCAGGCCTGATCCTGGGCGGTCACGATCGCGGACTGGACTGGACGGACTTCGCACGCTGGCTGGCCGTGCACGCGCCGGCCTGCACGATTGCACAGGGTGCCGGTGCCGCCCGCATCGCCGCCGCCCTGCAGGCGCAGGGTCTCGCGCCGCTGCGCGCGCCGGATCTCGAGGCCGCCGTCGCGCTGGCGCGCCGGCACACCCCCGCCGGCGGCGCGGTGCTGCTCTCGCCCGGCGCGCCCAGCTTCGACCAGTTCCGCGACTATGCCGAGCGCGGCCGCGCCTTCGCGCGATGGGCCGGTTTCGACCCGGCGCAGATCGGCGAGATCGCGGGCCTGGGCGTGGCTTGACCGATGCGCGGCCGGCCCGGCCTCCGGGTCGGCCGCCACGGCGGGACTGCGGCTAGACTCGCGGCATGCACGCGCAGCCCGCCCCTGCCAAGACCGATGCCGAGGCCAGGCCGCTGGTGCGCTACCGCGTGTGGGATCTCACCACGCGGCTGATCCACTGGGCGCTGGTGCTGCTGGTGGTGCTGCTGTTCGGTACCGCCGAATGGGGCTGGCTGTCGATGCGCTGGCATTTCTATTTCGGCTATGCCGTGCTGGTGCTGGTGGCGTTGCGGGTGCTGTGGGGCTTCGTGGGCTCCGATGCCAGCCGTTTCGCCCATTTCGTGCGTGGCCCGCACGCCATCGCGGCCTACATGCGCGGCACGCTGTGGCGGCATTTCGGACATCCGGTGAGCCACAACCCGCTGGGTGCGCTTTCGGTGCTGGCGCTGCTGGCGTTGCTGGCGGTGCAAGGCATCAGCGGTCTGTTCGCCTCGGATGCCATCGATACCTTCGGGCCGCTCAGCGGCCGTGTTTCCGACGCCACGGTGCGGCTGATGACGCGCATCCACGAGATCAACCAGACCCTGCTGCTGGGCTTGATCGGTCTGCATATCGCCGCGGTGCTGCTGCATGCGCTGGCGCGGCGCGAGGAGCACCTGATTGCCGCCATGGTCACCGGATACAAGCGCCTGGCGCGCGATCCGGGCCTGCGCTTCATCGGCATCGGCGGGGCCTTGCTGCTGGCCGCGGCGCTGGCGTTCCTGCTGTGGGCGGTGGTGCGCTGGGGGCAGGCGGTGGCGGCCTATTGAGCCGGCTTGGCCGGGCCGTTCGCCGCCGCTTGATTCGGCCGGCTTCACCCGCACTTCAGCGCTATCGGCGGCGCGGCCGCCTTCTGCTTGCGGGATCCAACCATGCGCATGGACAGACTCACCTCGCGTTTCCAGCAGGCGCTGGCCGACGCGCAGTCGCTGGCGGTCGGGCGTGATCACAACCTGATCGAGCCGGCGCACGTGATGGCGGCGCTGCTGGCCCAGCAGGGTGGCGGCACCGCGCCGCTGCTGACCCAGGCCGGCGTCAATGTGCCGGTGTTGCGGCAGCGCGTCGATGAGATCCTCGACCGCCTGCCGAAGGTCCACGGCCAGGAGGGCAGCCTCGGCGCCGGCAACGACCTCACGCGTCTGCTCAATCTCACCGACAAGCTGGCCCAGCAGCGCGGCGATGCCTTCATCGCCAGCGAACTGTTCGTGCTGGCTGCGCTGGAAGATCGCGGCGAACTGGGCCGTGCGCTGAAGGCCGCCGGTGCCGGCAAGGCGGCACTGGAGACGGCCATCGAGAAAATGCGCGGCGGCGAGAAAGTGCAGAACGAAAACGCCGAGGACCAGCGCCAGGCGCTGGCCAAGTACACCGTGGACCTCACCGCGCGCGCGGAAAGCGGCAAGCTCGATCCGGTGATCGGCCGCGACGAGGAGATCCGCCGCGTAATCCAGGTGCTGCAGCGGCGCACCAAGAACAATCCGGTGCTGATCGGCGAGCCCGGCGTGGGCAAGACCGCGCTGGTCGAGGGCCTGGCGCAGCGCATCGTCAACGGCGAGGTGCCCGAGGGCCTGCGCGACAAGCGCGTGCTGGCGCTGGACATGGGTTCCCTACTGGCCGGGGCCAAGTATCGCGGCGAGTTCGAGGAGCGCCTGAAGGCGGTACTCAGCGAGCTGTCGAAGGAAGAAGGCCGGGTGATCCTGTTCATCGACGAGATCCACACCATGGTCGGCGCCGGC
>JAJYTR010000021.1:0-18823 GCA_021792975.1 Pseudomonadota bacterium | reverse complement strand
CGAGGGCGCCATGGACGCCGGCAACATGCTCAAGCCGGCGCTGGCGCGCGGCGAGCTGCACGCCATCGGCGCCACCACGCTGGACGAATACCGCAAGTACATCGAGAAGGACGCCGCGCTGGAGCGCCGTTTCCAGAAGGTGTTCGTGGGCGAGCCTTCGGTGGAGGACACCATCGCCATCCTGCGCGGGCTGAAGGAGCGCTACGCCGTGCACCACGGCGTGGAGATCACCGACCCCGCCATCGTCGCGGCGGTGACGCTGTCCAACCGCTACATCGCCGATCGCCAGTTGCCGGACAAGGCCATCGACCTGATGGACGAGGCCGCCAGCCGCCTGCGCATGGAAATCGACTCCAAGCCCGAGGAACTGGATCGCCTCGAGCGCCGCCTGATCCAGCTCAAGATCCAGCGCGAGGCGCTGAAGAAGGAAAAAGACGCCGAATCGAGGAAGCGCCTAGTCGATCTGGAAACCGACATCGGCAAGGTGGAGCGCGAGTTCGACGACCTCAATGAAGTGTGGAAGGCCGAGAAGGCCACGCTGCAGGGCGCCACCCGGATCAAGGAGCAACTGGAACAGGCGCGTCTCGATCTGGAGGCCGCGCAGCGGCGCCAGGATTACGCGCGCATGAGCGAGATCCAGTACGGGCGCATCCCGGAACTGGAGCGGCAGCTGTCCGCTGCGCAGGAGGCCGAACATCAGGGCCTTACGCTACTGCGCGACAAGGTCACCGCCGAGGAGATCGCCGAGGTGGTCAGCCGCTGGACCGGCATTCCGGTGTCCAGGATGCTGGAAGGCGAACGCGAGAAGCTGCTGCGCATGGAGGAAACGCTGCATCGGCGCGTGGTGGGCCAGGACGAGGCCGTGCGCGCCGTCAGCGATGCCATCCGCCGCGCGCGCGCCGGCCTGTCCGACCCCAACCGGCCCAGCGGCTCGTTCCTGTTCCTGGGCCCCACGGGCGTGGGCAAGACCGAGCTGTGCAAGGCGCTGGCCGGCTTCCTGTTCGACACCGAGGAGGCCATGGTGCGCATCGACATGAGCGAGTTCATGGAGAAGCACTCGGTGGCACGGCTGATCGGCGCGCCGCCCGGCTACGTCGGCTACGAGGAGGGCGGCTACCTGACCGAGGCGGTGCGCCGGCGCCCCTACAGCGTGCTGCTGCTGGACGAGGTGGAAAAGGCGCACCCGGACGTGTTCAACGTGCTGCTGCAGGTGCTGGATGACGGTCGCCTCACGGACGGCCAGGGCCGCACGGTGGATTTCCGCAACACCATCATCGTGATGACCTCCAACCTCGGCTCGCAGCTGATCCAGGAGATCGCGGGGCGTGGAACCGACAGCGAGACCGCCTACACCGAGATGAAAGCCGCGGTGATGGCCGTGGTGCAGGCGCACTTCCGCCCCGAGTTCATCAACCGTCTGGACGAGATCGTGGTGTTCCGGCCGCTGGAGAAGGCGCAGATCCGGAAGATCGCGCGCATCCAGATCGGCCATCTGGAAAAACGCCTGGCCGAGCGCCGGCTCAAGCTCGAGGTCGGCGACAAGGCGCTCGATCTGCTGGGCAATGTCGGCTTCGACCCGGTGTTCGGTGCACGCCCGCTGAAGCGCGCGGTGCAGCAGCAGGTGGAAAATCCCCTGGCGCGTCTGATCCTGGAAGGTCGCTTCCAGCCCGGCGACACCGTTGTGGTGGATGCGAAAGGCGGCGAGCTTGCCTTCACCGCAAGGGTCGAGGCGGTGGCCTGAGCCCGCGGCGGATGCGGCGGAGTGAAAAAAGCGGCCGGGTCGCCCCGGCCGCCGATCGATGCCGATGCCCGGCGGCTCACCAGTGGAAGGTGGCCGCAGCGTAGTAGTACGCGCCGCTGAATCCGAACGGCGACGAGTTCGGGTAGGGCAGGATGCCGAGGAAATTGTTGAAGCGGTTGTTGCGGTCGGGGTACTGGTTGGTCAGGTTGTCGGAGCCCACGGTGAAGTTCCAGTGGTTCCAGAGATAGCTCACCGAAGCGTCCAGTAGCACCTTGGCGCCGAAGGTCTGGTCGCCGGCGGGGGTGCTGCCGTAGGTGGTCCATGAGCCGTAGCGCGTGACCTGGCCATGCACGCGCCAGCGGCCCACGCTCCAGTCCGCGGCCAGGAAGGCCTTGTCCTTGGGTGTGCCCACCGTGATGCGGCCCTCGTTGGGGCGGTCGATCACCGGCAGCACCAGCCCGGCCAGTCCCAGTTGCGGCGGATTGGGCGCGATCGAGAGGATGCTGGTCTTGTTGTAGTTGAAGCCGCCGGTGAACTTCAGCGCGCTGCCGTCACCCAGCTCGACCGGGTAGGTGCCCACCACGTCGACGCCACGGGTGCGCGTGTTGACCGCGTTGGTGAAGAACGAGCCGCCGCCCACGCCGTTGATGCCCACCGAGGCCAGATAGTTGGCCACCGCCTGGCCCTGCAGCTGCCCGCTGAGGATGACGCGGTTGTCGATGGTGATCTGGTAGAAGTCGATGGTGGCGTACAGGCCGTTGTCGGGTGTCAGCACCACGCCGAAGCTGTAGTTGTGCGACTTCTCGGGCTGCAGCGGCTGCGCGCCCAGCGCCACCGCGGCGGGATTGCTCACCGGCAGCGTGCGCACGGTGACCGGCTGCAGCGGGCCGCCGGCGGGCGGAGAGACGAACAGGATCGAGGTGTTAGAGAACCACTCCTGTTGCAGCGAGGGCGCGCGGAAGCCGGTGGACGCGGTGGCGCGCAGGGCCACAGTGTCGTTGATGCCGTAGCGGCCCGACAGTTTCCACGAGGTGGTGCCGCCGAAATCGCTGTAGTTCTCGTGGCGCACGGCGAAACCGCCGGAGAGCCGGTCGCTGAAGTCGGTTTCCAGATCCAGATAGGCCGCATTGTCGTGACGGCTGTGAGTGCCGGCGTCGATCGGCTGGTAGCCCGGGAACACCTGCGCGAAGCAGTTGGTGCTGATCGCCAGGTTGCAGGCGTAGGACGCCGCATCGCCCTGCTTGATGGTGAAACTGTCACGGCGGTGTTCGAGGCCCCAGGCCACGGTCAGCGGATTGCGCAGCCAGCCCACGTCCACGCCTTTGCTGAAGTCGGCATTCAGCACGTCTTCGCGGTCCAGCAGCGTGCCGATGTAGAAGCCGGTGGGCGAAGCCGCGCCCAGCGAGTAGTTGAAGGTGTTGCTGGTATGCAGCTTCCAGTGGTTGCCGCCGGTGTTGTAGCTGAGGTCGTAATGCCAGCCGTCCAGCACCGTACCGCGGATGCCCGCCACCAGCGAGGTGTCGAGGATGGAACTGTTCTCGATCGGCAGGTAGCCGGCCGGATACACCGCCACCGCGGCCGGACTGCTGTTCTTGTAGGTCGACAGGGAGCGGAAGAAACCGCCCGCACTGACGTTGCGCTTGTTGAACACGCTGAAGGCGTAGAACTGCACGTGCGGCGCCAGGTCGTACTGCATGTTGATGGCCGCGTTCTTCTGCTTCAGCAGCGGCAGGCCGTAGTGGAAGGTCACCGTGTTGTAGGTGGGGTCGGCCGTGAAACGGCGGTCCGGGCCGGCCAGGTTGGTCGGATCCTGGTGCGTGTAGTCGGCGCTGAGGTACACCCAGCCTTTGCGTCCCAGCGGAATGCCGCCGTCGGCCCCACCCGACACGGTGCGCCCGTCGGCATGGTTGTGGCTGCTGTACTGGCCGTAGCTGCCGGTCACCGAGCCGCCGTGGCCGCCGCCCTTGAGGATGATGTTGATCACCCCGGCGATGGCATCCGAGCCGTACTGCGCGGCGGCGCCGTCGCGCAGTACCTCGATGCGGGCGATGGCGTTGATGGGGATGGCGTTGAGATCCACCGGCGAGGAGCCGCGGCCCAGCGTGCCGTTGATGTTGACGATGGCGGTGGTGTGCTGGCGCTTGCCGTTGATCAGCACCAGCGTCTCGTCGGGCGACAGACCGCGCAGCTGCGCCGGCTGGATGGCGTCGGTGGCATCGGTGATCGAAGGCTGCGGAAAATTGAACGAAGGCAGCAAGGTACGCAGCGCCGAGGCCAGATTGGTGGCGCCGGTCTGCTCCAGGTCCTTCGGGGTCAGCACGTCGATGGGCGCCATGGAAAAGGCCACGGTGCGGTCGGCCATGCGCGTGCCGGTGACCACGACGGTCTGCAGTTCCTTGGTTTTCGCCGGCGCCGATGGCGCGGTGTTCTGCGCAGAAGCGGCACCGGCGGCAGCCAGTGCGGCGAACAGGGCCGCGATTCGCGGCGCGGAAGCATGTTGCATGATGGTTACCCCTCGATGACGGATCGACCCTGATGGCGCCGGCCAGCCGCCGGCTTCCCTTAACCCGACCGTAATGCCGATGCCGCAGTGCGTCAAATTGCAGTTTGATTACGGCGGGGTGCCGCCGTCGTGCCACGGAGGATGCGCAAGCCGGTCGACCGCGGCTTCGGGACCCGGGCGTGCCGCCTTGCGCCGGTGCGCGCGGCGGTGCCGGCGCAGGAGGATGGGATGTCCCGGCCCGGGCGGTTGCCGGGTCTTGAAGCCGCGGTGCCGGCCCCCATTTCGCCGGCATCCGTAACCCCGGACCCCTGCGCCATGCCGATCTACGCCTTCCGGTGCGATGCCTGCGGCCACAGCTTCGACCGCTTGCAGAAGCTGGCCGATCCCGATCCCCAGCGGTGCCCGACCTGCGACGCGGGACCGGTACGCCGCCAGGTCACCGCGCCGGCATTCCGCCTCGGCGGCAACGGCTGGTACGAGACCGACTTCAAGAAAGACGGCCAGCGCAATGTCGCGCGCAAGGACGACGCCCCGCCCGCGGAAGGCGCCAAGCCCGCAGCGGGCGCTGAGGCCGCGGCTGTGCCCGAGGCCACGCCCAAGCACAACTGCGGCGCGGGCTGCGGTTGCGCCTGAGCGTCCAACGCGCGCGGGCGCGTTCCCCGCTCGGCTAGACTTGCGCGCCTGCATCACCCGCGGCGCGGAACCTCCATGCGTAGCCATTACTGCGGCCGGATCGACGCCGGCCTGATCGACCACGACGTCGCCCTGTGCGGCTGGGTGGACACCCGCCGCGACCACGGCGGCGTGGTGTTTCTGGATCTGCGCGACCACACCGGCATCGTGCAGGTGGTGGTGGAACCGGATAATGCCGCCGCCTACGCCGCGCTCTCCGGCGCCAGCTACGAGTGGTGTCTGCGGATCACCGGCACGGTGCGCCGGCGCATCGCGGCCAACGAACGCATCGCCACCGGCGCCTTCGAGGTGCTGGCGGACGCGGTCGAGGTGCTCAATGCGGCCCGCGATCTGCCGTTCGCGCTGCACGAGCCCACCAGCGAGGAGACGCGTCTGACGCAGCGGCATCTGGATTTGCGCCGTCCGCAGATGCAGCATGCCCTGCGCACGCGCACCCGCCTGGTGCAGGCGCTGCGCCGCTGGCTGGACGCGCGCGGTTTCCAGGACATCGAGACGCCCATCCTCACCAAGGCGACGCCCGAGGGCGCGCGCGATTTCCTGGTGCCGGCACGCATGCACGCGGGCGAGTTCTACGCACTGCCGCAATCGCCGCAGTTGTTCAAGCAGCTGCTGATGATCGCCGGCTTCGACCGCTACTACCAGATCGCGCGCTGCTTCCGCGACGAGGCGCTGCGCGCCGACCGCCAACTGGAGTTCACGCAGCTCGACATGGAGTTCGCCTTCGTCGACGAGCGCGTTGTGCAGGACACGGTCGAGGCCATGATCCGCGAGGTGTTCCGCGAAGTCGGCGGCATCGGGCTGGCCGACCCGTTCCCGCGCATGACCTGGCTGGAAGCGATGACGCGCTACGGTTCGGACAAGCCCGACCTGCGCATCGCCCTGGAACTTGCCGATATCGCGCCGCTGGTCAAAGGCAGCACCTTCAAGGTGTTCAGCGAATGGGCCGGCGCCGACGACGGGCGCGTCGTCGCGCTACGCGCGCCGGGCGGCGCGAAGTTCTCGCGCAAGCAGATCGACGACTATGCCGCGCTCGCGGCCCGGTTCGGCGCCAAGGGCCTGGCGTGGATGAAGGTCGACGCCGTCGGTCAGGGCCTTGCCGGCGTCAGCTCGCCGATCGCCAAGTTCCTCGATACGGCCGCGCTCGAGGGCATCCTGCGCGCGACGGCGGCACAGGCGGGCGATGCGCTGTTCTTCGGTGCCGGCCCGTTCGGGACCGCCAGCGAGTTCATGGGCGCGCTGCGCCTGAAGCTGGGTCATGACCTGGGTCTGGTCGCGGATGCCTGGCGGCCGCTGTGGGTCACCGATTTCCCGATGTTCGAATGGGACGCCGGGGCCGGGCGCTACGTCGCGCTGCATCATCCGTTCACCGCGCCGAAGGCGGACGACGAGGCTGCGCTGCGCGCCGATCCGGCGCGCGCGCTCAGTCGCGGCTACGACATGGTGCTCAACGGCAACGAGATCGGCGGCGGCTCGATCCGCATCCACAGACCCGGGTTGCAGCGCGCGGTGTTCGACCTGCTGGGGATCACGCCGCAGGAGGCCGAGGCCAAGTTCGGCTTCCTGCTGCGCGCGCTGGGCCACGGCGCTCCGCCGCACGGCGGCATCGCCTTCGGCATCGACCGCCTGGCGGCGCTGCTGGCGGGGGTGGAGTCGATCCGCGAGGTGATCGCCTTTCCCAAGACCACCGGCGCGCAGTGCCTGCTGACCGGCGCGCCCTCGCCGGTGCCCGAGGCGCAGTTGGCCGAGTTGCACATCGCGGTGCGCGCCCGCTGAGAACCTCGCGCGCTTGCACGGGACCCTTGCCGTGCGCAGTACAATGGTGCGTTGCGAAATCCACCGATGAGGAACCGCGATGGGTCGGGGTCCGTCCATTGAAGGCCGCAAGAACGCCTCCGACGCGAGACGCGGGGCCGTGTTCACCAAACTGGCGCGCGACATCCGCATCGCCGCACGCAACGGCCTGCCCGACCCGGCCCACAACGCGCGCCTGCGCGCCGCGGTGGACAAGGCGCTGGCCGCCAACATGCCCAAGGACAGCATCGAGCGCGCCATCCGCCGCGGCGCCGGGCTGGATAGCGGAGCCGCCAGTGAGGTGCGCTACGAGGGCTATGGCCCCGGCGGCGTGGCGCTGCTGATCGATTGCATCACCGACAACCCGCAGCGCACCGTGGCCGATATCCGCCATGCGTTGACCAAGTACGGCGGCAACCTCGGCACCAGCGGTTCGGTGGCCTTCCAGTTCCAGCGCGTCGGGGTGATCGAGGTGGCCGGCGGTGCCGGCGCGGTGGAGGAGAAAGTGCTGGAGGTGGCGCTGGAAGCGGGCGCGGACGACGTGGTCGGCACCGCGGCCGCCAGCACGGTGCTGTGCACGCCGGAAAACTTCGAGGCCGTGCGCAAGGCGCTGGAGGACGCCGGCCTGCCGGTCGCTCACGCCGCCGTGGAGATGCGGCCGCTGAACCGGGCCACGGTGCCCGCCGAAGCGCTGCAGCCGCTGGGCGAACTGCTGGACCGTCTGGACGACCTCGACGACGTGCATGAGGTG
Organism: Pseudomonadota bacterium; assembly: GCA_021792975.1. Lineage (GTDB taxonomy): Bacteria > Pseudomonadota > Gammaproteobacteria > Xanthomonadales > Rhodanobacteraceae > Metallibacterium. The sequence goes on along the minus strand of JAJYTR010000021.1, from coordinate 11,344 downwards.
TTCCATAACGCCGAGTTGCCCGGGTCGCGCGGCTGAGTGCCGCGAGCCGGCATGGTCATGACGCGCATCCTCGGCATCGACCCCGGCTCCCTGCGCACCGGTGTCGGCATCGTCGACACGGCCGCCGACGGCCGCGCACGGCACGTGTTCCACTGCGTGCTGGCGGTCGCCGATGCCGACGGATTTCCGCTGCGGCTGAAAGCCATTTTCGAAGGCGTGCAGGCGCTGGTTGCCGAGCACCGGCCGGACGAGGCCGCCGTCGAGCGCGTGTTCGTGGCGCGCAACCCCGATTCCGCGCTGAAGCTGGGCCAGGCGCGTGGCGCCGCACTATGCGCCGTGCTGACGCGCGCGCTGCCGGTGCACGAGTACGCGCCCAGCGAGATCAAGCGCGCGGTGGTGGGCGGCGGCCGCGCCGACAAGGTGCAGGTGCAGCACATGGTGAGAATGCTGCTGGGGCTGGATGCCGCGCCGCCGGCCGATGCGGCCGATGCGCTGGCGGTGGCCATCGCCCATGCGCACGTGCGTGCCTCGACGGCGCGCATGGGCGTCTCGCGTGCCGGCTGGAGGACACGGCGATGATCGGACGCCTGCGCGGCGTGCTGGTGGCCAAGGCGCCGCCCTGGATCATGCTCGAGGCCGGTGGTGTCGGTTACGAGCTCGAGGTACCGATGTCCACGCTGTACGATTTGCCCGAGCAGGGGCGAGAGGTGACGCTGTTCGTGCACTACGCGCACAAGGAGGACACCGTCGCCCTGTACGGGTTCCTGCGCGAGGCCGAGCGCGCGCAGTTTCGCAACCTGCTGCGCGTCAGCGGCGTCGGCGCCAGGATCGCGCTGAGCGTCCTTTCCGGCACCTCCGTGGATGAGTTCGCGCGTCTGGTGCAGGCCGGCGATATCGGTGCGCTGACGCGCGTGCCCGGCATCGGCAGGAAGACCGCCGAGCGCATCGTGGTCGAACTGCGCGATCGCGTGGCCACGACCGGCGCGGTACTGCCGGGAAGCGCCGCGGTACCGCGCGACGCGCAGAGCGAGGCGCTGACCGCGCTGCAGCAGCTCGGCTACAAGCCGGCCGAGGCGCAGCGGCTGATCCGCGAGACGCGGACCCCCGGTGACAGCGCCGAGATCCTGATCCGCAAGGCGCTGAAGGCCGCGCTGGGCGGCGGTGACTGAGGCCCGAGGCGATGGCGAGCAGTCCCGAGGCAGCCCACCCCGATCTGGCCGGCAAGCGCCTGGCGGCGCTGATGCTGGGCGCGCTGGGGGTGGTCTATGGCGACATCGGCACCAGTCCTCTGTACGCCATCCAGACCACCTTCGGCGAGCACGGCATCCACCCCACACCGGACAACGTGCTGGGCGCGCTGTCGCTGGTGTTCTGGGCGCTGATCATCGTGGTGTCGCTGAAGTACATCCTGTTCGTGATGCGCGCCGACAACAAGGGCGAGGGCGGCATCATGTCGCTGATGGCGCTGGCGCAGCGCGGCGTGCGCGGCAGCCCGCGCGCGCGTCTTGCGCTGCTGACGCTGGGGCTGTTCGGTGCCGCGCTGTTCTACGGCGACAGCGTGATCACCCCGGCGATCTCGGTGCTCTCGGCCGTCAGCGGTCTCGAGGTCGCCACCCCGGCGCTGGCCGAGTTCGTGGTGCCCATCACCGTGGCGATCATCGTGGTGCTGTTTGCCGTGCAGAAGCACGGCACCGCGCGGGTCGGCAGTTTCTTCGGGCCGATCATGGTGCTGTGGTTCGTCAGCATCGGGCTGCTGGGCATCCCCAGCATCATCCGGCACCCCGAAGTGCTGTGGGCGCTGAGCCCGCACTATGCGGTGCTGTTCTTCGTGCACAACCACGTGGATGCGTTCCTCTCGCTGGGCGCGATCGTGCTGGTGCTCACCGGCGGCGAGGCGCTGTATGCCGACATGGGGCATTTCGGCAAGCGCCCCATCCGCGACGCCTGGTTCTCGCTGGTGCTGCCGGCGCTGCTGGTCAACTACTTCGGGCAGGGAGCGCTGCTGATCAGCAACCCGATCGCGGCCAGCAACCCGTTCTTCCTGATGGTGCCGCCGATCCTGCTGTATCCGGTAATCGCGCTGTCCACCATCGCCACGGTGATCGCCTCGCAGGCGGTGATCTCGGGGGCCTATTCGATGACCAGCGAAGCCATGCTGCTGGGCTACTCGCCGCGCATGCAGGTCGCGCACACCTCGCGCGAGCAGCGCGGACAGATCTACCTGCCCTGGGTCAACACCGCGCTGATGGTCATGGTGCTGCTAGCGGTGCTGGGGTTCCGCAGCTCGGACGCCCTGGCTGCGGCCTACGGCATCGCCGTCACCGGCACCATGACCTGCACCACCGTGCTGCTGCTGGTGGTGGCGCGCAAGCTGTGGCACTGGCCGCTGCCGGTGCTGATCCCGCTGGGCGCCGGCCTGCTCGTCATCGACCTGGCGTTTTTCTCCTCCAACATGGTCAAGATCGAGCATGGCGGCTGGTTCCCGCTGGTGCTGGGCCTGCTGGTGTTCGCGGTGATGAGCACCTGGCGGCGCGGGCGCGAGCTGGTCCTGCGGGAGATGAAGCAGGGCGGGCTGTCGCTGGAGACCTTCATCGCCAGCATCGCCGAGCATCCGCCGCTGCGCGTACCGGGCACCGCGATCTTCCTCACCGCCAACCAGGACGCGGTACCCCATGCGCTGCTGCACAACCTCAAGCACAACAAGGTGCTGCACGAACGCAACGTCATGCTTACCGTGGAAACGCTGGATACGCCGACGGCCGACGCCGGCGAGCGCATCGAACTGACCGCGCTGGGGCACGAGTTCTATCAGCTGCTGCTGCGTTTCGGTTTCGCCGAGGATCCCGACGTGCCGCGCGTACTGCAGCAGTGCCAGAAGCTGGGCCTGCCGTTCGACATGATGGATACCACGTTCTTCCTCAGCCGCGAGAACATCGTCGCCGGCGAGCGCGCAGGCATGGCGTTGTGGCGCGACCGACTGTTCGCCTTCCTGGCCCGCAATGCGATGCCGGCCACCGCCTTTTTCCATATCCCGGGCAACCGTCTGGTGGAACTGGGCACGCAGGTGGAGATTTGATACGGGACTCGGGACCCGGGAAGGGTATGGTTGGACGGCGTGGGCATTGGGGGCTTGCCATGCTGAGCGCAGCAAGCATCTTCAACAGCGTGATGGTCTGCGCTGCTTGACCAACTGCGCGCAACAGGCCTGCCGAGCCCTGATCTTTTTCCGAGTCCCGAGTCCCGGCTCTCCTGCCATAATCCCGGCATGACCGAGCGCCTGTTGGCACCCGCCGAAAACAACGAAGACGCCGTGCTCGACGCGTCGATCCGGCCGCAACGTCTATCCGAATACCTGGGCCAGGCACCGGTGCGCGAGCAGCTCGGCCTGTCCATCGAGGCGGCACGCCGGCGTGGCGAAGCGCTGGACCACGTGCTGATCTTCGGCCCGCCCGGCCTCGGCAAGACCACGCTCGGCCACATCATCGCCAACGAGCTGGGCGTCAACCTGCGCAGTACCTCCGGGCCGGTGCTGGAGCGTGCCGGCGATCTGGCGGCGCTGCTGACCAATCTCGAGCCGCGCGACGTGCTGTTCGTGGACGAGATCCATCGCCTCTCGCCGGTGGTCGAAGAGGTGCTGTATCCGGCGCTGGAGGATTTCCAGATCGACATCATGATCGGCGAGGGCCCGGCGGCACGCTCGATCAAGCTGGACCTGCCGCCGTTCACCCTGGTCGGCGCCACGACACGCGCCGGCCTGCTCACCGGGCCGCTGCGCGACCGTTTCGGCATCGTGCAGCGGCTGGAGTTCTACAGTGTTCCCGAACTGACGCAGATCGTGCGCCGCGCCGCGCGCATTCTGGGGATCCACTGCGAGCCCGACGGCGCCGCCGAGATCGCGCGTCGCGCGCGCGGCACGCCGCGCATCGCCAATCGCCTGTTGCGGCGCGTGCGCGATTTCGCCGAGGTGCGCGCCGGTGGCGAGATCACCCGCGCGGTGGCCGACGCGGCGCTGGTGATGCTGAAGGTGGATGCCGAGGGTTTCGACGACAGCGATCGCCGTCTGCTGCGTGTGATCCTGGATACCTTCGAGGGCGGCCCGGTGGGCGTGGAATCGCTGGCTGCCGCGCTCAGCGAGGACCGCGGCACCATCGAGGACGTGCTCGAGCCCTACCTGATCCAGCAGGGATTCCTGGTCCGCACCGCGCGCGGGCGCATGGCCACGGCCAAGGCATGGAGGCACTTCGGACTGGCGCCGCCGCGGCCGCCGGCAGGTTCGCTGTTCGAAGGCGAAGGACCGGAATGAGCGCCGCGGCACGGCCGCCGTTCAGTTGGCGGATACGGGTGTACTGGGAGGATACCGATGCCGGCGGCGTCGTGTACCACGCCAGCTATCTGCGCTTCCTCGAGCGTGCGCGCACCGAGTGGATGCGTGAACAAGGCCTGCAGCAGACGCGCGTGCGCGCGGAACACGGCGTGGTGTTCGTGGTCTACGCCATGGACCTGCGCTTCCGCCGTCCGGCCGTGCTGGACGACGAACTGGATGCGACCGTGCGCGTGGTCGCGCGCAGGGCCGCGGCACTGCAGTTCGCGCAGACGCTGGTGCGCGTGGCCGACGGCGCGATCCTGGTCGATGCCGCGGTGCGCGTGGCCTGCGTCAGCAGTGAAGGTTTCCGTCCGACCCCCATTCCCCGCAACCTCCTGAGCGAGAGCTGATTCCGACCATGAATGGCAATCTCGATATCCTCGATCTGGTGTGGCAGGCGAGCTGGCCGGTCAAGGTGGTGATGCTGATCCTGCTGGGTTTCTCGTTCGCGTCCTGGCTGATCATCTTCCGCAAGAAGGCCACGCTGGACGCCGCCCAGCGCGAGGCCAGCGCCTTCGAGGAGCGCTTCTGGTCGGGGGCCGACCTGGCCACGCTGTACCGCGAGGCTGGTGCGCGCGGCGGCGAGGGCGCGCGCGGCATGGAAGGCATCTTCGAGGCCGGTTTCCGCGAATTCGCGCGCCCGCGCCCACGCCGCGTCGACAACCGCAATCTGCTGGAGGCCGCCCAGCGCGCGATGCGCGTGGCATTGATGCGCGAGGTCGACCGCATGGAGCGCAATCTCGAGTTCCTGGCCAACGTCGGCTCGATCAGCCCCTACGTGGGCCTGTTCGGAACGGTGTGGGGCATCATGGCCGCGTTCCAGGGTCTGGGCAGCATCAAGGAGGCCACCATCGCGATGGTGGCCCCGGGCATCTCCGAGGCACTGGTGGCCACCGCGATGGGCCTGTTCGCGGCGATTCCGGCGGTGTGGGCCTACAACCGCTACGCCACCCGCGTGGAACGCATGACCGTGCGTTACGACACCTTCCAGGATGAATTCTTCTCCATCCTGCAGCGCCAGTCCCAGGGCGCTGAAGACCACGCCTGAGCGCGGCCATGCAGCCGTCCCTGCGCGTGCGCAAGCGCAAGCTGAAAAGCGAGATCAACGTCGTGCCGTACATCGACGTGATGCTGGTGCTGCTGATCATCTTCATGGTCACGGCGCCACTGCTGAATCTCGGCGTGGACATCCAGTTGCCGCAGTCGGCGGCCAAGGCCATCACCACCGACAAGCGCCCGGTCATCGTCGAGGTCGACGCCGAGGGCCGGTATTTCCTGGATCTCGGCGGCGGCCGGCGCCAGGCGGTGGATGCCGCGCAGCTCAAGGACAGGGTGGCCGCGGTGATGCGCGTCAATCCCGAGGCTCCGGTGTTCATCAGCGGCGACAAACGCGCCAGCTACGACGTGGTGTATCGGGCGATGGTGCTGCTGCAGCAGGCCGGGGTGCCCAAGGTGGGACTGGCCAGCCAGCCCGATACGGGTGTCGCGCGCCATGGCCACGGCTAAGGGCGATGTGCGCGCCGTCGTCCTCTCGGCGTTGCTGCACCTGGCCATATTCGGATTCCTGCTGATGGCGACGCTCTCCTGCGGCACCTGGGAGCGGAGTTTCGCCTGGCTGGGGCTGCCGCCGTGGCTGAACCCGGTGCAGTGCACACGGCCGCCGATGCTGGCGGGGCCCGTGATCGAGGCCGAACTGGTGGGCATTGCCGCGGCGCCCCGGGCCGGGCTGCCGAAGCTGCGCCAGCCGCGGATCCGGCAACCGGCCGTGCCGCCGCCGCCCGCCGTGCGGGTACCCAATCCCAAGGGGCCGCGGCTGCCGGTGCCCACGCTGCCACCGCCACCGCAACGTCCGGACGTGCGCGAGCAGCAGCGCGCGGTCGATCTTGCGCAGCAGAAGGCGCAGACGGTGCGGCGCGCACAGGTGGAGCGCCAGCAGCAGCGCATGAGCGAGATGGATGCAGCGCAGAATCACGTGCAGAAGCTGCTGGCCGAGATGAATGCCCTGCGCCGGCAGCGCGAAGCCATCGATCGGCGCGCGCGGATGGCCGAGCAGAAACAGAGGCAACTGCACGATCTCGGCCAGTCCAGCGTGCCCGACCTGGCGCAGGCACCCAAAGCCGTTACCGGCATGGGCGGCACCGAGCAGAGTCTCGCGGCGCAGTACCAGGCGGCGCTGGTGCAGGCCATCCAGTCCAACTGGCTGCGCCCCGAGAACATCCCGCGCCACGTGGTCTGCCCGATCCGTATCATGCAGATTCCCGGCGGCAAGGTGGTCAGCGTGACGATCCTGCCCAACTGTCCCTACGACGAGGTGGCACGGCGGTCGGTGGAAGCGGCCGTCCTGCGTGCCTCGCCCTTGCCCTACCACGGTTTCGAAACCGTTTTCTCGTCCGAATTGACGATCAACTTCTCGGTGAACCAATGAAACTGCGCAGCCTGATCCCGTCTCTTGCCGCACTGGCGCTGGCCCTGTGCGGTACCGCGCTGGCGCCTGTTCCCGCGCACGCCCAGGGCCTGACCCTGGATGTCATCAACGGCATTCCCTCGGCCATCCCCATTACCGTCGTGCCCTTCGGCTTCGAGAGCGCGGCACAGCCCCCGTCCACGGATGTCGCGGCCATCATTCGCGACGACATGGTGCGCTGCGGCCAGTTCCGCACGCTGACCGGCGCGGACATCGTCGAGCATCCCACGCATGCCGGCCAGATCCACTTCTCGACCTGGAAGCTGCTGAAGCAGGATTACCTGGTGATCGGTCGCGAACGCGATGACGGCAACGGCCAGGTCCGCGTCGAGTACGAATTGTGGAACGTCACCTCGCAGAAGAAGATGCTGGCGGGCGCCTACAATGCGTTACCCGAGGAACTGCGGGGTGTGGCGCACCGCATCGCCGACCAGATCTACCAGGCCATCACCGGACGGCCGGGCGCCTTCTATACGCGCATCGCCTATGTCACCACTACGGGCCGCGGCAAGGACATGCAATGGTCGCTGGTGGTGGCCGACTCCGACGGCCACAATCCGCAGGTGGTGGTGCGTTCGCGCCAGCCGCTGCTTTCGCCCAACTGGTCGCCCGACGGCAGCCAGTTGGCCTACGTTTCTCTCGAAAGCGGCGATTCGGCGATCTATATCCAGAATCTGGCCACCGGACAGCGCCGTCTGGTTTCCGCGCGCAAGGGCATCAATGGCGCGCCCGCGTTCTCTCCGGGCGGCCGCAGGCTGGCCATGGCGCTGTCGTTCGGCGGCTCGCCCGAGATCTACGTCATGGATCTGGCCACGGGCAAACTGACGCAGCTGACCCATAATCTCTCGATCAACACGGAACCGCGCTGGCTGCCCGATGGTCAAAGCATCGTGTTTACCTCGGATCGCTCCGGCAAGCCCCAGCTCTATATCAAGCCGGTCGATGGCGGCGCCACGGCGCGGCTGACTTTCCAGGGCGAATACAATTCCAATTCCGCCGTCAACGACGATGGCAGCCAGATCGCCATGATGCAGGGCATCGGAAACGTGTATCGTATTGCGGTCATGGACCGCAAACTGGACAATCAGGTGCGTTTCATCTCCCCGGGCCCCTTGGACGAATCACCCAGTTTCGCCCCCAACGGCAGCATGCTGCTGTATGCGTCGACGGGCGGCAGCGGCGTGGGAGTTCTTTATGAGGTGGCCGACAACGGCAGCGTGCGGCAGCGGCTTTCGCTGGTGAACGGCAGCGTGCAGTCACCCGCGTGGGGGCCGTACCGGATTCCGCCCGGGCCGCTGGCGCGGCAGCCGGGCGTGAGCTATGTGGCGCCGGGATCGGCGCAGACACCGTCGCCGCAGGCGCCCCGATGAGGTTTTTCACGGGATTGCACGGAAGCAACCCGTCGACTGTATCCAGGACGCCAGAGCGAATCCGGCAATGCCCCGAAGCAGGCCGTTCTACCCTTCAACTATCCCGCGAGACACATCCATGAATACCGTCGCCCGTATCTCACTCGCAGCGCTGCTGTGCGTGGGCCTGGCCGCTTGCGCCAGCAAGCAGGAAGTCAAACCCACGCCGCCTCCGCCGCCCCCGCCGCCGCCGGCACCGACGCAGACCGCGCCGGTCAGCAACGGCAAGTTCACGCCAGCCGACCTCAACACCAACGCCTGTCTGATCAAGCGCAGCATCTACTTCGACTTCGACAAGTCCAACATCAAGCCGGAGTTCGATGACATCGTCGCCTGCCAGGCCAAATACCTGGTCGACAATCCGGGCGCGCGCGTGACCCTGCAGGGCAACACCGACCCGCGCGGCAGCCGCGAGTACAACCTCGGTCTGGGCGAACGTCGCGCCAAGTCGGTCGAGCAGGCCATGGAGGCCCTGGGTGCCGGCGCCGACCAGTTCACCGTGGTCAGCTATGGCAAGGAGCGTCCGATCTGCCATGAAATGACCCACGCATGCTGGGCCAAGGAACGTCGCGTCGATATCGTCTACACCAAGACGGAATGAACGCGCGAATTCCCGCGATGCGAGCGGCGGCGGCCTTTCTGGCCGCCGTCGTGCTGTCGGCACCGGTGCTGGCGCAGAGCCAGCCCAGCCTGGCCCAGCAGGTCCAGCAGGTGCAGATGCAGTTGCAGAGTGCCCAGCAGGGCACGCTCAGCCTGCTCAGCCGCATCGACACGCTCGAACAGGAATACCGCTCGCAGCAGGGCCAGATCGAACTGCTGCAGCACCGCATCCAGCAGCTCGAGCAACAGCAGAAGGACCAGTACCTCGTGCTCGATGCGCGTCTGCGCAAGCTCGAGCAGGCCGCCGCACCCGCGGCCGCAGCCAGCAGCGCAGCCGCGGCAGCGGGAAGCGTGCCGCCACCCGCGGCGACGTCGGCTCCGCCCGCATCCGGTGCCGGCCCGGCCGCGCGGGGTACGGCGGGCAGGGCTTCTTCCGCAGCGGCCGCCGCGCCCGCAGCGGCAGCATCCCAGCCGGATCGTGCTGCCGCCCAGCAGACGGCCTACGACCATGCGTTCTCGTTTCTGCGCAACGGCGACTATGCCGAGGCGGCGAGACGCTTCCGCGCGTTCCTGCAGCAGTATCCCGATGCCCGTCTGGCGCCCAATGCGGCGTACTGGCTGGGCGAGTCGTACTACGTCACCGGCAACTACCAGGTGGCGCTGGAGACCTTCCAGCGGTTGTTGCAGCGATATCCGCAGAGCGACAAGGTACGTGCCGCGATGCTCAAGCTCGGCTACTGCCAGTACGAACTGAAGCAGCTGCCGCAGGCCAGCGCGACCTTCAACCGCATCATCGCCACCTATCCGGGTTCTGAAGAGGCACGGCTTGCCGCCGACCGCCTGCACGTGATCCAGTTGCAGAGCGCCGCACCTTCCGGCGGGTGACATGGCCGGTCGCGAAGACGTTGTGCAGGACGGCGACCGTCTGCGCATCACCGAGATTTTCCACTCGCTTCAGGGCGAGTCCGATGCGGTCGGCTGGCCCACGGGATTCATACGGCTCACCGGTTGTCCGCTGCGCTGCGTGTGGTGCGATACCGCCTATGCTTTCGAGGGCGGCCGCTGGCTCACGCTGGAGCAGATCATGGCGGAGATCGCATCCTACGGGACGCGGCATGTCTGCGTGACCGGCGGCGAGCCGCTGGCGCAGCGGCGCTGCCTGCAGTTGCTGGTCCGTCTGTGCGATGCCGGCCATGTGGTGTCGCTGGAAACCTCCGGTGCGATCGATGTCGCACCCGTCGACCCGCGGGTGATCAAGGTGATCGATCTCAAGGCGCCCGGTTCCGGAGAGCAGACGCGCAACCGCTGGCGGAATCTGCAGCACCTGCAACCGCACGACCAGATCAAGTTCGTGCTGGCCGACCGCACGGATTACGAATGGGCCCGCGAGATCGTGGCGCGCGAGCGCCTGTCCGCGCGCTGCATGGTGCTGTTCTCGCCCGTCCACGATCTTCTTGCGCCCGCTGATCTCGCCCAGTGGATTCTCGACGACCGATTGCCCGTGCGCTTCCAGCTCCAGCTCCACAAGCTGCTGTGGGGCGGGCAGCCCGGGCGCTGAAAGCCGGCCGGCCGCAGGCCTTCCCGCCGCCCCCTGAAGAAACCGGAGAACCGACTGAAGATGAGTGCACATCCACCCAGGGCGGTCGTGCTGGTGTCCGGCGGCATGGATTCCGCGGTCACCCTGGCGCTGGCCCGGGAACGCGGCTTCGAGTGCCACGCGCTCAGCGTCGACTACGGGCAGCGCCACAGCGCCGAACTGGACGCCGCCGCACGTACCGCCCGGGCTCTCGGCGCGGCGGCTTTCAAGCGGGTCCATGTCGACCTGCGCAGCATCGGCGGTTCGGCATTGACCGATGCCATCGACGTGCCCGAAGCCGGCGGCGAGGGGATTCCGGTGACGTACGTGCCGGCGCGCAACACGGTCATGCTCGCGATCGCGCTGGGCTGGGCCGAAGTGCTCGCGGCCCGCGACCTGTTCTGCGGCGTCAACGCCGTGGACTACTCGGGATATCCCGATTGCCGGCCCGCGTTCATCGCGGCCTTCGAGCGGCTGGCCAACCTGGCCACCAAAGCGGGCGTCGAAGGACAGGAATTGCGGGTGCATGCGCCGCTGATGGCCCTGGGCAAAGCGGACATCGTGCGCGAGGGCCTGCGCCTGGGTGTCGATTTCGCCGCCACCGTCTCGTGCTATCGGGCCGACACGGAAGGCCGCGCCTGCCGCCGCTGCGACGCCTGCCGCCTGCGCGCCGAAGGCTTCCGCGCGGCCGGCGTGCCCGATCCCACGCGTTACGCGTGACCGGTGCGCACTGATACACTTTCCGCCCTGCGCGGGTCGTTAGCTCAGCTGGTAGAGCATCGGACTTTTAATCCGCTGGTCACTGGTTCGAATCCAGTACGACCCACCATCACGTGCCCGCCGATCACGGCAGATCGCGGATGCGGGACGGGCTCTCGAGGCTGCAGGACTTCGCCGGTGGCTGACCGGAAGCCCGCGTGGTGCCGAAGGAG
>JAJYTR010000070.1 GCA_021792975.1 Pseudomonadota bacterium | reverse complement strand
TTCGGATGCGCACAAGGCGGCCGTCACCGGCGACACCGTGGGCGATCCCTACAAGGACACCGCAGGCCCCGCGGTCAACCCGCTGATCAAGATCATCAACATCGTCGCGCTACTGCTGATTCCGCTGTTGGCCATGCGCTGAGCACGGCATCCCGCACGATCCTGCGAGCCCCGCCCCGGCGGGGCTTCTTTTCGCCCGCAGTCAGCGGCCGACACGCAGCGAGAAGGGCGTGAAGTCGGTGTCGCGGTCGTAGTAGTCCTCGTGCTCGACACGCTTGAGGAAAGCCACGATGCGGTAGGTCAGCGGCGTGGCCAGCACTTCCCACAGCACCTTGGCGATGTAGTTGAACGCCATCACGCGCAGCAGCAGCGCGTGGTTCCACACCCCGAGGAAGGCGACCGGGTAGAACACCAGCGTGTCCACACCCTCGCCGCACAGCGTCGAACCCACGGTGCGCGTCCACAGCCAGCGCCCGGCGGTGAAGATCTTCATCTTGGCCAGCACGAAGGAATTGACGAACTCGCCCACGAAAAACGCGGTGATCGAGGCGATCACGATGCGCGGGGTCTGGCCGAAGATGGTTTCGTAGGCGGCCTGGTCGTGCCAGCCACGCGCCGGCGGCAGCGCGACGACCACCGCGCTCATCAGGGATGCGAACACCAGCGCGATCAGGCCCGACCAGATCACCCGCCGCGAACGCGCGTAGCCGTACACCTCGGTGAGGATGTCGCCGAACAGGTAGGAGATCGGGAAGAACAGCACGCCGGCGCCGAAGTCGACGCCGTGCACCTCGGCCACCTTGGCCGGCCCGATCAGGTTGGAGCACAGCAGCACGCAGACGAAGGCGCCCAGGATCAGGTCGTAGTACTTGTACTGGCGCGCGGGAGCGTCGGTCATGGCGGGGCTCGGCAACGGCGAACGTTATAGGAGTGGTTGACGCAGGCTGCCAGAAGCGCCGGGCCGGGGCTTCGGCTTTTGACACCATCCCCGCGCCCGCGGGGATCCGGGAACGCCCGCCGCAAAGTCGCTGGATCCCGGATCGGCCCTGTGGGCCGTCCGGGATGACGTCAGATAGAGCGTACGCCGGCTGGGATGACCTCATGAGATGGGGTGCGCCGGTCGCGATGTGCCGCCCTAAAAATCGCAACACGCTCGTCCCGAGTCCCGAGTCCCGGTCAGGCCTTGTGATACGCCGCTTTCAGCTTGGGCAGCTCGGCCAGCACCTGCTGCGAGTTGGTCGCGGGATCGACGCCGGTGTAGATCCAGGCAATGCGGACATCCGGCGCGATGATGAAGGTGGTGCGCGCGGCGTACTTCATGCCCATCATCGAGGTCAGCACGCCGTATTCCCTGGCCACGGCATGACTGTTGTCGGCCAGCATCGGAAACGGCGCGTGGTATTTCTTGGCGAAGGCGGCGTGCGACTTCACGTTGTCCAGGCTCACCGCCAGCACCTGCGCGCCTTCCTTGCGCAGGGCCAGGTAGGCGTCACGGTACTTGCACACCTCGGTGGTGCAGCCGGGGGTGAAATCCTTGGGGTAGAAATACAGCACCAGCCACTGGCCGCGGTATCGATCCAGCGACTGCCACTTGCCGTGCTGGTCCTGCAACTTGAAGGCCGGGGCCACCTGGCCCACCTGCGGCATGGACTGCGCTGCCGCGGCCAGCGCGGGCGGCAGACACAGCGCAAACAGCATCACGAGCAGACGGCGCATGACGGTTCTCCGCATCGGATGAGGGAGAGTCATGCTAGCGCCGTGCTGTGTGCAGCACGTGAAAGAAAAGCCTGCGGCGTCGTAATCATTGCGCGGCCGCGTGCCGCCCGCGGTCGACGCGCAGCGTCAGCAGCGCGGCCGCCAGCAGCAGGGCGCCGGCCAGGCGGATCACGTTCTCGGGATTGCCGCGCAGCAGCACGCCGTAATAGAGCGGCAGGGTGACAATCTGCAGCAGCATGGGCACCACGATGAACACGTTGAACAGGCCCATGTACACGCCGGCGCGTTGCGGCGGCACGCTGTCGGCCAGCAATGCGTAGGGGTTGCCCATCATGCTGGCCCAGGCGATCCCGAGGCCCGCCATCGGCACGAACAGCAGCGCGTGGCTGTGCACTTGCGGCAACGTCAGCAGGCCGACGCCCCCGGCCAGCAGGCTGCAGACATGCAGCGCACGCGCGCCGTAGCGGCGCGCTAGCGGCAGCATGGCCAGTGCCGCCAGAAACGCCAGAAAGTTGTAGAAGCCGCCGATCTGGCCGTTGATCAGCACCGCCCGGGTGAAGTCCGCCGAATGCGGGTCGGCCGCGCCGAACAGCGTGCGCGCCAGCGACAACGGGATGTATTCCCAGTAGCAGAACATGGCGTACCACTGGAACAGCATCATCAGCGCCAGCTGGCGCATGGTCGGCGGCATCTCGCGCACGGCATCGAGGATTTCGCGCACGGTGGCGCCCGGCGAGCGTGGTGCGGCGCGGATGCGCGCGACTTCCTCCGCACCGAGCGGCAGCTCGGGCGTGGTCCACGCCGACCAGCCCACGGTACCGATCGAGAACACGGCGCCGATCAGGAACGCCACCACCACCGCGTAGGGGATGCCGTGGGCGTTGACCAGGCCCGCGTGCAGGCCCAGCAGCACCAGCAGCGAGGGCATCAGATAGGCCAGCGTCTGCGAGAGGCCGGTGAACGCGCTCTGCATCAGGAAGCCGACGGCATGCTGGTCGCGCGAGAGGCGGTCGCTGACGAAGGCGCGGTAGGGCTCCATAGTGACGTTGTTGGCGGCATCCAGGATCCACAGCAGGCCGGCCGCCACCCATAGCGCCGGTGAATAAGGCATGGCCAGCAGGCCCAGCGTGGCGATCAGCGCGCCGATCAGGAAGTACGGCGTGCGCCGTCCCAGCGGCGAGAGCGTGCGGTCGCTCAGTGCACCGATCAGCGGCTGCACGATCAGTCCGGTAACGGGGCCGGCCAGCCACAGGTAGGGCAGCGTGGCGTCGTGCGCGCCCAGGTACTTGTAGATCGGGCTCATGTTGCTCTGCTGCAGCCCGAAGCTGAACTGGATGCCGAAGAAGCCCAGGTTCATGTTGACGATCTGGCGCAGCGACAGCAGCGGCTTGCCGTCACCGCCGCTCACCGCCGAACGCAGGCTGGCGCGCAGGGACATCAGGCCCCTCCTGCGGCCGGCACGGCCGACTGCTGCAACTGTTCGCGCCACGGCACGTAGAACCCGGCATGCTCCGGCAGCGCACCGCGCCGACCGCACAGCGCCGCCGCGAAGCGCACCGCCAGCGCCAGTGCCTGCGGCACGGCCACGCCTTGCGCCAGCGCCGCCAACAATGCAGCGGCCAGCGCATCGCCGGCGCCCACGGTGTCCACCAGCCGCGGCACCGGCACCGCCGGCTGGCGGGCGAGGCAGCAGCCCTGTGCGTCCCAGGCGCTGGCTCCGGCCGCGCCGTGCGTCAACACCAGCAGCCCCGCCTGCAACTGCGCAGCCAGTCGCGCGATCGTGTCGCCTGCGCCGGGGTCCGTCGCCGCGGCGCGGGGCATCGGGAGGCCGGTCCAGCCGCACAGCAATGCCAGTTCCTCGTCGTTGAGCTTGAGTACGTGCACGCCGCGCAGCGCCGCCAGCGCCTGTTCTGGCGTGGTGCCGGCTTCGCGCCAGTTGAGATCGGCGAAACGGCGCAGCTGCAGGGCCGCCAGCGTGGCCAATGCAGCCGCTGCCGGACCGCGCAGGATCAGGCTGCCGTGGTACAGCCAGCCGGCCGCGCAGGCGATGGCATCGCCATCCTCCAGCGCGCGCCGGGCGTCGGCCGCATCGATCCAGTCGTAAGCCTGGTCGGCGAGGATCTCGAAGCGGTGCACGCCGGCCTGCTCGTGCACCCGCACGCGCCCGGTGGGCCGGTGCGCGTCGCGCTGCACGTACCGCATGGACAGGCCACTGCGCGCGGCGGCGGAATCCAGGCGCGCGGCCGCGGCGTCGTTGCCGACGCGGCTGACGAAGCGCGGCGCCAGGCCCAGTCCGGCCAGGTGGCAGGCCACGTTGAACGGCGCGCCGCCCGGCAGCTCGTCCTCGGCGAAGATGTCCACCAGCGCCTCGCCGAATACCACCACCGGCGGTGCGGCACTCACGCGCGCACCCACCAGACGCAGCCCCAGGGCGGCAGCGTGACTTCGCCGGCCGCCGCCACCGCCGCATCCGGCCACAGCGGGCGCCACTGGCCCGCCGTCGCACGGCTGCTGTCGAGCACTTGCGGCTGTGCACTGAAATTGAACGCCGCCAGACTGTGCGCGCCGCGCGCCAGCAGCAGTACGGCGGCATCCGCTCCGGAGCGGTCCTCGATGGGCGCCGCGTGGTGCGACGCGGGCAACCGGCGCCGCGCCGTACCCAGCCGCTGCAGCAACGCGAACGTCTGTGCGGGCGTACCCTGGCCGCTCTGCACCAGTGCCAGACGGGTCTCGTCGTAGCGCGGGCGCTGCAGCCAGCGTCCGTCGGTGGCATGCGGCGGCATCTCGCCGGAGCCGGTATCGTTGCCCTGACCCAGCTCGTCGCCGCTGTAGACCAGCGGTACCGTTCCGCACCAGTACGCCAGCGCGTACAGCAGCGCGTAGCGCGCCAGTGCCGGTGCATCGGCGGGCTGGCGCGGATCCCCGGGCAGGCCGACCAGACTGGCGGTCATGCCGTTGCTGCCGTGCACGCCATCGCCGTCGGCCTGCCGCACGCTGTGGCCGCGCGCGAAACTGCCGGGGCCGCCGGAGAGGAAGCGGGCGGCGGCGGCGATGGCGGCGCGCTCGGCGGGCACGCCGCGTTCGGGTTCCAGCACGCTCCAGATGATGTCGTCGTGACAGCGCACGTAGCTCAGCCAGCCGCAACCGGAAGGCAGCACGGGCGTCAGCCGCAACTGGGTGCGCAGCAAGGCGGTGTCCTGGCGCGCCATGGCTACCCAGGATGCCGCCATCAGCCCGCTGTGGTAGGCCAGATGGCAGGCATGGCCGGCATCGTCGCCGCTGCCGAAGTAGCGCGCCAGTTCGTGGGTGGGCATGATCGCCTCGGCCTTCAGCAGCGTACCCGGCGCGGCCAGGTCCAGCACGGCGCGCAGCGCCACCAGCACGCGTTCGACCTCGGGCAGGTTGATGCAGGCGGTGCCGCGCCGCTTCCACAGGAACGGCGCGGAGTCCAGCCGGAAGATTTCGATACCGCGGTTGGCCAGCTCCAGCAGCACCGCGGCCATCGCCGCGAACACCTCCGGATTGGCGTAGTTCAAATCCCATTGGTAGGGGTAGAAGGTGGTCCAGACCCAGCCGCCCATCGCCGGCACGTGTGTGAAGTTGCCGGGTGCAGTCTGCGGAAATACCTGGTGCAGATCGCGCTCGCAGGCCTGCACTTCTCCGGCATCGCGCAGAACGTGGAAAAAGCCGCGGTAACGTGCATCGCCGGCGCGCGCGGCCTGCGCCCACGGGTGATCGTCGGCGACGTGATTGAGCACCAGGTCGCCGCACAGGAGGATGTCGTCGGCACGCAAGGCTGCGGCCAGATCCTCCAGATCCTGCATGTCGCCCAGGCGCGGCTCGACCTCCTCGAAGCTGGCGACCGCGAAGCCGTCGTCGTTGTCGCCTGCGCGCGCACGCAGGAATGGCAGCAGATGCAGGTAGCCGACGCCCAGCGCGCGCAGTATGGGAATGCGCCCCCGCACGCCGCGCAGGGTTCCGGCAAAACGGTCCACGTAGGCGCTGTAGCCCAGCGGTGGTGTCCGTGACAGCCATTGCGGATCGCCCTCGCGCCGCGCATCCAGCGCCTGCAGTGATGCCGGGCGGAGCGCCGCCGCCGCGGCGATGGCGACGAGCAGCCGGGTGTACCAGTCCGCGAATCCGGGTCGTCCGCCGTAGAGGCTGGACAGCGCCGCATGCAGGCGGGCGCCCGCCGCATCGAAGCGACGTTCGCCGGCGGCGCGCTGCGCGCCGGGCAGGCTGTCCACAAACAAAGCGCGCGCCGCCTCCTGCTGCTGCGGCGCGCGCGCCCGGGCCTCCGTTGGGGTCATTTCAGCTTGTACTGCCAGACCACGTAGATGCTGCGCGGCAGGATCGACCGCGCCGTGTTCAGACCGCTGGCGGTAACCGCATTGGGGCTGTTGTCGATCTCGGTCAGGCCGACGGTGTTGAACACGTTGTCCGCGTACAGGGCGATGTTCATGCGTTCGTCGATGTCGTACTGCGCGAACAGGTTGGTCTGGGTGAAGCCCGGCATGACCAGGCCATTGGGCGTGCCGCCCGGCGATTTCGTCGTACCCAGGATGGTCGCACCGACCGTGAACCGGTTCCAGGCGTAGGTGGGGCTGATCTGGTAGATCCAGTGCGCCTGACGCTGCGGCGCATTGCCGATGTCCGCCGGGGTGATGGCGTCGGCGGTGATGCGCGAGAGCGTATAGGTGGCGCCG
>JAJYTR010000020.1 GCA_021792975.1 Pseudomonadota bacterium | reverse complement strand
GTACGCG
The DNA here is from genome assembly GCA_021792975.1 of Pseudomonadota bacterium. GTDB lineage: Bacteria > Pseudomonadota > Gammaproteobacteria > Xanthomonadales > Rhodanobacteraceae > Metallibacterium. Next base: position 37,036 of record JAJYTR010000020.1, on the reverse strand, counting down.
CGCGCCGGCACGCCGCACTGCCCCGAGCACGGCATCCCGCTGGCGGCGCAGACGGTGAGCCAGATGGTGGACGCCGCGCTGGCGCTGGATGCGGACAGGCGCTGGATGCTGCTGGCGCCAGTGGTGCGCGAGCGCAAGGGCGAGCACGTGCAGGTGTTCGAGGCGCTGCGCGCGCAGGGCTTCGTGCGTGCGCGCGTGGACGGCACCGTGGTCGATCTGGATGTGGTGCCGGCGCTGACGCTGCGCCAGAAGCACAGCATCGAGGCGGTGGTGGATCGCTTCCGCCCGCGTCCCGAGTTGAAGCAGCGCCTGGCCGAGTCGTTCGAGACCGCGCTGCGGCTGGGCGAGGGTCTGGCGTTGGTGATCGACATGGACGCAGGGCAGGAAAGCTCAAGTGCCGCGGACGGCTCTGCACTCCCTACGGTCGCAGGACGCGCGGGAGCGGTCGACGCGCGGGCCGCGCCGCAGGTCTTCTCGTCGCGCTATTCGTGCCCGGTGTGCGACTACTCGCTGCCGGAGCTGGAGCCGCGCCTGTTCTCGTTCAACTCGCCGGTGGGCGCCTGCCCGCGCTGCGACGGCCTGGGCACCACCGAGTTCTTCGATCCGGCGCGCATCGTGCTGCACGGCGAGCTGTCGCTAGCCGGCGGCGCCGTGCGCGGCTGGGACCGTCGCAACCCGCACTACTTCCAGATGATCCAGTCGCTGGCGCGGCATTACAGCTTCGACGTGGAGACGCCGTGGCAGGACCTGCCGGCGGCGGTGCGCGAGGCCGTGCTGCAGGGCTCGGGCGAGGAGGAGATCGCCTTCCGCGACGAGGGTGCCGGCAGGCGCGGCGTGGTGCGGAGGCGGTGCTTCGAGGGCATCGTGCCCAACCTGGAGCGGCGCTACCGCGAAACCGATTCGATCGCCGTGCGCGAGGAACTGCGCAAGTACATCAGCGTGCGCGCCTGCCCCGAATGCGGCGGCGCGCGCCTGAACCGCTCGGCGCGCAGCGTGCGCGTGGGCGCGCACAGCCTGCCGCAGATCTCGGCGCTGGCGGTGCGCGAGGCGCTGCGATTCGCCGAAACGCTCAGCCTGCCCGGCTGGCGCGGCGAGATCGCCGCGCGCATCCTCAAGGAGATCCGCGAGCGCCTGCGCTTTCTGGTGGACGTGGGACTGGACTACCTCACCCTCGAGCGCACCGCCGACACGCTGTCCGGCGGCGAGGCGCAGCGCATCCGCCTGGCCAGCCAGATCGGCGCCGGCCTGGTGGGCGTGATGTACGTGCTGGACGAACCCTCGATCGGCCTGCACCAGCGCGACAACGCGCGCCTGCTGGCCACGCTGCAGCGCCTGCGCGACATGGGCAACACGGTGATCGTGGTCGAGCACGACGAGGACGCCATCCGCGCCGCCGATTTCATCGTCGACATGGGCCCCGGCGCCGGCGCCCACGGCGGCGAGGTGGTGGTCGCGGGCAGCCTGGACGACGTGCTGGCCGCGCCGCGCTCGTTGACCGGCCGCTATCTCTCGGGCGCGCGCCGCATCGAGGTGCCCGAGCGGCGGCGCACGCCGCAGCGCGGGCGCTGGCTGCGCCTGCTGGGCGCGCGCGGCAACAACCTGCGCGAGGTGGACCTGGAGATCCCGGTCGGCCTGTTCACCTGCGTCACCGGGGTGTCCGGCTCGGGCAAGTCCACGCTGATCAACGACACCCTGCAGGCGCACGCGGCGGCGATGCTCAACGGCGCCGGCACGCAGGCGGCGCCGTTCGCGCGCATCGAGGGACTGGAACACTTCGACAAGGCGGTGGACATCGACCAGTCGCCGATCGGCCGCACGCCGCGCAGCAATCCGGCCACCTACACCGGCCTGTTCACGCCGCTGCGCGAGCTGTTCGCGCAGGTGCCCGAGTCGCGCGCGCGCGGCTACGAGGCCGGGCGCTTCAGTTTCAACGTGCGCGGCGGGCGCTGCGAGGCCTGCGAGGGCGACGGCATGATCAAGGTGGAGATGCATTTCCTGCCGGACATGTACGTGCCCTGCGACGTGTGCCACAGCAAGCGCTACAACCGCGAGACGCTGGAGATCCACTACAAGGGCCACAGCATCAGCGACGTGCTGGAGATGACCGTCGAGGACGCCCTCGCCCTGTTCCAGCCGGTGCCGCCGCTCGCGCGCAAGCTGGATACGCTGATCGCGGTGGGCCTGGGTTACCTCAAGCTGGGCCAGCCGGCCACCACGCTCTCCGGCGGCGAGGCGCAGCGCGTCAAGCTGGCCAAGGAACTCTCGCGCCGCGATACCGGCAACACGCTGTACATCCTCGACGAGCCCACCACCGGGCTGCACTTCCACGACATCGAGCAGTTGCTGGACGTACTGCACCAGCTGGTCGAGCACGGCAACACGGTGATCGTGATCGAGCACAACCTGGACGTGATCAAGACCGCCGACTGGATCGTGGACCTGGGCCCGGAAGGCGGCGCCGGCGGCGGGCGCATCATCGCCGGCGGCACACCCGAAGAAGTGGCCGCAACGCCGGGCTCGCACACCGGCGAGTATCTGGCGCGATTGCTGCCGAAGACTGCCGCAACCGCCAACGCCACCGCCAGGAAACGCCGCGCATGAGCCGTGCAGAAAAACCCGCCAAGCCGCGCCGCCGCGAAACCGGCGCCAGCGCACGCGCAGTCGCAGTCGGCCCTGTGGCGAACCCCGCTGCCACGACCCCGTTGTTGTTCAGCACCGCGCTCGCGGTGCGCTGGCGCGACCTGGACGCGTTCAACCACGTCAACAACTCGGCGTTCCTCACCTACCTCGAGGAGGCGCGCCTGCAATGGCTAGGCGGGGTGCCGGGGCCGTGGTTCGACGCGCACGCCATGCCGGTGCTGGCCGCCAGCCGGCTCAACTACCGCAGCCCCATCGAATGGCCCGCGCAACTGCGCGTGGAACTGCGCTGTGAGCGCGTGGGCGGCAGCTCGCTGACGCTGGCGCACCGTATCGTCGACGCCGGCGACGGCGCACGGCTGTACTGCGACGGCGACGTCACCCTGGTGTGGATGGACCCCGCGAACGGCCGTAGCGTGCCGCTGCCGCAGGCCATCCGCGACGCCTGCGCCGGCGGCTGAACCGGCGCCGCATCCGCGCCCTGCGTGCCGGCGGCGCTCTGCTACGCTGCCGCAGCCGCGGAACGGAGAGCACGCGCCATGTGCGGACTTCGGAAGAGGATCGGCCCGGGCCTGATGCCAGCGCTGGGGCTGGCGCTGATGCCCGCGCTGGCGCAGGGCGCGGCACACGGGACGGTCGTCGAGGGCACCCGGCTGACGCTGTACCCCGGCCAGGGCGAGGGCGCGCCCGCGCTGGTGCAGCAGACGCGCCGCTTCCGCCTGCAAGCGGGCACGCAGACGCTGTGGCTGGACGGCCTGGCGCGACGCCTCGACGCCGATTCGCTGCTGCTGCGCTTTCCTGCGGGCAGCGGCGTGCATCTGCTCGGCATGACGGTGCCGCCCGCCGCCGAAGGCCTGCAGGCGCTGCTGGCGCAGGCGCTGGGCAAGCCGGTGCAGGTACTGGGCGGGACCGGCCAGGTGCTGGCCAGCGGCACGCTGCGCGGCGTCGAGGGCGGGCTGCTGCTGGTGCAGCAGGGCGACGGCACGCTGCGCCTGGCCGCCGGCGCGATCGTGTTGCCGCCCGCCGTGGCGCCGCCCGTGCCCGGCGCCGGCGCGCGCGTGCAGGTGCGGCTGCAGGCGCCGCGCGCCGGCAGCTACACGGCGCAGTTGCTCTATCCCAGCGCCGGCCTCGGCTGGCGCGCCGACTACGACCTGCTGCTGGCCGGCGGCGGCTGCCGCGCCACGCTGGAAGCGCGTGCGGCGCTGGTCAACCGCAGCGGCATCGATTTCCGCGATGCGCGCGTGACGCTGATCGCCGGTGACGTGCACCAGCCCGAGGGTGGTACGCCGCGCCTGATGATGGCCGTCGCGGCCGCGCTGCCCGCGCCGGCGGTGCCCGGGCTGCCCGCGCAGGGCGACCTGGCTGGCTACCGCCGCTACACGCTGCCGCAACCGCTGACGCTGTCCGACGGCGCCAGCGTGCTGGCGCCGCTGGCAGCGCCGGCCACGCTGGACTGCACGCGCACGCTGGTGCTGGGCCGGCGGCAGGCGCCGGCCTACCTGCCGGCCAAGCCGTTTTTCATTCCCGGCCCGCGGCGGGATGCGCTCGGCGCGCCGCGCATCCAGATCGGCCTGCGCGCGCCGCACAACCTGCCGGCCGGCAACGTGCGCGTGTACCAGCCCGATGCCGACGGCACGCTGCGGTTCATCGGCGGCGACACCCTGCCCGACGTGCGCCGCGACGACGCAGTGCGCCTGCACCTCGGCAACGCCTACGAGCTGCGCGCCGAGCGCACGCGCACCGCCTGGCATCTGACCGGCGGGGTGCTGACCGAGGGCCTGCGCGTGCGCTTCAGCAACCGCGGCGCGCACGCCGGGACGGTCACCCTGTACGTGCACCCGGACCGCTGGCGCGAATGGCGCCTGCTCGACAGCAATCTGCGGCCGCAGCGGCAGGACCTGGACACCCTGGTCTGGCGCGTGCCGGTACCCGCGCGCGGCGCGGCCACGCTCGACTACACCCTGCGCTACGACGCCGCCATGCGCCCGCGCCCCGCCGGTGAAACGCCATGATCGAAATCCACGACCACGCATCCGACATCCGCGAGCTGCGCCTGGCGCGGCCGCCGGTCAACGCGCTCGACCCGGGGCTGATCGCGGCCTTGCGCGAGGCAGTCGGACAGGCCCCGGCGCAGGGTGCGCAGGCGCTGCTGATTTCCGGCCGCAGCGGGATGTTCTCGGCGGGGCTGGACATTCCCGCGCTGCTGGCCATGGATGCCGCCGCGCTGGCGCGCTGCTTCGAGGACTTCTTCGGCCTGGCGGCCATGCTGGCGCAAAGCCCGATCCCGGTCGCGGCGGCCGTCACCGGGCACAGCCCGGCGGGCGGCGCGGTGATCGCGCTGTTCTGCGACTGGCGCGTGATGGCACGCGGTGCGTACCGCATCGGCTTCAACGAGGTGCAGGTCGGGCTGACGGCACCGGCCCTGATCCGGACCGCGCTGGCGCGGCTGCTGGGCGCGCACCGCGCCGAACGCCTGCTGGTGGAAGGCCGCATGGTCGAAGCCGAGGAGGCGCTGCGGCTGGGGCTGGTGGACGAACTGGCCGATGTCGACCAGGTCCCGCTGCGCGCACGCCTGTGGCTGGAGGGCCTGCTGGCCCTGCCGCGCCAGGCCATGCGCGAGACGCGCGCGCTGGCGCGTGCCGACCTGGTGGCCGCCACGCGCCGCGAGCACTGGCCGCTGGCGCAGTTCGCCGCGGTCTGGCAGCGCGAGGAAGCGCAGTCCACGCTGCGCGCGCTGGTGGCGCGGCTGCAATCGGACCATCCAGGCTGACGCGATCCCTCCGCGTGACCGACGCCGCCTGTCGGCAGCGGCGCACAGCGTCCGCCTGCGGCGGCCGCTGCAGCCGCGCGACCGCCGCGGCCATGCTCCCGGCCCTGGATCCGGAGCCCGCACGCCATGCGCCGCCGCACCACCGGATGGACGCTGATCGAAACGGTGATCGCCTGCGCGCTGCTGGCGCTGCTGGCGGCGCTGGCCGCGCCGGCGCTGGGCCGGGTGCTGGCGCGGCAGCGCGTGCTGGGTGCCGGCAACGAATTCGTCGGCGTATTGCATCACGCGCGCACGCTGGCCATCGGCAGCGGCGCGCGGGTACTGCTGTGCCCCAGCCGTGAAGGTCGGCTGTGCGCGGACGACACCCGCTGGGATCGCGGCTGGCTGCTGGCGCTGGACCGCGACCACGACGATGTCCCCGACGCCGCGCCGCTGCTGCGCGGCGGCAGCGACGCGGCGCTGCGCATCGTCTCCACGCGCGGCCGCATCCGGCTGCGCTTCCGCCCCGACGGCAGCGCGGCCGGCAGCAACGTGACTTTCGCGCTGTGCCAGGCCGGACGCGCGGACACTGCGCGCCTGCTGGTCCTGAGCAACTCCGGACGGGTGCGCGCCGCCGCTGCCGGCACCGCGGCGGCGGCAGCCTGCGCCGGCCTGCCGTAGGCCGGCAGGACCGGCGGCACGCGCCGGCCGTCCGCGAAGGGCCTACAATCGCCGCCCTTCCCGCTATCCGGTCCGCGATGATCCTCATGCCGTACCGCATCGCGCCCTCGCGTATCCCCGGCGCCGGCCAGGGCCTGTTCCTGGACGCGCCGGCCGCCGCCGGCAGCATCCTGGTGGCGCCCGACGGTATCGGACGCACCTACCGCTTCGAGGACCTGACCGCCGACCCCGCGCTCTCCCGCCTGCTGCACACCAGCGTGCGCTGGTTCGGCGAGCACTACACGCTCTCGCCCGAGTGGCCCGACGAGTGCTACGTCAACCACAGCTTCACGCCCAGCGGGCTGTGGCACCTGGGCTTCATTTTCGCCGACGCCAACCTGGAAGCCGGTACCGAGCTGACCGTCGACTACCGCCACCTGCTGGCACCCGGCCAGCGCGAAAGCTTCGACGACGCCACCAGCGGCCAGCCCATCGTCGGCTTCGACTGGGCGCACAGCATCGGCCAAAGCACCGCGCGGCTGGCACAGCTTCTGGCCAGGACCTGAACTCGGGCATTGCCACCGACCATGATCGAGATTCCGCAACTGCGCACCGCCCGCCTGCGCCTGACCGCGCTGCGCGAGGATCACTTCGACGCCTACGCGCACATGCTGGCCGATCCCAGCAGCACCCGCCACGTGGGCGACGGCAAGCCGCTGGACCGTCTCAACGCCTGGCGCTCGATGGCCATGCTGCTGGGCCACTGGATGCTGCGCGGCTACGGCATGTGGGCGCTGGAGCGGCTGGAGGACGGCCGCTTCATCGGCCGCGCCGGGCTGCTCAAGCCGGAAGGCTGGCCCGATCTCGAACTGGGCTGGATGATCACCCCGGACGCGCGCGGCCGCGGCTACGCCACCGAGGCGGCGCAGACGGCGCTGGACTGGGCCTGGCGCGAGCTGGGCGCACCGCGCGTGGTCAGCCTGGTGCGGCCCGGCGACACCGCCTCGGAAAAACTAGCCGCCCGCCTCGGCGGCGAGCGTGTGGACACCGTCGAATTCTGCGCCGCGCCGGCCCACGTGTACGCCTACCACCCGCCGGTGGCGCTGGCGCGCAGTGCGGCGGGTTAGGACCAAGCGCCCGCCTGCCCCCATGTCGCAGCCACCGCCGCTGGAACGCCTGCCGCCCCCGCTGCTGCGCGACGAGCCCTGGGCCAACGGCCGCGGCCGTACCACCGAGCTGGCGCGCGCTCCCGCAGCACCGGACTGGCGCTGGCGCATCAGCATCGCGCAGGTGGACGCGGCCGGCCCCTTTTCGGACTACCCCGGGACGCAGCGCCAGTTGGCTGCGCTGGATGGACGCCTGCGCCTGCGTTTCGGTGACGCCCCGGCGCGCACGCTGGCGCGGCTGCAGGTGCTGCGCTTCGCAGGCTCGCCGGCGCCGTACGCCGAACTGCCGGACGGCCCAGTGCGCGTGTTCAACCTGATCACGCGCGAGTGCGAGGCCACGCTGCTGGCGCGGCCGCTGGTGGGCGCCCTGCTGCTGCCGGCGGCGCCGCTGTGGCTGGTGCATGCACTGGCGGGCGGCATGCGGCTGCAGCGCGAAGGACGGACGCTGGCGCTGGAGGCGGGCGCCACGGCGCGTCTGGCCGGCGGCGCGCGGCTCGATGGACAGGGCGAGGTGCTGCTGGTGCGCGTGCAGGACTGCGCGGAGATCGAGTCCGGCGCTCAGCGGTCGTCGCGGGTGTAGATCACCCCGTCCACCACCCGCACGGGAAAGCTGGCGGCGGGTGCATAGGCCGGCGCGCACAGCGCCGCACCGGTACGCAGATCGAAACGTGCGCCGTGACGCGGGCACTCGATCTCGAACCCGCGCAGTTCACCGCCGGCCAGTTCGCCGTCGTCGTGGGTGCAGCGGTCCTCGATGGCGTACAGATCGCCGTCGATGTTGTACACGGCGATGGGCGTATCGCCGTCCCATACCACGCGGAACTCGCCGGGCAGCAGCTCGGCACAACGGGCCACACGCACCCAGGCAGCGGGGAATGCATCCGCGTTCATCGGCGCAGGTCCTTCAGCAGCAACTCGAAGCGCAGATCATCGCGCCGGGGCAGGCCGCAGCGTGGATCGCCGTACGGGAACGGCTTGTGCCGGCCGGTGCGCACGTAGCCGCGGCGCTGGTACCACTGCATCAGCGTCTCGCGCACGTCGATCACGGTCATGGCCATGAACGCACAGCCCATGTCCTCGCGCGCGATGCGTTCCGCTGCGGCCAGCACGGCGCGCCCGATGCCGCCGCCCTGCTCGGCGGGGCGCACCGCGAACATGCCGAAGTAGGCGACATCGCCGCTCTCGCGCTGCAGGTGGCAACAGGCCACGGGCTGCTCTTCGCCGGGCCGCTGCGCCAGCAGGATCAGCGAATCCGCGGCGGTGGCCAGCGCGCGCACAGCATCGGCATCGGTGCGCTGGCCGTCGAGCAGGTCGGCCTCGGTGGTCCAGCCGGCGCGGCTGGCGTCGCCGCGATAGGCGCTTTCCACCAGCGCCACCACGGCGGCGGCATCGGCGGGGGTGGCGGTACGGAACTGCAGTGCCTGCATCAGGCCTCCTCGGTGGTGGCGTGGGCGCGGCCGTCCAGCGCGGCCAGCACGGTGGCGAACGGCAGTTGCGCGCAGCGGTGCCGCGCGGGGAAGCGCGCCAGTCCGGCGAACTCGGCCAGCCCGCCCAGCGTCGGCGGTACGGCCGGCGCGCCGCCCAGCAGCGCATCGAAATCATCCCGCAGGCGCGCCACGCCGGCGTGGTCCAGCCCCGGCAGGCGCTCGCCCAGCATCGAGGCGGCGGCCACGGTCAGCGCGCAGGCCTGCGCATGGAAGGCGTAGCCCGCGATCCGGCCCCCGCGCAGGGACAGCATCACCCGGATGCGGTCGCCGCACAGGACGTTGAAGCCTTCGGCCTGTGCATCGGGTGCCGGCAGCGGCGTCTGGAAGCGCGGCTGGCGCGCGTGGGCCAGCACCTGGGCCGGATAGGCCTCGCCGGCGCGGGCATCCGGCGTACTCATGCCAGCAGTGCGCGCGCTTTCAGCAGCGCCGCCACCAGTGCGTCGGCCTCGGCCTCGGTGTTGTAGAAGGCGAACGAGGCGCGGCAGGTCGCCGGCACGCCGTAGCGCTGCATCAGCGGATGCGCGCAGTGGTGGCCGGAGCGCACCGCCACGCCCTCCAGGTCCAGCAGGGTGGCCAGGTCGTGCGCGTGCGCGCCCTCGACCAGGAATGAGATCACCGCCGCCTTGTGCGGCGCCTCGCCGAGGATGCGCAGGCCCGGCACTTCGCGCAGCCGCGCGGTAGCGTAGCGCAGCAGCTGCTGCTCGCGTGCGGCGATGCGGACCATGCCGATGCCCTCGAGGAAGTGCACTGCCTCGGCCAGTCCGGCGAAGCCGGCGATGTTGGGCGTGCCGGCCTCGAAGCGCGCCGGCGGGTCGGCGAAGGTGGAGCCTTCGATGCGCACTTCGCGGATCATCTCGCCGCCGCCGAAGAACGGCGGCATCTGCGCCAGGATCTCGCGACGCGCCCACAGCCCGCCGGTGCCGGTGGGGCCGCACATCTTGTGGCCGGTGAAGGCATAGAAGTCGCAACCCAGGGCGCGCACGTCCACCGGCAGATGCGGCACCGCCTGCGAGCCGTCCACCAGCAGCGGAACCCCGCGCCGGCGGCAGGCCGCGGCCAGCTCGGGGATGGGGTTGACGGTGCCCAGCACGTTGGAGACGTGCGTCACGCAGGCCAGCTTCACCCGCGGCCCCAGCAGGCGCACGAACGCGTCCACGTCCAGCTCGCCGCTGTCGCGGATCGGCGCCGCCAGCACCTGCGCATCCGTACGTCCGCACACGAGCTGCCAGGGCACGATGTTGGCGTGGTGCTCCATCACCGTGGTCAGCACCGCATCACCGGGTCGCAGGCGCGGCAGCAGGTAGCTGTAGGCCACCAGATTGGTGGCCATGGTGGTGCCGCTGGTGAGCACCAGCTCCTGCGGCGATCCCGCGCCGATGAAGCGCGCCAGCGCCGTGCGCGCGCCTTCGTACAGGCCGGTGGCCTCTTCGCTGAGCGCGTGCACGGCGCGCGAGACGTTGGCGTTGCGTTCGCGGTAGAACCGGTCCACCGCCTCGATCACGCAGGCTGGCTTCTGCGAGGTGTTGGCGTTGTCGAGATAGACCAGCGGCTTGCCGCCGTACACCGTGCGCGCCAGCAGCGGGAACCGCGCACGGATGGCGGCGGTATCGAACGGCACACCGGCGGGCACGGCGTTCATCGCGGCTTCCTCATTCCAGCGCCGCCACGCGCGCGTCCAGCGCGGCTTCGGCCCCGGCGCGCAGTCGTGCGTCACCGATATCCGCCAGCAGCCCGCGGCCGTGCGCAGCCACCAGCAGGGCGCGCGCCTGCGCCAGCGGAATGCCGCGCGCGCGCAGGTAGAACAGCATGCCGGCATCGATCTGGCCGACGCTGGCCCCATGCGCCGCACGCACCTCGTCGGCGAGGATCTCCATGGTCGGGCGCGCGTCCACCTCGGCCTGCCCGGACAGCAGCAGGTTGCGCGTGTCCAGCGCCGCATCGCTGCCGTCGGCGCCTGGCTCGATGCGGACCGCGCCGTGCAGCACCGCGCGCGCGCGCGCCGCGGCCACCGCGCGGCAGCGCAGGTCGCTGCGGGTATCGCCCACGGCGTGCCGCACGTCGAGCACCTGTTCGGCATGCTGGCGCGCGTCCAGTACCGAGAGCTGACGCAGTTCCACGGCGGCCGCGGTCCCGTCCAGCCGCACCGCGAGTTCATGCCGGGACAGCGCGGCACCAAGCTCCAGCGCGTGCAGACGCAGCAGGCTGCCGGCTGCCAGGGTAAAGCGGTCGCGGCGCAACAGCCGCAGCGCCGGGCCCGCCTGCTGCTGCTGCACCAGATCGAGCCGTGCACCGTCGCCGAGCTGCCAGCACGTGCGCAGGCTGGCCACTCCCGCACCGGCGCCGAGCAGGCGCTCGCGCAGGCACAGCCGCGCGCCTCGCCCCAGCCGCACCAGGCTGCGTGCATGCCAGGCCGAAGCCCCGGTGCTGACGGCGATGTGCACGATTTCCAGCGGCTGCGCGCAAACGGCCCCGTCGGCGAGCTCCAGCACGCAGCCGCCCCGCGCGTAGGCCAGATTCCAGTCATCCGGCGCCGCCTCGCCCTCGCGCTCGAGCAGCCGCGCGTGACGCTGCCAGTCGGCCGCCTGCATCCGCGCCAGCGGCAGCCAGCGCACGCCCGGCGGCAACCCCTCCAGCACGGAGGCGGACGCGATGAAATGGCCGTCCGCGAACACCAGCCTGGGCCCTTGCACGGCCTCGAGCGCGGGCATGCCGGCGGGCACAGGCGCGGCCGGCAGCGCCTGCGACTCCAGCGCGCGCAGCGGCATGTAGCGCCAGGTGTCGGCACGCGGGTCGGCCAGCGCATGCGCATCGCGCAGACGCGCGCGCGCGGCAGCGCGCGCGAGCTCCACCGCGGCGACACCCGTACCCGGCAGCGGTGCGCGAGTGTCCTCCGCGGCCGGCGCCGCCAGCAGCATGCTGCTCACGCCGCCTCCGTCGGCAGGCCGGCGTAGCCCTCGGCCTCCAGCCTGTGGGCCAGCTCCGGGCCTCCGCTGGCGGCGATACGGCCGCCGGCCAGCACATGCACGGCATCGGGGCGGATGTAATCCAGCAACCGCTGGTAATGCGTGATCACGATGAACGAGCGGCCGGGCGCACGCTGCGCGTTGACGCCCGCCGCGACCTGGCGCAGCGCGTCGATGTCCAGGCCCGAATCGGTCTCATCGAGGATCGCGAGCTTCGGCTCCAGCAGCGCCATCTGGAAGATCTCGTTGCGCTTTTTCTCGCCGCCCGAGAAACCCTCGTTGACGCCGCGCTGCAGCAGTGCGTCGGGCAGTTCCAGCACCTTCAGCTTCTCGCGCACGCGCCTGAGGAACTGCACCGAGTCCAGTTCGTCCTCGCCGCGTGCCCTGCGCTGCGCATTCAGCGCGGCGCGCAGGAAGTAGGTGTTGTTGACACCGGGGATCTCGACCGGATACTGGAAGGCGAGGAACACCCCCGCGGCGGCGCGCTGTTCGGGCTCCATCGCCAGCAGGTCGCGACCCTCGAAATGCACCGTCCCGGCGCTGACCTCGTAGCCATCGCGTCCGGCCAGCACGTAGCCTAGCGTGGACTTGCCGGCGCCGTTGGGACCCATGACGGCGTGCACCTCGCCGGCGCCCACCGTCAACGACAGGCCCTTGAGGATTTCCTTGCCGGCCACGCGCACGTGCAGGTTGTCGATGCTCAGCATGATGCGGTCTCGGTGCCGGCTGCGACGTCGCCACGGTGGCGCGGCAGCACGTAGGTGAAGGGTTGCGCGGCACCGGCGGGCGGGCGGCGCACCTCGCTCTTGGCGGCGCGGGGGCCCCGCCGATGACCCTGCGGCGCGCCGGTGCTCATCCCACCGCCCCTTCCAGGGAGACATCGAGCAGCTTCTTGGCTTCCACCGCGAACTCCATGGGCAGCTCGCGGAACACTTCGCGGCAGAAGCCGTCGACGATCATCGACACCGCGTCTTCCTCGTCGATGCCGCGCGCGCGGCAGTAGAACAGCTGTTCGTCGGAGATCTTCGAGGTGGTGGCCTCGTGCTCGACGATGGCGCCTGGATTTTTCACCTCGATGGTCGGAAAGGTGTGCGCGCCGCAACGCTTGCCGAGCAGCAGCGAATCGCACTGGGTGTGGTTGCGCGCGCCGTCGGCCGAGCGCTCCACGCGCACCAGCCCGCGGTAGCTGTTTTGCCCCTGCCCCGCGCTGATTCCCTTGCTGACGATCTTGCTCCGGGTGTTGCGGCCGATGTGGATCATCTTGGTTCCGGTGTCGGCCTGCTGGTGATGGTGGGTAAGCGCCACCGAGTGGAACTCGCCCACCGAATCGTCGCCGCGCAACACGCAGGAGGGATACTTCCAGGTGATCGCCGAGCCGGTTTCCACCTGCGTCCAGCTGATCCTGCTGCGCGCGCCGCGGCACTCGCCGCGCTTGGTGACGAAGTTGTAGATGCCGCCGACGCCGTTCTCGTCGCCGGGATACCAGTTCTGCACGGTGCTGTACTTGATGCGGGCATCGTCCAGCGCCACCAGCTCCACCACCGCGGCGTGCAGCTGGTTCTCGTCGCGCATGGGCGCGGTGCAGCCTTCCAGGTAGGAGACCGAGGCGCCTTCTTCGCACACGATCAGCGTGCGTTCGAACTGGCCGGTGTGGCCGGCATTGATGCGGAAATAGGTGGACAGTTCCATTGGACAGCGCACGCCGCGCGGCACGAACACGAAGCTGCCGTCGGAGAACACCGCCGAATTCAGCGCGGCGAAGAAATTGTCGCTCGTGGATACCACGCTGCCCAGGTACTTGCGCACCAGCTGCGGATGCTCGCGGATGGCCCCGCTCATGGAGCAGAAGATGACGCCGGCGCGCGCCAGCTCCTCGCGGAAGGTGGTGCCCACGGAGACCGAGTCGAACACGGCATCCACCGCCACGCCGGCCAGACGTGCACGCTCGTGCAATGGAACGCCCAGTTTGTCGTAGGTCTCCAGCAGCTTGGGATCGACCTCGGCCAGCGACTTCGGCCGCTGTTTGGGCGCGGCGAAATAGCTGATGGCCTGGAAGTCGATGGGCGCGATGCGCAGCTTCGCCCACTGCGGCATGGACAGGGTGCGCCAGTGCCGGAATGCGGCGAGACGCCAGTCGGTCATCCACGCCGGCTCGCCCTTGCGCGCGGAAATGGCGCGCACGACGTCCTCGTCGAGACCGGGCGGCAGGCTATCGGTCTCGATCTCGGTGACGAAACCGGCCTGGTAGCGGCGGCCCAGCGCCTCGCTGACCGCGTCCTGCGCGCGGGCGGCGGATTCGGTTGCACCGGGGTTCACGCGACCTCCACGCGCGCCGGCAGCCGGCGCGACGCGGACGCGACGCCGGGTCCCGCCAGATCGGCCAGACTCATGCGCGCCAGCGTCTGCGCCACGACTGCACTGATGCGCTGCCACGGCGCACTGACGGCGCAGTGCGCGGCATGCTCACAGCGGCCGCCGGCGGCACAGTCGGTGATGCCGAATGGTCCTTCCAGCGCCTCGACCAGCTCGGCCAGGTTGATCCGCTCGGCCGGGCGCGCCAGCCGGTAGCCGCCGGTCGCACCGCGGAACGAGTCCACCATGCCCGCGTGCACCAGCGAGCGCAGCACCTTGGCCACGGTGGGTGCTTCCAGCCGCAGAGCCTGCGCCAGTTCCGCGGCGCTGACGATACGTTGCGGATGCTCGGCCATCCAGCCCAGGGCGGCAGTGGCGTAGTCGGTGAGGCGGCTGAGACGCAGCATGGCGTGCTCCAATCAATACCAAAATGGTAGTGATTGGAGCGTGTCGGCGCAAGCCGGCGAGGGCCCACCACATCGGCGGAATGCCGCGGCCGAAGGTCGGCGGCCGCGCCGCGCGCCGGGCTGCTGCCGGTCAGCCCTGGTCCGGGACCGGCGCGTATTTCTGCCGGTAGCGCTGGTACAGCCGCGTCTGCCGCGTCTGCAGGTCCACCGGCCGGCCGCGGATCCAGGCCTGCCGGACCTGCGTCCGCGCGTCGAGGATGTCGCCGTCGGCGACGAACAGGGTGGCGTCCTTGCCCGCATCCAGCGAGCCGAGGCGATCGGCGACCCCCAGCAGCTCGGCCGGTGTCAACGTGATCGCCCGCAACGCCAGCGCCGGATCGAGCCCGTAGGCCACATAACTGGCCGCCTGGTAAGGCAGGTTGCGTTCGTTGGCCGCCGCCATCGCGGTCGCCGCGTTGGCGATGGCGATGCGTACCCCCGCCTGCGCCAACCGCGCGGCAATGCGGTAGGCGGCGTCGATGGCATCGCCGCGGTGCCGCGGCAACGCATTGGCCGGCCCCAGAATCACCGGAATACGCCGTGCCGCCAGCACATCGGCGATGCGCCAGGCATCGGCGCCGCCGACCAGCACGGGCCGGCCGACACGTTCGCGGTCGATGAACGCCAGCGCTTCGCGCAGGGCCACCGCGCCGTCGGCATGGATGAACAGCGGCACGCGCCCGTCCAGTGCCGGCAGCAGCGCCTCCCAGCGCAGATCGGGCGCGGAACCGGCGCCGCGCGCGGCGGCATAGGCGCGCACGTCGTGCAGCGCGCGCTCCAGCGCATCGCGGCGCTGCTGCAGCTGCTTGCGCATGCGTTCGGCCAGGGCCGCGGGCGCCCAGTCGGGAATCTCGGATTCGGGCCAGAACAGGTGGATGCCCGCGGGTTCGCGCACGCGCATCTGCTCCCACGTCCAGCCGTCGAGGCTGATCACCGCGGACTGCCCGCTGAGCACGCCCGTGCGGCCCGGCTGCGGGACCACGTGCACGCTGAGCACGCCGTTGGCGCGCGCGACCGGGATCAGTTCGCTGTCGGCGTTGACCGCGGCCAGCGCCCGTGCATTGGGATTGATGGCCCCCGCCTCGGCGCGGTCGTCGGTGGCGCGCACGGCTTCGATTTCGGTCAGCCCGAGCACGCTGTTGGCCGCCAGCAGGCCGGGATAAACACGCTGGCCACGCAGGTCGACGCGCAACGCATCGGCCGGGGCCCGTACCTGCGTACCCAGCGCGGCTATGCGTCCGTCCACGATCAGCAGTTGGCCACGCGTGATCACGCCGTGGCTGACGGTGTACAGGTCGGCACCATCGAGCAGGACGGCGCCGGCGTGTGCCAGCGGCGCCAGCAGCAAACCTGCGAGAACCAACAGGCGGCGGTTCATCTCAGCGTTCTCCGGCATGACAGCTGTGGGCGGGCCGGCTGTCCGCATAAGGCGGACGCCACGCGGCCAGCGCGACGGAGTCGTACCGCCCGTCCGCCGGTGCATCCGCGGACACGGGTCCGGCGGGCCCGTCCGGCACGCGCGCGGGCAGTTCCTGGCCCAGCTTCTTCAGCCGCTCGGGCAGCGCCAGCGCGATCAGTTCGGCACGCTGCTTCTCGATCCGCGCGCGTTCGGCTGCGACCGCGGCGCGGTCGAAGTACCTGCGCCCGTCGATCCAGGTCTGCTCCGCGCGGCTGGTGAGGGCGAGTGGATCGCCGTTCCACAGCACGAAATCGGCCTGCAGACCCGGCGCCAGGCTGCCGACGCGGTCGGCAATACCCAGTTGCCGTGCCGGATTGGAGGTGACCAGCGCCAGCGCCTCCTGCGGCGACAGCCCGCCGTACCGGATCGACTTGGCGGCTTCCTGGTTGAGCCGGCGACCCATCTCCTCGTCGTCGGAATTGATCGACACCAGCACACCCTGGTGCGCCATCAGCGCGGCGTTCTGCGGAATGGCGTCGATCACCTCGTACTTGTAGGCCCACCAGTCGCTGAAGGTCGAGGCCGGCATGCCGCCGGCGGCCAGCACATCGGCGATCTTGTAGCCCTCCAGCACATGCTGGAACGTGGGGCGGAAGCCGAACCGCTGAGCCAGGCGCACGAAGGCCAGCAGCTCGTCCTGGCGGTAACCGTGCACCTCGGCCAGACGGCGTCCGTCCAGCACCTCGGCGATGGCCTCCAGTTGCAGATCGCGTCGCAGCGGACCGCCGTCGCGCGCGTGGCCGCGGCGTCGCTGCGCGGCGTATTCGCGCGCGGCCAGGAGGCGGTCCAGGACGATCTGCTCGACGCCCATGCGGGTCTGCGGGTAGCGCGTGGTGAATGCATCGCCCCAATTGGACTGCTTGGGGTTCTCGCCCAGCGCCAGCTTGATCGTGTCCGGCGCACCCGCGAACTTGAGGCCCTCGGCATCGGCACCCCAGCGCAGCTTGATGATCTGCGACTGACCGCCGATGGCATTGGCCGAACCGTGCAACAGCAGCGCCGTGGTCACGCCGCCGGCGAGCTGGCGCAGGATGCCGATGTCGGTGGGATCCAGCACGTCGCCCACGCGCACCTCGCTGGTCACCGCGTGGCTGGCCTCGTTGACGCCACGGGCGATGGCGATGTGCGAGTGGGCATCGATGATGCCGGGCGTCACGTGCATGCCCTGTGCCTCGACCACCTGCGCGCCGGCGGGGATGGGCAGATCGCGGCCGACCGCGGCGATGACGCCTTTGCGCACCAGCAGGTCGGCGTGCGGCAGGGTACCCCGTGCGGTCTGCGTCCATAGGGTGGCGCCGCGGACCAGCAGCAGATCAGGCTGCCGCGGCAAGCCTGCGCGCGCATGCTCGCCGGCGGGGAAGCCGGCCGGCGCAGGCAGCGCCGGCAGCGACACGGCCGCCACAAAGGGTCCGGCGGAGTGTTCCGGCGCCAGCAGCCGTGCCGTGAATTGCACCGCGGCACCATCGGGCAGCGTGGCGCGCCCCTGCAGGCCCTCGCCGCTGCGCGCGACGGTGAAGGCCAGCACGTCGCGGCCGCGGCCCAGTGCGGCGCCGGGCACGAACCACAGCCAGCCGTCCCCGGCCAGTGCGCGCACGGTGAACGTGTGCGCTCCGGCTTTCAGGCCGGGCCCCTTGCCGCCGACCTCGACCTCGGCCGGACCCGACGCACCGGTCCATTGCAGTTGCCAGCGCCCGTGCTGCAGAGGCCGCTGTGCACGCAGCACGTAGCGGCGTCCTTCCACCCACACCTCGTCGATGCCGGCCTGCTCGCTGCGCAGCAGATCGGCATCGGCCACCACCAGGTGCGCGCGCTTGCCCGGCGCGATGGTGCCCAGCCGGTTCCCGACACCCAGCAGCCGCGCCGGCGTCAGCGTCAACGCGGCCAGTGCGTCGCGCTCGTCCATGCCCTGTGCCACCAGCTTCCTCAACGCCGGCCAGAATCCGCCCGAGACGTCAGATAGACCCCGCGTGGTGAAGGCGAACGGCACGCCGGCGGCCGCCAGCACGCGCGCGTTGGCGGACGCCAGGCGCCAGTGCTGCAGCGCTTCCAGACCGACCTCCAGTGCGGCGTCCGGATCCTCGACCGCGGGCGGCGGCGGCAGTTCCAGTGGCAAGATCACGCCCACGCCGGCCTGCTGCAGGCGCCGCACGTCACGATACTCGCGGCCGTTGCCCAACAGCAGGGGCCGCAGTCCGAACTCCTGCGCCAGTGCGAGCGCACGCGCGTAGTCCAGTTCGTCGCGGGTGGCGAACACCGCCACCTGGGAACGCTCCAGCAAAGGTTCCAGCGCGGCCAGCGCGCGACTGCGCGGAACGCGGGCCGCGCCGGGATGCTGCGATTCCCACTGCAGGCGCCGGGCGTACCAGCGGGCATCGGAAAGCGTCTGCCGGATCAGCGCGATGCTGCCCATCAGCGACACCGGGTAGCGGCCGCTGTCCATCGGCAGCGTTTCGAAGGCGATGTCCTGGCTGACGCCATCGGCGATCAGCGCTTCACCGGCCGCGGGCGCATCGCCCAGCGCGACCCAGGCCCCCTTGCCGCGCAGGATGCCGCCGGCCGGCGCGACGCGCGCGGCGGTGAATCCCAGCGCACGCAGTCGGGCCGCCGCCTCGGGCCGGGGTGTGAACACCGCAGCCGCATCGGACTCGGGATGCACGCCGGGATTCCAGTGGTGCGCACCGGCAGCCATCGGGTGGTCACCGGCGGGTGCTGCAGCCGGCTTGCCCTCAGCCGCCGCGGGCGGTTGCAGTCCATAGACGGATGCGGCATCGAGAAAACCCGGATAGACCGTCCGGCCGGCGAGGTCGATGACCTCGGCGTCCGCCGGTACGGACACCGTGCGGCCTACCGCTTCGATACGGCCGTCGCGCAGTACCAGCGTGGCGTCGTCCAGCACCCGGCCGGGTTCCGTCACGATTCGAGCGTGCACCAGCGCGTGCACCCGGGGCGTGCGGTCGGCGATGCCGGACAGCGGCCGCGTCGAATCCGCAGCCGGCGCGTGCACGGCGGCCGTCAACAGCAAGGCTGCCAGCGGCCAGCCGGCGGCCGCGGATGGACGATTGCGGCGCATGGCGATCCCCTCGATCCCGGAGGACGCCACGCTAACCCCCTGCCCTGCGGCCGACGCGGGCAGGAAGTCATGCCCGCACCAGGTCCGCGCCTACGGCGTCATTCCACCGGCACCTGCCGGAAGCGCGTGACGACCGCCGGCGAAACGGCGGGAGCCTTGTTGCCCCAGGCCTGGCGGATGTAGGTCACTACCGCGGCGACGTCATGGTCGTTGAGCAACTGCGCGAACGGCGGCATCGAGTATGGGCGCGGGTTGCCCTTGGTGCCCGGCTGGAACCCGCCCAACAGTACGATGCGGATGGCATTGGTACCCGGCTGCATGGCGATGGAGGGGTTGCCGGCCAGCGGCGGGTACTGCAGCCCCGAACCGCGTCCATCCAGTTGATGGCATTGCGCACAGTGGTTGACGTAGATCTGCCGGCCCTGCTGCGCCAGCTCGGCGGCCATTTCAGGCGAGACCTGCACGCGCTGCTGATCGGAGGGCGAGGCGCGCTCCGGCTGCGAACGCAGGTAGGTCGCGATGGCCTGCAGATCGGAATCGGACAGGTACTGCAGGCTGTGGAACACCACGTCCGACATCGGACCGTACGCGGCACCGCGCACGGACACGCCGGTCTTGAAGTACCGGACCAGTTCGTCCGTGGTCCAGCTTCCCAGCCCCAGCTCGTTGCTGGAGTTCAGTGCCGGCGCGTACCAGTTCTGCACCGGGATCAGGCTACCCGCCAATTGCGCGTTGGCATCGGCGGCGCCCAGTGCGTTGTAGGCGCTGTGGCACATGCCGCAATGGCCCAGCCCCTCGACCAGATAGGCGCCGCGGTTCCACTCGGCCGATTGCCGCGGATCGGGCTTGAATTCGCCCGGCCGGAAGAACAGGGCACGCCAGAACACCAGCGTCGAGCGCTGGTTGAAGGGGAACGGCATGCGGTTGGGCGTGTTGCGGCGTGCCACCGGCGGCAGCGAGCGCAGATAGGCGAAGATCGCGTCGACGTCGGTGCGCGAAATCCTGGTGAAGTGCGTGAACGGGAACACCGGATACAGCAGGCGATTGCCCGGCGCGATGCCATCGTGCATGGCGCGCCAGAAATCCTCCTCGGTCCAGTTGCCGATGCCGTAACGCCGGTCCGATGTGATGTTGGGCGAATACAGCGTGCCGAACGGCGTGGGCGTCGCCAGGCCGCCGGCGTAGGGCTGGCCGCCGCGCGCGGTATGGCAGGCCACGCAATCGCCGGCACGTGCAAGGTATTCGCCGCGCGCGACGACGCTGGCGAACTGCGGCTCCTTCCACGCGGTCGGAGTGGCCACCGCCGCCGCCGCCGGCGAGCTGCGCCGGGCCTGTGCGGTCTCCACGCTGCCATGCCGGAACACGCCGCTGACCCACACCGCCCAAGCCACGAACACGAGGCCGAACGCGGCCAGCACGAAAATCCCGCGGAAAATCTTGCGACGCATCGCTTCAGCTCCTCAACGGTCACCCACGACGCTGCCGCAGCGCAGCGGAAACTTCACGCTGCCGGCGGCGGCAGGCTCGGCCCCGGGCGGGACCGGCTGCGCGGACAGCCATGCCGAGACCGCGCCGATCTCGGCACCGCTGAGGCGCGCGGTGACCTCATGCATGCAATTGGGCTCCCGCGTGCGCCGGATGCCCTGTTTGAACGCGCCCAACTGGGCGTTGATGTAGTCGTTAGTGAGACCGAGCAGGCCGGGCACGTCGGGCCGCACGCCCATCAGGTCGGCGCCGTGGCAGGCCATGCAGGCCGGCACACCCCGCTGCGCGTCGCCTTTCGTCACCAGCCTGTGGCCCAGCGCGAGCGTGGCGGCACTGGCCATCGGCGTCTGCGGCTGGACCGGTGGCGGATTCTGCCGCGCGAAGTACGCCGCGATCTCTTTCATGTACGCATCCGGCAGGTACTGCACCATCCAGGTCATCAGCGGATAGGCACGGTAGCCGTCGCGAAAGTTCTGCATCTGGTGGTACAGGTAGCCGGCCGGCTTGCCGCCGATACGCGGCGCATAGCCGCCGCTGCCGCCGCCCTGACCATGCGGCCCGTGACAGGCGATGCAGCCATCGATGCGCTGACGCAGCGTCGTCGCCGCGTGCGCCGGGCCGGCTGCGCCGAACGCGCTGTGCGCATGTGCCGCAGCGGGTGCGCCGTGCGCACGCGCCAAACCGCCGGCCAACATCGCCAGCAGCGCGATCAACATCGGTCCACGCATGTGTGTAAATCCTTCGAATCTTCAGGGTTTCAGCCTGCGGCGTCAGACCGCAGGCAGCCGCGTAGGGTTCCGCATGCACTCAGCGCTGCGTCGCCGCTGCGCTATTTTGCCGCACGCGCTGCACCACCGTCAGCGCCAGCTCCAGCGACTGCTCGTAATTGAGCCGTGGATCGACGGTCGAGCGGTAGTCGCGTGCCAGATCCGATTCGTCCAGGCCGCGCGCACCGCCCAGGCATTCGGTGACGTTCTCGCCGGTCAGCTCCAGGTGCACGCCGCCCAGCCGCGTGCCTGCGGCGGCATGTACCTCGAACGACTGCTCGATCTCGCTGCGGATGTTGGCGAAACGCCGCGTCTTCACGCCGTTGGGCAGCGTCTCGCCGTTGCCATGCATGGGATCGCACACCCACAGCACGCGCCGCCCCTCGGCGCGCACCGCCTGCAGCAGCGCGGGCAGCGCATCGGCGATGCGAGCCGCACCCATGCGATGGATCAGCGTCAGCCGGCCCGGCTCATTGGCGGGGTTGAGCAGGTCGATCAGCCGCAGCAGTTGATCTGCTTTTACCTCGGGCCCCACTTTCACCGCAATGGGGTTGCGGATACCGCGGAAATACTCGGCATGCGCGCCGCCGGGCGCCGCGGTGCGCATGCCGATCCAAGGCAGGTGGGTGGACAGGTTGAACCAGCCGGACTGGCGCGGCACCTCCCGCGTCAGCGCCTGCTCGGCGTACAGCAGCAGCGCCTCGTGCGAGGTGTAGAACTCGACGCGCGAGAAGCTCGCCAGCGGGCCGCCGGCCAGGGTCTCCATGAAACGCACCGCATCGCCGATGTCGGCCACGATGCGCCGGTATTCGGCCGCATGCGGGGAGTGTTCCACCCAGGCCAGATCCCAGTATTCGGGATGGTGCAGGTCGGCGAATCCGCCCTCGGTCAATGCGCGCACGAAATTCAGCGTCAGCGCCGAATGCATGTGCCCCAGCACCAGCCGGCGCGGATCGGCGCGCCGCGCGGCCGCGTCGAACTCGATGCCGTTGACGTTGTCGCCACGGTAGCTGGGCAGCGCGAGATCGCCGCGGGTCTCGGTATCGGCGGACCGCGGCTTGGCGTACTGGCCGGCGAAGCGGCCCACGCGCACCACGGGCATCTGCAGTCCATGCACCAGCACCAGGCTCATCTGCAACAGCACCTTGAGCTGGTTGGAAATCCGCGGGCTGGCACAGTCGGCGAAGCTCTCCGCACAATCTCCGGCCTGCAGCAGGAAGCGCCGACCTTCCTGGGCTTCCGCCAACTGCTGCTTGAGGGCGAGGATTTCCCACGAGGTGACCAGCGGCGGCAGGCGCGAGAGCTCCTCCAGCGCCTGCTGCAGCGCCACGGCATCGTCGTACTGTGGCTGTTGCGCCGCCGGCAGCGCCTGCCAGGATTGCGGGCTCCATGTCCGCGTGGACGCAGCGTGTCCGTTCCGCCGCCGCGGATTCTGCGTCATCGTGTTCATGCGACCCTCCCGTGCCCGCGCGCAGCCGGCACCTGCCTCCGTGCAGGTGGTTGCGCATCCGTACGGCACGCCACGACGCGCGCGGGTCCGTGATGACGGCATGCCACAACCATCATTGCGCCCTCGCGCGCACGGCCCAGATCATCCAGGCCGCGAGCAACACGAACCAGACCAGCGTCCAGAACGGCATCGGCAGGCCCAGGAATCGCCAGTCAACCACCGCACAGTCGCCCGAGCCGGTGAAGACCTTGCGTACCACGTCGGCCAGCGGCAGGTTCTGGATCATGTAGTTCAACGGCGCACCGCAACTGCCGAAGGGAGCAGGCGGCTGCATCTGCAGCCATAGCTGGCGCACGGCCACCGCGCCGCCCGCCAGCGCGGCGGCCGCGGTCAGGGCGACATAGGCGAGCCGGCCACGGCCGCGCGGCGCATGCACGGTCGCGACCACGAAAGCCACTGCCATCGCCATGAATGCGATGCGCTGCAGGATGCACAGAGGGCACGGCTGGATGTTCAACTCGAACTGGACGTACAGCGCATAGGCCAGCAAAGCCAGGCAGGCCAGGGCGGCCAGCGCGCAGCGCGTGCGCCAGGACCAGCGAGCCGGGGCGAGTGCGGCAGTCAGTGCGTTCATCGGGGCGTGACCGGGAGAGGCGATATGACGGCAAGAATAACCGCGCGGCGGCGGAATGGTGCAAAGCAAAAAGCCCCGGGCGTCGCCACCCGGGGCTTTGCGACGCAGCCGGGGCGGCTCAGTCGGCCGCCTGGGGCTGCGGCCGGCCAACCAGCTCGACATAGGCCATCGGGGCATTGTCACCATCGCGGAACCCGCACTTGAGAATGCGCAGGTAGCCTCCGGGACGCGCGCTGTAGCGCGGGCCCAGCTCGACGAACAATTTGCCGACCGCCTGCTTGTCGCGCAGGCGCGCAAACGCCAGGCGGCGGTTGGCGACGCCGTCGGTCTTGGCCATGGTAATCAGCGGCTCGGCGACGCGGCGCAGTTCCTTGGCTTTGGGCAGCGTCGTGCGGATCAACTCGTGCTTGATCAGCGAAGCCGCCATGTTGCGGAACATCGCATCGCGATGGCTGCTGGTGCGGTTAAGTTTGCGGCCGGATTTGAGGTGGCGCATGGTGTTGACTCCGATTGCGGGCCGCTCAGCCCAGCTGCATGCCGTGGGTGTGTCCCGGCGGCGGCCAGTTTTCCAGTTTCATGCCAAGCGAAAGCCCACGCGCGCCCAGCACATCCTTGATCTCGGTCAGCGACTTCTTGCCCAGGTTGGGCGTCTTCAGCAGTTCGACCTCGGTCTTCATCACCAGATCGCCGATGTAATAGATGCTTTCGGCCTTCAGGCAATTGGCCGACCGCACGGTCAGTTCCAGATCGTCGATGGGCCGTAGCAGGATCGGGTCGAAGCCGCTCTTGTCGGCCTGATTGTCCTCGACGCTGCGGCGCGTGAAGTCACCGAAAATCGCCAGTTGTTCGGCGATGATCTCGGCCGCGCGACGCACGGCGTCTTCGGCATCCATGGTGCCGTTGGTCTCGATGTCGAGCACCAGCTTGTCGAGGTTGGTGCGCTGCTCGACGCGGGCTGCATCCACCTCGTACGCCACCCGGCGCACCGGGCAGAACGACGCATCCAGATGCAGACGCCCGATCGGCCGCGCCTCCTCCTCGCCGGCGTGGCGCGCGCTGGCCGGCTGATAGCCGAGCCCACGGCGCACCTTCAGGCGCATGTTGAGGGCGACGTCCTTGGTGAGGTGGCAGAGCACGTGTTCGGGATTGAGGATCTCGACCGAATGGTCCAGCGTGATGTCGCCGGCCTTCACCACGCCCTTGCCCTTCTTGCTCAGGGTCAGCGTGGTCTCATCGTGGCCGTGCATGCGGATGGCGACGTCCTTGAGGTTCAGCAGCACCTCGATGACGTCTTCCTGCAGGCCTTCCATGGTGGTGTATTCGTGCAGGACGCCGTCGATTTCGACTTCGACGATCGCACAACCCGGGATCGACGACAGCAGCACGCGGCGCAGCGCATTGCCGAGCGTGTGGCCGAAGCCGCGCTCCAGCGGCTCGACCACCACCTTGGCGTGGTTGGCACCGAAGCGCTCGACCTGCAATTCGCGCGGCTTCAGCACACTCGTGGAAGAGGCTGCCATTGTTTGGGGGCTCCCTGATTGGATTACTTCGAATAGAGCTCGACGATCAGACTCTCGTTGATGTCCGAGGGCAGATCGGAACGATCCGGCAGGCTCTTGATCACGCCGGCCAGCTTCTTGCCATCGACATCGACCCATGCGGGGCGCAGGTCCATGCTGTCCGCGAGCGTGGCCGCTTCCTGGACGCGCAACTGGGTGCGGGCCGAGTCGGTCAGCGCGACCGTATCACCGGCACGCACGGCGAAAGAAGGCACGTTGACCTTCTTGCCGTTGACCGTCACCGCCTTGTGCGCGACCAGCTGGCGCGCCTGCGCCCGCGTTACCGCGAAACCCATGCGATAGACGATGTTATCCAGGCGCGTTTCCAGCAGACGCAGCAGATTCTCGCCGGTGTTGCCCTTCTGGTTCGAGGCCTTGACGTAGTAGTTGCTGAACTGGCGTTCGAGCACGCCGTAGATGCGCTTGACCTTCTGCTTCTCGCGCAACTGCACGGAGAAGTCGCTTTGGCGCGTGCGCCTCACCGCCACGCCATGCTGGCCGGGGCGGGATTCCATGTTGCACTTCGAATCGAGCGCGCGCGCCGGGCTCTTCAGACTCAGATCGGCGCCTTCACGACGCGCCAGTTTGCAGGTGGGACCGCGATAGCGAGCCATGCTGGTGTCTCCTCAGACGCGGCGCTTCTTGGGCGGCCGGCAGCCGTTGTGGGGGATGGGCGTGACATCGATGATGTTGGTCACCTTGTAACCCAGCGCATTGAGCGAGCGCACCGCGGACTCGCGTCCCGGGCCCGGGCCCTTGATGCGCACTTCGACGGCTTTCACTCCGTAGTCGAGGGCGGCACGGCCCGCCTTCTCGGCAGCAACCTGCGCCGCGAACGGCGTCGACTTGCGCGAACCGCGGAAGCCCGATCCACCCGCCGTGGCCCAGGACAGTGCGTTGCCCTGGCGATCGGTGATCGTGACGATGGTGTTGTTGAAGGAGGCCTGCACGTGCGCGACCGCGTCGGTCACTACACGCTTGGTCTTCTTTTTGGTCTTGGCGGGTGCTGGAGCGTTGGCCATATCGGATTCCGTTTACTTCTTGATCTGACGACGCGGGCCCTTGCGGGTGCGTGCATTGGTGCGCGTGCGCTGTCCGCGCACCGGCAGCCCACGCCGGTGACGCAGTCCACGGTATGAGCCGATGTCGATCAGTCGCTTGATCGAGATACCCACCTCCCGGCGCAGGTCGCCCTCGACGCTGTACCTGGCCACTTCACGGCGCAGTGCCTCGACCTCGGCCTCACTCAGCGCGCGGATCTGGGTGGCGGGGTTGACGCCCGCCGCTTCGCAGACCTTGCGCGAGCGGCTGCGCCCGATCCCGTAGATGCTCTGCAGACCGATCCAGACATGCTTTTGGACCGGCAGGTTGACACCTGCAATGCGCGCCATGTGTGTGCTCCGGATGCTAGATTCGCGCGGAAAACGCGAGAGTATAACCGTAAACGTGTTGGATACATAGCCTCGGGACCGGGCCGCCTTGGGTCGGACCGGTTCCCGGACGCGCTCAACTGCGGCGCAGATTGGCCTTTTTCAGCAACGACTCGTACTGGTGACTGACCAGGTGCGCCCTCACCTGTGCGGTGAAGTCCATCACCACCACCACCACGATCAGCAGCGAGGTACCGCCGAAGTAGAACGGCACGTTCCAGGCCGTCTGCAGGAAGGTGGGCACGAGGCAGACCAGAACCAGATACAGCGCGCCGACACCGGTCAGACGGGTCAACACCGCATCGATGTAGTCCGCAGTCGCCTTGCCCGGACGCAACCCCGGGATCAGCGCCCCGGACCGCTTCAGGTTGTCGGCCGTCTCCGGTGCGTTGAACACGATCGCCGTATAGAAAAACGCGAACAGGATGATCAGCACCGCGAACACGATTTCATAGATGGGCTGGCCCGGTGTCAACGCGGTAGTCAGCGTCTGCAGCCAGGCGAAGTGTTGAGCCGCGCTGAACCAGGTGGCCGCGGTGGCCGGAAACATGATCAGGCTGGAGGCGAAGATCGGCGGAATCACGCCCGACATGTTGATCTTCAGCGGCAGATGCGAGGTCTGGTTCTGGTAGGCACGGCCGCCGCCCTGACGGCGCGCATAGTTCACCGGGATGCGCCGCTGCGCGCTCTCCATGTAAACCACGAACGCGGTGACCACAACCACGATCGCCACCACCAGCAGCACCTTCAGCACCGACAGCTCGCCGCTGTTGGCCATGCTGAGGGTATGCACCACCGCACCGGGCAGGCCGGAGACGATGCCGGCGAAGATGATCAGCGAGATGCCGTTGCCGATACCGCGCTCGGTGATCTGCTCGCCCACCCACATCAGGAACATGGTGCCCGCGGTCAACCCGACCACCGATGCGAAGATGAATCCGAAGCCCGGCGAATAGACCACCTGGATGCCGCCGGCAATGCCCTGCTTCTGCAGCGCGAAGGAAATGCCGAACGCCTGGAAAGCAGCCAGCGCCACCGTGCCCCAGCGTGTGTACTTGGTCATGATGCGCTGACCGCTCTGCCCTTCCTTGCGCAGCTGCTGCCAGCTGGGCAGGATCGAACCCAGCATCTGCACCACGATGCTGGCCGAAATATAGGGCACCACGCCCAGGGCAAACACCGAGAAACGGGCCAAGGCCCCGCCCGAGAACATGTTGAACATGTTCAGCAGACCGCCGCCCTGCTCGATCATGCGCGTCATCGCCTCGGGATTCACCCCGGGAATCGGTATGAACGAGCCGAGGCGGAACACGATCAGTGCGCCCAGCGTGAACAGCAGACGCTGCTTCAGTTCGGTGAACTTGCCGAACCCGGCAAGCCCGGTGCCCTTGCTGGCCACGATTTACTCCACGCTGCCGCCGGCAGCCTCGATGGCCGCCTTGGCGCCGGCCGTAGCCAGCACGCCGGAAAGCCTTACCGCACGCGCGATCTCGCCTTTCTTGACCACCTTGACGCGTCGGGCCTTGTCGTCGATCAGGCCCGCTGCGCGCAGGGCGGCAGTATCGATGGTATCGGCCTTCAGCGCCGCAATCTGGTACAGGAACACCTCCTGCGAAGCCGATGCACGCTTGGAACGGAAGCCGACTTTGGGCAGGCGGCGCTGCAGCGGCATCTGGCCGCCTTCGAAGCCGGGCTTGACCTTGCCCTTGCCGGTACGTGCATGCTGGCCTTTGTGGCCGCGCCCCGCGGTCTTGCCCAGACCGGAACCGATGCCGCGTCCCACGCGGACGCGTTCACGGCGCGCACCGTCGGCGGGTTTGATGGTATTCAGACGCATGATGGACTCCCGATCCTCCGGTTACTGCTCGACACGCACAAGGTAAAAGACCGTCTGGATCAGGCCACGCACCTGCGGGCTGTCCTTCAGTTCACGTACGTCGTTGAGCTTGTTCAGTCCCAGCGCACGGACACTGAGCCGATGGCGCTGCTGCACGCCTCGCAGGCCCTTGACCAGGCGGACCTTGATGGTCTTTTCACTCATGACCCAGAACCTCGGCGACGGTCTTGCCGCGCTTGGCGGCGATGAACTCGGGGGTGCTCAGCGCCTGCAGTCCCTTGATGGTGGCGCGCACCAGGTTGATCGGATTGCGCGAGCCCACGGCCTTGGCCAGCACGTTCTTGACGCCCACCACCTCGAGCACGGCACGCATGGCGCCGCCGGCAATCACGCCGGTACCTTCCGAGGCCGGCTGCATGTACACGCGCGCGGCACCGTGGTTGGCCTTGATGGCGTAATGCAGCGTGCCGTTGTTGAGCCTGACCTTGATCATATTGCGCCGCGCACGTTCCATGGCCTTGGCAATGGCCGCCGGCACCTCGCGCGCCTTGCCGTAACCGAGGCCGACGCGTCCGTCGCCGTCGCCGACGACCGTCAGCGCGGTGAAGCTCATCTGCCGTCCGCCCTTCACCGTTTTGGCGACGCGGTTGACGGCAATGAGCTTCTCCAGCATGCCGTCCGAATTTTCACGATCTGTCGTGGACATGGTTCACCTGGTTGGTATCCGTCATTGCGGATGTTTGCTTACGGCACGAGGCCGCTTGGAGTTGTAGGCGCGATGCGCCGGATCAGAACTT
Source organism: Pseudomonadota bacterium (assembly GCA_021792975.1). Classification (GTDB taxonomy): domain Bacteria; phylum Pseudomonadota; class Gammaproteobacteria; order Xanthomonadales; family Rhodanobacteraceae; genus Metallibacterium. Next base: position 8,088 of record JAJYTR010000020.1, on the reverse strand, counting down.
CAGCCCCGCCTCGCGCGCCGCATCGGCCAGTGCCTTGACGCAGCCGTGATAGCGGAAGCCGGAGCGGTCGAACGCCACCTTGTCGATGCCCGCAGCCAGGGCCTTCTCGGCCACGGCTTTGCCGACCGCGGCGGCGGCGGCCAGGTTCTTGGTGCCTTTCAGGCCTTCGCGCACCGGTGCCTGCAGGGTCGAAGCGGCGGCGAGAACACGATCGCCTCCGGCTGCAAAGACCTGGGCGTAGATGTGCTGGTTGCTGCGATGCACGCTGAGCCGCGGCACCGCCAGTTCGCGGATGTGGGCGCGCGTGGACTTGGCACGGCGCAGACGGGCGGTTTTCTTTTCCACGTGTCTTCTCTCCGAAAGCGGATGGGCGCTTAGGCCTTCTTGGCTTCCTTCAGGGTGATCGGTTCGCCGGCATAGCGCACGCCCTTGCCTTTGTAGGGTTCCGGCGGACGGTAAGCACGGATCTTGGCGGCTACCTCGCCGACACGCTGCTTGTCCAGTCCCTTGACCAGGATCTCGGTCGTGCTGGGCGTCTCCAGGGTGATGCCATCGGGTGCAGCAAAGGTAACCGGATGCGAAAACCCCAGCGCCAGGTTGAGGGTCTTTCCCTGCATCGACGCTTTGTAGCCCACGCCCACCAGTTCCAGCTTGCGCTCGAAACCCTCGGTGACGCCCTTGACCATGTTGGCGAGCAGCGCACGGGTGGTGCCCACGAATTTGGACTCCGTCCCCTCCTGACCCTGGCATACCACCTGGCCTGCCTCGATGTGCAGACCCACGCCGCTGGGCAATGTGGCAGACAGCGTTCCTTTGGGACCGCGGACGGTGACGGTGCGGGATTCGAACCTGCACTCGACGCCCTTGGGCAGCGTGACCGGCTTTTTGGCAACTCGAGACATGCTGCGCTCTCCTCAGGCCACGACGCCGATGACTTCGCCGCCCACACCCTTGGCGCGCGCCTGCGCATCGGTCATCAGACCGGCCGAGGTGGAGACGATCGATATGCCCAGACCACCCAGCACACTGGGCAGGCTGTTCTTGCCGCGGTACACGCGCAAGCCGGAACGGCTGACGCGCTCGATGCGCTCGATGGCCGGACGGCCCTCGAAATATTTCAGGCGGATTTCAAGATTGGCCTTGCCGCCGTCACGGGCGACCTGCGCATCGAGGATATAGCCCTCGTTCTTCAGCAGATCGGCGATTGCAGCCTTGGCCTTGGAAGCGGGCATGCGCACGGCCACCTTGCCCATGGCCTGGGCATTGCGGATACGCGTGAACATGTCGGCGATGGGATCAGTCATGCTCATTGGGATGTTCCTGGAAAGATGTGCACCGATATCCGGACGGCTTACCAGCTGGCCTTGCGCAGACCGGGCACGTCGCCGCGCATGGTGGCTTCGCGCAGCTTGTTGCGGCCCAGCCCGAACTTGCGGTAGACGCCGTGCGAGCGGCCGGACAGCGCGCAACGCGTGGTCTGGCGGCTGGCGCTGGAGTCGCGTGGCAGCTTCTGCAGCGCGGCCGCCGCAGCTTGCTTGTCCTCATACGAGGCCTGTGGGCTGGCGATGATCTTCTTGAGCTCGGCGCGTCGCGACGCATACTTGCGGACGAGCTTGGCGCGCTTGCTCTCGCGGTTGATCATGCAGGTCTTGGCCATGGGGATTCCGGGTCAGTTGCGGAAGGGAAAATTGAATGCCTCGAGCAGGGCCTTGGCCTCCGCATCGGTGCCGGCGGTGGTGGCGATGGAGATATCCATGCCGCGCAGGGCATCCACCTGATCGAAATCGATCTCGGGGAAGATGATCTGTTCCTTGATGCCCATGTTGAAGTTGCCGCGCCCGTCGAACGATCGCCCGGACACGCCGCGGAAATCGCGCACGCGCGGTAGCGCAACGGCGATCAGGCGATCCAGGAACTCGTACATGCCGGAGCGGCGCAGCGTGACCTTGCAGCCGATGGGCCAGCCATCGCGGATCTTGAACGAGGCTACGGACACGCGCGCCTTGGTCGCAACCGGCTTCTGGCCGGCGATCTTGGCCATGTCCGCAATCGCGTTCTCCAGGACTTTCTTGTTGGCGGCGGCTTCGCCCACACCCATGTTGAGCGTGATCTTGGTCAGACGCGGCACCTGCATGACGTTGGCATAGCCGAAACGTTCGATCAGCTTCGGCACGACCTGTTCTTTGTAGATTTTCTCGAGGCGACTCATGGCGGGCTCCTTACGCGTCGACCACTTCGCCGGTGCCGCGGTAGACGCGCACCTTGCGGCCATCCTCGAGCATCCGATAGCCGACGCGCGAGCCTTTGCCGGTGGCGGGGTTGAACAGCATCACGTTCGACTGGTGGATCGGTGCTTCACGTTCGATGATGCCGCCCGGCTGGTTGATCTGCGGATTGGGTTTGGTATGGCGCTTGACCATGTTGACGTTGGCGACATAGACGCGATCGCCGTCCACGCGGGTAACCTCGCCGCGCTGACCCTTGTCCTTGCCTGCGATCACGACCACCTGATCGCCTTTGCGAATACGGTTCATGGGAGTTCTCCGCTCAGAGCACTTCGGGCGCCAACGAAACGATTTTCATGAAACGCTCGCTGCGCAGCTCGCGGGTGACTGGTCCGAAGATACGGGTGCCGATCGGCTCGAGCTTGTTGTTGAGGAGTACCGCGGCATTGCCGTCGAAACGGATCAGCGAGCCGTCCGGCCGCCGCACACCCTTGGCGGTACGCACCACGACGGCGTCATAAACCTCGCCTTTCTTGACCTTGCCGCGCGGGATCGCATCCTTGACCGTCACCTTGATGACGTCGCCGATGCCGGCATAGCGGCGCTTCGAGCCGCCCAGCACCTTGATGCACATCAGTTCACGCGCGCCGCTGTTGTCCGCCGCGGCCAGTCGGGATTGCATCTGGATCATGGCCGTTTCCTCACTCGCCTGCGCGCTGCAGAACTTCGACCACGCGATGATGCTTGGTCTTGGAAATCGGGCGACACTCGACGATACGCACGAGGTCTCCTTCGCGGCAGCTGCCGGACTCGTCGTGCGCATGCAGCTTGGTGGAACGGCGCAGGATCTTGCCGTATACCCCATGCTGGATCTGGCGCTCGATCAGCACCGTCACAGTGTGGTTCATCTTGTTGCTGACCACGCGGCCCTGCAGGCTGCGCGCGGTATTGCTGATCTCGCTCATGGCCGTCCTCACTTCTTCTCGCCCAGCACGGTCTTGGCGCGGGCGATCTCGCGCCGCACCCTGCGCAACTGGTGCGTCTGCTTGAATTCGCCGGCACTGCGCTGCATGCGCAGGTTGAACTGTTCACGACGCAGTTCCAGCACGTGCCTGGCCAGATCGGCGGCCGTCTGGCCGCGCATGTCCTTGGTATCCATCACAGCACCGCCCGGGTCACAAAGGTGGTTTGCACCGACAGCTTGGCCGCAGCCAGCCGGAAGGCCTCGCGTGCCGTGCTCTCGTCGACGCCCTCGATCTCGTACAGCATTCGTCCCGGCTGCACCGGCGCCACCCAGAACTCGACGCCGCCCTTGCCGGCGCCCATGCGGACCTCGATGGGCTTGCGCGTGATGGGCTTGTCCGGAAACACCCGGATCCACAACTTGCCTCCGCGCTTGACATAACGGGAGATGCTGCGGCGTGCAGCCTCGATCTGTCGTGCGGTCAGATGCCCGTGTGTGGTCGCCTTCAGGCCGAATTCGCCGAAACTGACGACATTCGCGCTGTGGCTGAGGCCTTCGTTGCGGCCCTTGAACATCTTGCGGTACTTGGTGCGCTTGGGTTGCAGCATGACGGGGCTCCTTACTTGACGGCGGCCTGGCGCTCGGAGCGCTCGGAACGGTCGCCGGCGGCACGGCGCGGCTCGCGCTGGGCGTCTTTCTCATCCTGCTGCTGGGCGGCGACAAGATCGAAGATTTCACCTTTGTAGATCCATACCTTCACGCCGATGACGCCATAGGTCGTCTTCGCCTCCGCCAAGCCGTAGTCGATATCGGCACGCAGCGTATGCAGCGGTACGCGGCCTTCGCGGTACCACTCCGAACGGGCGATCTCGGCGCCATTGAGGCGGCCGCCGACGTTGACCTTGATACCCAGGGCTCCCAGGCGCATGGCGTTGCCCACCGCACGTTTCATGGCGCGGCGGAACATGATGCGGCGCTCGAGCTGCTGCGCAATGCTTTCGGCCACCAGTTGAGCGTCGAGTTCCGGCTTGCGCACTTCGGTGACGTTGATGTGCGCCGGCACGCCCATCAACTTGCTGACATCCAGGCGCAGCTTCTCGATGTCCTCGCCTTTTTTGCCGATCACCACGCCCGGACGCGCAGTGTGGATCGTGACCCGCGCGGTCTTGGCCGGGCGTTCGATCGTGATGCGCGAAATACCCGCCTGCGCCAGACGCTGCTTGAGCATCTCGCGCACCTTCAGGTCGGCCGCAAGGTACTGCGCGTACTCGCGCTTCCCCGCGAACCATTTCGAACTCCAGTCCTTGGCGATGCCGAGGCGGATACCGGTGGGATGGACTTTGTGACCCATGTCATCTGCCCCGTCAGTTACCAACAACCACGGTGATGTGGCTGGAGCGCTTGAGAATGCGGGCGCCACGCCCTTTGGCACGCGCGTGCATGCGCTTCATTGTTGGACCTTCGTCGACAAAGATGCGGGAGATCTTCAGATCGTCCACGTCGGCTCCGAGATTGTTTTCGGCATTGGCGATCGCGGACAGCAGCACCTTGCGCACGATGTGCGCCGCTTTCTTGTCGGTGTGCTCGAGCAGGCCGCTGGCGCGGTCCACCGGCATGCCGCGGACCAGATCCGCCACCAGCCTCGCCTTCTGGGCCGAGATGCGCGCGCCGCGCAGGATTGCCTTGGCTTCCATCGCAGTCTCCATCACTTCTTGGTAGCGGCCGGCGCTGCGGCCTTCTTGTCGCCGGAGTGGCCCTTGAACGTGCGCGTCGCCGCGAACTCGCCCAGCTTGTGGCCGACCATGTTCTCGTTGACCAGCACCGGCACGTGCTGCTTGCCGTTGTGCACGGCGATGGTCATGCCGACCATCTCCGGCACGATCATCGAACGGCGCGACCAGGTCTTGATCGGCCGTTTGCTGCTGGTGGCTGCAGCAGCCTCGACTTTCTTCATCAGGTGCAGGTCGATGAAGGGACCTTTCTTGAGCGAACGCGGCATGTCGATGTCCTGTTACTTGCGGCGGCGCACGATCATGTTCTGCGTGCGCTTGTTGTTGCGCGTCTTGTAGCCCTTGGTCGGAAGACCCCAAGGACTGACCGGGTGCCGGCCACCCGAAGTGCGGCCTTCACCGCCGCCATGCGGGTGGTCGACCGGGTTCATGGCCACACCGCGGACGGTGGGGCGCACGCCCAGCCAGCGCTTGGCGCCGGCTTTGCCGATCTTGCGCAGGTTGTGCTCGGTGTTACCCACCTCGCCGATGACGGCGCGGCACTCGACTGGGACCTTGCGCATCTCGCCGGAACGCAAACGCAGCGTGGCGAAACCCTGCTCGCGCGCGACCAGCTGCACCGAAGCGCCGGCGCTGCGCGCCAACTGCGCGCCCTTGCCCGGTTTCATCTCGATGCAGTGCACGGTCGATCCGATCGGCACATTGCGCAACGGCAGGCAGTTGCCCGGCCGGATCGGCGCATCGCGCCCCGAGACCAGCCGGTCGCCCACGGCCAAGCCGCGCGGCGCGATGATGTAGCGGCGCTCGCCGTCGGCGTACAGCACCAGGGCGATGTGTGCGGTGCGGTTGGGGTCGTACTCGAGACGCTCGACTCGGCAGGCGATGCCTTCCTTGTCGCGCTTGAAGTCGATCAGCCGGTAATGCTGCTTGTGGCCGCCGCCGCGATGCCGCGTGGTGATGCGCCCGAAGTGGTTGCGCCCGCCGGTATGGGTCTGCGCCTCGACCAGCGGAGCGTGCGGAGCGCCCTTGTGCAACTCCGGTGCGGTCACACGCACCATCGCGCGGCGCCCGGCGGACGTTGGCTTGAATGTCATCAATGCCATGGGATAGGACTCCTGACTCAGGCCTTGGCCATCACGTCGATGGTCTGGCCTTCGGCGAGGCGGACGTATGCCTTGCGCATGCCGGCACGACGGCCCGGGCGGTAACGGAAGGACTTGCTCTTGCCCTTGACGTTGACCACATTGACCGACTCGACCCTGACCTCGAACAGGTGCTCGATGGCGGCCTTGACTTCTAATTTGGTCGCAGCGGGCGCGACTTCGAAAACGTACTGGTTGTGCTCGCCGACGCGCGCAGTCTTCTCGGAGACCAGCGGCGCGCGCAGCACATCGATAAGGGTTTCCTTGTTCATGCCAGCCAGGCCTCGATCTTCTTGACGGATTCGACCGTCATCACCACGCGATCGGCGCCTACCAGCGCGACCGGACTCATCGCCGCCACGTCGACCACATGCACGTGCGGGATATTGCGTGCGGCCAGAAACAGCGCGTCACCGGCGCTGTCGTCGACCAGCAGTACGTGCCCGCTGGCTCCCAGTTGCTCCAGACGCTCGACCATCGCGCGCGTGCGCGGCTGCTCGACACCCAGGCCCGAAACCACCTGCAGCCGCCCCTGTCGGTTCAACTCGGCAAGGATGCTGCGCATGGCCCCGCGGTACATCTTGCGGTTGACCTTCTGCTCGAAGCTGCGCGGTTTGGCGGCAAAAGTCTTGCCGCCGCCCACAAAGATGGGGGCGCGATAGTCGCCGTGACGTGCGCCGCCGCCCTTCTGCTTCTTGAACTTTTTGGTAGTGCCCGACATTTCGCTGCGCGAAAGCTGCGCCTTGGTGCCGGCACGCCCCGCATTGCGGTAGGCCACCACCACCTGATGGACCAGATTCTCGTTGAATTTGGCGCCGAACACGGATTCGGCCACCTGCAGGGGTGCGGCATCGGTGACGTTGATTTCCATGACCTGACTCCTCAACCCTTGCTGGTCGGGCGGATGATCACATCGCCGCCGGTAGCGCCGGGAATGGCGCCCCGGATCGCGATCACGTGGTTGGCGCTGTCGATACGCATCACCTCAAGGTGCTGCACCGACCGCCGCACATTGCCCATCTGGCCTGCCATGCGCTTGCCCGGGAACACGCGGCCCGGGGTCTGGCGCTGGCCGATCGATCCCGGCGCGCGATGCGACAGCGAGTTGCCGTGCGTGGCGTCGCCCATGGTGAAGTTGTGGCGCTTGATCGCACCCTGGAAACCCTTGCCCTTGGTGACCCCAGCCACGTCGACGCTCTGGCCCACCTTGAACACGTCATCCAGCGCGATCTCTTTGCCCACGCTGTAGGCTGCGGCATCGGCGGATGCGATGCGGAATTCCCAAAGGCCGCGTCCCGGCTCGGCCTTGGCCTTCGCGAAATGGCCTTTGGTCGCCTTGCTCAGCAGGCTGGCGCGTTTGGCGCCGGCCGTCACCTGCACTGCAGCGTAACCGTCGTTGTCGGGAGTCTTCACCTGCGTCACACGGTTGGGCGTCGCTTCGATCAGCGTCACCGGCACCGCACGGCCGTCCTCGGTGAAGATCCGGCTCATACCGCATTTGCGACCTACCAGTCCGATACTCATTTCTCTACCCCGGTTCCTGCGACTCAGCCGAGCTTGATCTGCACGTCCACGCCGGCGGCGAGATCGAGCTTCATCAGCGCGTCGACGGTCTTGTCATTGGGATCGACGATATCGAGCACCCGCTTGTGCGTGCGCGTCTCGTACTGGTCGCGCGCGTCCTTGTCGACGTGCGGCGACACCAGCACGGTGTAGCGCTCGATCTTGGTCGGCAGCGGAATCGGTCCAAGCACCGTGGCCCCGGTGCGCTTGGCGGTTTCGACGATCTCGCTCGCCGAGCGGTCGATCAGCCGGTGGTCATATGCTTTGAGCCGAATGCGAATCTTCTGGTTCGCCATAACCGTATCCTGTGAAAAGAACCGATGCGCGAGGCGGCTTTCGCCGTCCCGCTCTGTTCGTATTACTCGATGATCTTGGCCACCACGCCGGCTCCCACCGTGCGCCCGCCCTCGCGGATCGCAAAGCGCAGCCCCTCCTCCATCGCAATCGGCGCGATCAGCGCCACC
>JAJYTR010000019.1 GCA_021792975.1 Pseudomonadota bacterium | reverse complement strand
CCGGTGGGTCGGCTTGCCCGAGCGCGCGTGCCAGCCGGACGATGTCCCGCTGCAGTTGCTGCGCGTCGCCGGCGCCGGCGCTCTGGCCGGCGCGCAGTTGCCGCTGCGCCGCCTGTCCGGCGGTGTCCAGCCAGGTGTGCAGTGCCGCCGCGTACGCCCGGCAGGCGGCCTGCAGATCCGCCCGCCGTTCCTGGCGCAGGCGATGCAGGCGCCAAGTGCGCCGGAGCGGCCGCGGCAGCAGCGCCGGCGCCTGCGGCAAGAACCCGCACGGCCAGGCGAATGCCGGCAGGGCGCCGGCTTCGGCGGCCGCGCTCGCGGACACGGCCGCGCGCGTCTGCTGTGCCAGTCGATGGGCGAGATCGCCGGCCTGATGCGCGCAGGCCTGGGCATCGTGCTCCTGTTCGACCGCATGCCGCAGCAACGCGTCGCCGGCCTGCTCGGCGTAGCGTGCGATGTGGCGGTGCTGCTCCTGCAGCGCCTGATCCAGCGCCAGCTGCGCCGTGCTGTCGAATGCGGCCGGCCCGGCGGCATCCCCGTGTGCCGCCAGGCGCAGGCTGGCCAGCACCTGCCGGCCCAGTACATGCGCGCGCTGCACCGCGCGCGTCGCGGATTCGTCGCGCAGCGCATCCAGCAGCGGGCGCAGGGTGGACTCGCGCCAGTGTTCGCGTGCCGCCTGCCAGGCCGGCTGGCTGCTGAGGACGTCGACCGGTACGACAGCGCCGATGGCTCCGCCCAGGCTGGCCGCGACATGCGCCTGCTGCTGCGACAGGGCTTCCGCGCCCAGCAGGTCCGCTTTGGCCAGCACCACGCGCAGCGCGGCACCGCTCTCGTGCAGGGCCTGCAGCAGATCGCGCTCCAGCGCGGTGGCGGTCGCGCCGGCGTCCACCAGCACCAGGCCGAGATCGCAGCGGGGCAGGTAATCCATGGCCATGGCGCTGGCCTCGCCCTCCAGCGCGCCCAGTCCCGGGGTATCGGTGAACACCACGCCTGCGGCCCAGGGCGGCGTACCCAGACCCACGCGCACCTCGCGCAGGCGGCGGCGATTGCCGGGGTTGCGGCGTTCGTCCACGGCAGCGGCCAGCTCCGCGAGCGGTCGCTGCTCGCTGCGGCCATCGAGGTAGACCAGCTCGAGCATGGATGCAACGCCGCCGATCAGGCGCGTGGTCACCGTCGTCACCGGGACGATGCCCACCGGCAACAGCTCGCGTCCGATCAGGGCGTTGAGCAGCGAGGATTTGCCGCTGCTGACGCGGCCGAGCACGACCACCTCGACGCGGCCGCCGGTCTCGGCCAGCGCGGCGACGCGGGCGCGGTATTCGCCCAGGCGGTAGCGCGGGATCAGCTCGAGCAGCAGCGCCGTCAGCGCGTCCGCGGCGGCGGGCGCGGGCAGGCCGCCGACGCTGCGCAGCGCGTCCTGCATCCCCTCGAGCACGGCTCCCACTTCGGCCGCCAGCGCGCGGCAGGCCATGACGGCGCCTTCATCCAGCGCGCCATAGCCCGCCAGGTGGGCCGGCCGCAGCTCCAGCGCCACGTTGCGCAGCAGGGTGATCTGGGTGTCCAGCGCCCACGCCGGGTCGATCGCGCCTGCCGCGGGCAGGGTCTGGCCATGGGCATGCGCGAAGCGCCGCAGCACGCCGCGCAGGCGTTGCAGCGCGGCCTGCAGCGCCGCGGTGTCGGCGGCGGGCAGTGCCGCGCGGTAGCGCGGGAACACTTCGTCGTGCCGCGACCGCGCGGCCAGCAGCAGGGCGTCGCCCAGCGTCTGCTCGATATGCGCCAGGCTTTGCTGGATATGGCGACGCTGGCTCTCGGTGAACATGGACCGTGCGCTCGCGCGGGATCAGCCGGAACGCTGCCGGGCGGCATTCAGCGCGGCACGCGGTAGCCGCCCGGCACGCCCTGCGGGGAGAGCGTGAGCTGCCAGAGCTGGTTGCGCCGCGTGCGGAACGCCGCAGCCGACACGCACAGATAGAAATGCCACATGCGCCGGAACCGTTCGTCGAACCGGCCACGCAGGCGCTCCCAGGCGGCATCGAAGTTCGTCTTCCAGGCACACAGCGTGCGGTCGTAGTCGGCGCCGAAGTTGTGCCAGTCCTCGACCACGAACAGGCCCTCCAGGGCGGCGGCCACCTGGCTGGCGGCCGGAATCATCGAGTTGGGAAAGATGTACCGCTCGATCCACGGGTCCGGCCTGCTCGGTGCCTCGTTGCTGCCGATGCTGTGCAGGACGCTGAGTCCCTCGGGCTCGAGCACGCGGCGCACGGTCTCGAAGTACGTGCGGTAGTTGCGCGCGCCGACGTGCTCGAACATGCCGATCGAGAACACCGCGTCGAAGCGGTCCTGCACCTCGCGGTAGTCCTGCAGGCGGATCTCGACGGGCAGGCCCTTGCACAGGTTCCGGGCCCACGTCGCCTGCTCCCTGGACACCGTGATGCCCACGCCGCTGACCCCGTAGCACTCGGCGGCAAACTTCAACGCCTCGCCCCAGCCGCAGCCGATATCCAGGACGCGCATGCCGGGCTGCAGCCGCAGCTTGCGGCAGACCAGATCGAGTTTGGCTTCCTGCGCGTCGTCGAGATTGTCCGCCTGCGCCCAGTAGCCGCAGCTGTACACCAGGCGCTTGCCCAGCATGGCCTCGAACAGCGCGTTGCCGGTGTCGTAGTGGCGCCTGCCGACCACCCAGGCGCGGCGGCCGCGCTGCGCGTTGAGCCAGCGCGCGCGCAGGTGCGAGATCAGCGCATCGAGGGTGTGCAGCCGGTCGTCGATGTGCGCACCGAGGATGCGCGTGAGCATGCCGGCAAGATCCTGCACGTCCCACCAGCCGTCCATGTACGCCTCGCCGAAGCCCAGCGATCCGTGCGCGAACGCGCGCGCGTACAGGCGTTCGTCGTGGACCACCGGATCGGTCGGGCGCGCGCCGCCGATCCGCACATCGGCCGCGGCGAGGAGACGTTCCGCGCGCGCGCGGAGGCCCGACGGGTTCATGGCGCCGGGCCTTCCGGCCGATCCGTTGCAAGCCGCCTGCCTGGGCACGTCATCGTTGCACTCCGCGTCAGGGCGATCCGTACGCGAGCTGCGTGCATGCCCCGCAGGGCCCGTCGTGCGCGCCCGGCCGAGGCGCGCGCGCCGCCACGCATGCTCGGTAGGCATCATCAGCCATGCGGCGATTCGTACAGCGGGGGAATGCCATCCCCGCGGCGATACTCCCAAGGGCTTTGCCGGCCTGTCAACCATCGGCGATCGTGCGGCCGTGGACCCTGGCGGGCGCTGGATCGGCGCCGCGCGCGCGACCGCCGTGCTCCGGCAGATTGACAAGCCGGCGGCGCCGGCATGTAATCGCGGCAAATCGCGCAAGCAGGCGATGGAGTTCGCCGCGAACGCCCCCGACGGGCTGATGACTCCTACGAGACCCACCACCTGGAGTGATGGTCATGCCTCGCAGGAACACGTCGACTTCGACGCGCAAATCCCGGTTGGCTGTCTGCTGCGAACGCGCCGGACGCGGGGCATGCCGTGCGTGACGCGCTGCTGCAGATCGGCCAGGTACTGACCGTGCTGCTGCTGGCGCCGTTGCTGCAGGGTTTCATCCTGCGCTACGAGGAGCGCGTGCAGCGCGCCACCGGTCCCGGTCTGCTGCAGCCCTGGCGCGACCTGATCAAACTGTTCGGCAAGCAGACGGTGCTGCCGGAAAGCGCGAGCTGGATCTTCGTCGCGGCGCCCATCGTCGCGTTCACCGCGATGACGACGGTGCCGATCCTGATCCCGGTGCTCACCAACTATCCGCTGCCGCTCTCGGATATGGGCGACATCCTGGGCGGCGGCCTGATCCTCACCCTGGGCTCGTTCTTCATCAACCTCGCCGGCATGGACTCCGGCAGCAGCTACGGCGGCCTGGGCAGCAGCCGCACGGTGCTGATCGGCATCCTCGCCGAGCCCATCCTGATCCTGGTGTTCGTGGGCATCACCCTGATGGCAGGAGCCATGCTGCCGTTCGTGGTCAACCACGAACTGGTGCAGCAGCCCGAGGTGTACTGGAGTCCCGCACATCTGTTTCTGGTGGCGGCGTTCTTCGTGCTGCTGCTGGTGGAAACCGACCGCCTGCCGATCCACTCCAGCACCCACATCGAGGTGTACATGATCGAGGAGGCGCGGGTACTGGAGTACTCCGGCCCGCTGCTGGCGCTGCTGAAGTGGGCGGGGATGATGAAGCAGTTCATCCTGTACACCATCTTCGCCAACGTGTTCATCCTGCCCTGGGGGCTGTCGGCGCAGGGCAGCGCGATCGGCGTCGCCGGCACGCTGGCCGGCATCGCCGTCAAGTTCGTCGTCATCGCCGGCGCGGTGATCGGCGTGGAAACGGTGCAGTCGCGGCTGCGCTTCTACCGCTACCAGGAACCGCTGGCCGCCGCGTTCGTGTTCGCGGTGCTGGCGCTGATCGCCAACAACATCCGGTGACGTCATGCTGGCCTTGCATCTCGACCCCGTACTCGCTTCGCTCTTCAGCCTGATCGCGATCAGCGCGCTGGTGCTGGCGTTCGTGATGCTCGGCTCGCGCTGGCTGAAGGACTACATGTTGGCCTTCGCCGCGCAGTCGTGGCTGATCGCCATCCTCTCGGCGCTGGTGGGCTACGCCGGCGGCTATGCCGAGCTGTACTTCGTGGCGGCGCTGACCGCGCTGTTCCGCGGCCTGGTGCTGCCGCTGATGCTGCTGTGGGTGCTCAACCGCCTGCACGTCAACCGCGAGCTGCACGAGATCGTGCGGCCTTCCACCGCGCTGGTGATGGGCGCCGCGCTGGTGATCTTCGCGGTGGTGGTGGCCTACCGCATCGGTCACGGCGTGGGTATCGAGACGCGGGTGGTGATCCTGGCGCTGACGGTGATGCTGTCGATCAAGCTGATCGGCTTTCTCATGCTGGCGATCCGGCGCGAGGCGATCAGTTCGGTGCTGGGCGTCCTGCTGCTGGAGAACGGCGTGTTCCTTGGTTCGCAGATCCTGGTGCCGGGCATGCCGCTGATGATCGAACTGGTGCTGCTGTTCGACCTGCTGGTGGCGGTGACCTGTTTTGCGGTGCTGGTGCGCTATCTGCTGAGCGCGGTGGGCGCCACCGGCAGCCAGGCGCTGCAGAAGCTGGCGGGCTGAGATGGGCACGCACGCGCTGATCCTGCTGCTGCTGGGCGCGCCGCTGCTGGCGGTGCTGTGGTCGCTGCTGGTGCGGCGGCTGGCGGGATGGGCCAATCTGCTGGCGGCGTTGGTATGTCTGCCGGCGAGCATCCTGTTGCTCATCGGCGCCGGTCGGCCGCGGCAGTTCTTCGACCGGCTGCTGTATCTCGACCGCCTGGGCGCCTGGGTGATGCTGTGCACGGCTGCGGTGTACCTGCTGTCCTCGCTGTTCGCGCTGGACTGCATGCGCCACGGCGAGGACACGCGGCGGCTGCCCCATTTCTATGCGCTGTTCGCGCTGTTCGCCTGGACCATGTTCGCTGCGCCGATGGCCAACATGATCGGGGTGTACTGGATCGGCATCGAGCTGACCACGCTGGTCAGCACCTTCCTGGTCGGCTACGAGCGCAGCGCCGAGAGCATGGAGGCGGCGTGGAAATACATCATCATCGTCTCCGGCGGCATCAGCATCGCCCTGCTCGGCACGGTGCTGCTGTACTGGGGCGGCACCTTCGTGCTGGGGCCGACCTACACGCTGGACTGGAGCACGCTGGATGCCATCGCGCCGCGCATGCCGGCGGTACTGCTGCAGGTGGGCTTTCTGCTGTCGCTGGTGGGATACGGCGTCAAGGTGGGACTGGCGCCGATGCACACCTGGCTGCCGGATGCGCACAGCGAGGCGCCGGCGCCGGTCTCGGCCATGCTTTCCGGCGCGCTGCTCAATTGCGCCATGCTCGGCATCGTGCGCTTCCTGGCGGCCACGGATACCGCGGGCCACGGCGCATGGCCGCACCGGGTGCTGATCGCGCTGGGAGCGGCCTCGCTGGTCGTCGGCGCGCTGTTCATCCTGCGCCAGCGCGGCGTCAAGCGCCTGATGGCGTACTCCAGTGTCGAGCACATGGGCGTGGTGGCGCTGGGCTTCGGCTTCGGCGGCGCGCTGGGCGTGTTCGGCGCGCTGTATCACATGCTCAACCACAGCCTCAACAAGACCGCCCTGTTCATCGGCGCCGGCAGTGCGGTGCGCCGCTTCGGCAGCCACGACATGCAGTGCATGGGCGATCTGCCGGCCGCCATGCCCGGCTTCGCCTGGCTGTGGCTGGCCGCTGCCGTCGCCATCACCGGCGCGCCGCCGTTCGGTCTGTTCCGCAGCGAGCTGAGCGTGCTGATGGCCGGCTGGCAGCGCCCCGGCACGCGCTGGGTGGCGGTGCTGTTCCTGCTGCTGCTGATCGTCATCTTCGCCGGCCTCCTCGACCACTTCCGGGCGATGTTCACGCGCCCGGCGCCGGCCGCGCCCGCCGGCCCGCTGCCAGGCGTGCTGTCCGGGTTGCCGCTGGCGCTGGCCGTCGCTGCACTGCTGCTGTTCGGTCTGTGGTGGCCGCCGCTGTTCACGCACTGGTTCGGGCAGATCGCCCATGCGCTGGGGGCGGCGGTATGAACAAGCTGGTCATGCGCATGCACGCCGCCGGGTTGCCCGGCGCCATCGAGACGCTGCTGGCCGGCGGTGGCCGCATGCAGATGGTGTACGCGCACACGCAGCCCGGACCTCTGCAGGTCTGCTACCTGGCCTCGCCCGGCGCGGGCAAGCCGCTGGAGCTGTGGTGCGTGGATGCGCTGCCCGGCGGCCTGCCCAGCATGGCCGCGCACGTGCCGCTGCTGGGCTGGTACGAGCGCGAAATGCAGGACCTGTCCGGGGTGGATCTGGTCCACCACCCCGAGCCGCATCCGCTGGTGATCGAGCGCCGCGCGGGGCAGCCCGCGCCGCTGTCGTGTGCGGATGGCTGCGGCCGTTTCCCGGCGCCGCACGTGCTGCCGGATGTGGCCGGCGAGGACATCCAGGAACTGGACTTCGGCCCGATCCGGGCCGACGTGTTCGAATCGGCGCAGTTCCGTTTTTTCTACATGGGCGAGCGCATCCTGCGTTACCAGCCGCGCCTGTTTCTCAAGCACCGCGGCATGGAAAAGCGTTTCGAAGGACTGCGGGCGGACGCGGCGGTGCACCTGGCCGAGCGCGTCTCGGGCGTCGGCGCGCTGGCGCATGCGCTGGCCTACTGCCAGGCCATCGAGGATGCCGCCGGCATCGAACCGCCGCCGCGCGCACGTGCCTGGCGCAGCCTGCTGGCCGAGCTGGAGCGCACGTACAACCACCTGCATTACCTAGGGCATCTGGCCGACACCACCACGCTCAAGGTGGGCCAGGCCGAGGGCCGGCTGCTGGAGGAGCGCGCCAAACAGATCAACGCCGCCGTCTGCGGGCACCGCCTGCTGATGAACGTGCTGGTGCCGGGCGGCCTGCGCCGCGATCTGCATCTGCCCGCGCACGTTCCGCAGGAGCTGGCGCGGCTGCAGCGGGACAGCGTGCGCTACCTCGATCAGCTCGAGCGCACCTCGAGTTTCCTCGACCGCCTGCACACCACCGGGCCGCTGCCGCGCCAGGTGGCCTTCGACCAGGGCGCCACCGGGCCGGTGGAGCGCGCCTCCGGGCTCGACCGCGACCTGCGCCGCGACCATCCCTATGCCGCCTACGACGCGCATCCGCCCAGAATCATCCTGCATGGCGACGGCGACGCGTATGCGCGCTACCGCGTGCGCTGCGGCGAGCTGCTGGAGAGCCTGCGGCTGCTGCGCGCACTGGCCCGGGATCTGCCCGCCGGCGCCGTGCGCACCGATTGTCCCGTTCCGGCCCGGGGTCTCGGCGTGGGCTGGGCGGAATCGCCGCGTGGTTCGGTCTACTACGTGGCGCACATGGATCCTGCCGGACGGCTGGCGCGGGTCAAGATCAAGTCGCCCTCGTACTCCAACTGGCGGGTATTTCCCTACACCGTGCACGACAGCAACATGATGGATTACGCCATCAACGAAGCCAGTTTCGGCAGCACCATCGCCGGCTGCGACCGCTAGGAGCGCGCCATGGCCTTGTGGACACTGTTCGGTTTGGCGCGCGGCAAGGCCACCCGCGACGGGCCCGACGCGGAAGCGCCGGTGCGCGATGTGCCATTGGGCCTGCCGCGCATCGCCGCCCGCGACTGCGCACCCGATTGCGCCGCATGCATCGCGTCCTGTCCGACCGCGGCGCTCACCGCCAGCGAGCCGGGCGAGGGACAGGCCGGCGGTACACGCATCGCACTCGATTACGGGCGTTGCATCGCCTGCCAGCGCTGCATCGAAGTCTGTCCGGCCGATGTGCTGATGCCCGGCCATGACCGGGCACCGGGCGTGCGCCGGCGCGAGGACCTGCAATTCGATCCGCACGCGCATCGCATCACCGCGCAGGTGCAGGAGCTGATGGCGCGGCGTTTCAAACGCAGCCTGCACATCCGCCATGTCGACGCCGGCTCCTGCAACGGCTGCGAGAGCGAACTGCAGGCGCTGCTCAACCCGTTCTACAACCTGCACCGGCTGGGCATCTTCTTCACCGCCTCGCCGCGCGCGGCCGACCTGCTGCTGGTCACCGGCACCGTCACCGCGCCCATGCAGGAGGCGCTGCAGGCGGCCTGGGAGGCCATGCCCGAGCCGAAATGGGTGATGGCCATGGGCGCCTGCGCGATCAGCGGCGCGATGGCGCGCGAGGGCTATGCCGGTGGCAGCGGCGCCGCGGCGGCGATTCCGGTCGATGTGTATCTGCCCGGCTGCCCGCCGACACCGGCGGCGATCATGCACGCATTGCTGCTGCTGCTGGGGCGCAGCCGGCAGCGGCTGCATGGGGGACGCATCGATGGCTGAGCTGCTGTCACTGGCGATCCTGGCCTTGCTGCTGGCGGCGCTGCTCGCGCTGCTGCTGCCGACCCCTGCGCCGACGCGCCTGTTGGCCGTGCTGGGCAGCGCCGGCGTGGTGTTCGCGAGCGCGGGCGCCCTGCTGGGCGGCCATGCGCTGCGCATCGCCGGCATCGGCGCGGCGCATTTCGAGCTGGATGGCGCCGCCTGCTGGCTGGCCTTGTTCGGCAGCATCGCCGCCACGCCGGCGTTGGCGCTGGGCAGCCCCGACGCGCGCCAGCGCGTCTGGTACGTGGGTGCCATCGGCGCCCTCTGTGGCGCGCTGGGCGTGATGGGCGTGCGGGGCGGGGTGGTGTTCCTGGTGGCCTGGGAACTGATGAGCCTGGGCGGCGCGGCGATGCTGCTGGCTGAACGTCTGGGCGTACAGGACGACGAGGGTGGGGCGACGCTGAACATGCTGGCCCTGCTCGAGGTGGGCGCCGTCGCCCTGCTGGCGGCCTGGCTGATTTTCGCCCTGCCGGGCGGCAGCATGGCCATGGACGGCTTTGCCGCCGGCGCGGCGCATCTTGCCGGTGCCGCCGTCTTCGGGCTGGGCGTGCTGCTGCTGCTCGGCTTCGGCGCCAAGCTGGGCCTGCTGCCGTTCTACGAGTGGTTCGCCGGTGCCTACGCCAGCGGCAGCGGCGCCAGCGGCAGCCTGCTCTCCGGCATCGTGCTCAACGCCGCGTGGTATGCGCTGGCGCGCGGTCTGCTGCTGTGGCTGCCGGCCAGCGAACTGCTGGGCATCGTCACCGTGGCGGTGGCTGCGCTCAGCGCCATCCTGGCCGTGCTGTATGCGCTGCAGGCGGACGACTGGCGGCAACTGCTGGGCCTGTCTTCGGCCGAGAACGCAGGCATCGCCACTCTGGCGCTGGGGGCGGCACTGGTGTTCCGCAGCGCCGGCCTGGCCGATCTGGCCATGCTGGCCTGGCTGGTGGGTCTGCTGCATCTGGCCGGGCACAGCCTGGCCAAGGGCGCGATGCTGCTGGGCGCGGATGGCGCGTGGCATGCGCGTGGCCACTACCGTCTGCGGCAGTCCGGCCTGCTGCGCGCCAGCCCGTGGATATTCGGGATCGGCATCGTGTTGGCCGGCATGAGCCTGGCCGGCATGCCGCCGCAGGCCGGTTTCGTCAGCGAGTGGTACGTGTTCCAGACCCTGTTCCAGAACTTCCAGGTGCCTGATCTTGCCGGCCGGCTGACGCTGGCACTGGGCGGCGTGGGGCTGGCGCTCACCGCCGCTCTGGCGTATGCCACCTTCGTCAAGGCGATCGGCCTGGGCTGCCAGGGCAGGGCGCAGGAGGATGCCGACCGCAAGCCGGTGCCCGTGGGCCATGCGCTGGCGGTGGGACTGCTGGGCCTGCTGGCGCTGGCGCTGGCGGCGGGGATGCCCTGGTGGCTGCGGGCGCTCGATCCGGTGTCGCGGCAATGGTTCGCGCACTCGTCGCTGCAACTGCGCGAAGGGCCGCTGCTGGTGCCGCTGACGGCCCGGTTCGCCTTCATCTCGCCGACGCTGCTGGTCATCGTGATGCCGCTGTTGGCACTGCTGCCGGTCGCGCTGGTGCTGTGGGCACGCAGCCGTCATGGCGTGCGCCGGGCGCCCGTGTGGTTCGGCGGCCACGCACCGGCACCGCGCGCGGCCACCACCGCGCTGACCTTTTCGCACGCGGTGCAGGTGTTCTACAGTTTCATCTACCGCCCGCGCCTGGATGTCGAGCACGAACACGTGGAGCGCGAATATTTCCTGCGCCGGCTCAGCTTCGAGCAGCGCATCGCGCCGCTGTTCGCCGCGCGGCTGTTCCGTCCGGTCACGCGCGCGGTGTGGTGGCTGTCCGATCGCGTCGCCGGTCTGCAGTCGGGCGACATGAATCTGTATCTGGCCCTGATCGGCCTGCTGCTGCTGGCGGTGCTGGGGGTCGGCGTGCTGTGAGGCGCGTGCTCACGCCGCTCCGGCCAGATGCGCGGTGCTGTTGAGCAGGGCGACCACCGGGCTGCCGTCCTCCCGCCATTCGATCCGGTTCACGGCGCACGGATCCTGCCTCAGCACGCCGTAGTGCGTCAGCGGCGCCTGCAGCAGGTGCAACACCAGCGCGCGGATCACCGCGTCGTGGGTGACCATCGCCACCGCGCCGGCCGGGTGGCGGCGGCGGATGCCGTTCAGGGCGCCGGCGGCGCGCACCTCGACCTGGCGCAGGGTCTCGCCGTCGGGCGGCGGATGGATGCCGGGGTCGTGCTTCCATGCGCGATAGATTTCCGGGTCGCGGGCCGCCGCCTGTGGGTGGCTCAGGCCGGTCCAGCGCCCGTAGTCGGTGTCGCTGATCTCCGCACAGGTCTCCACCGCGAGGCCCAGGGGCGCGGCGATGGCCTGCGCGGTATCGATGCAGCGCGACAGCGGGCTCGAGTACACCGCGTCCAGTTCGAAATGGCCGCGCACCCAGTCGCCGATGGCGCGCGCCTGGGCCCGGCCGCGACCGGTCAACTGCAGGTCCTGGCGTCCGCGAAAGCGCGGCGGATCGATGCCGGGCACCTCGCCGTGACGGATCAGCAGGATTTCGAGGCCCACGGTGGTCTCCCGCATCGCGGCGATGCGCCGCATCACTTGGCCGGATGCGGCACGGTGACGCCGAACTCGACCTGGTAGCGGCTGTAGAACAGCGGCGCCTGGTCTTCCTCGGCCAGGGCGATCAGCCGGTCGGCTTCTTCCCGCGTGACCACGAATTCGACCAGGACGGTGAGGTCGGCCGCCAGCTCGAAAAACGTCTGTTCGTGCAGGCGCCCGTGCCGGCCGAACCCGGCGATGGCGCGGAATGCCGAGCCGCCGTGGATGCCGTCGCGCTTGGCCTGCTCGAGCAGCCACTCGTACAGCAGCTTGCCCCGATGCTTCTGGTTCTCGTGCATGTAGAAACGCAGTGCGCAGCCGTTCATCGCCTCCTCCTCTCAATGCCGCGTCAGCAGGCGCCCCAGGCCGATGCCGGCCAGGCACAGCGCGATCGAGCCCAGCAGATGCACCGCGGTGTGCGCGAGCGCCCACCCCCATTGCTCGCGCAGCCACAGCGTCACCGACTCGGCGGTGAAGGTGGAAAAGGTGGTCAGCCCGCCCAGGAATCCGGTGGCGAACGCCAGGCGCATCTCCACCGGCAGGCCCATGTACGGGGGAAAATTGCTGATGGCGATGCCCATCAGGAAGCCGCCCAGCAGATTGGCCGCCACCGTGCCCAGCGGCAGGGTGGGAAAGACCGGGTTCAGCAGCAGGGCGAAGCCGTAGCGCAGCCAGGCGCCCAGCACGGCACCGACGGCGATGCCTCCCCAGATGCCCCAGTTCATCATGCTCCTCTGCGCCAGGCGCGGCCGGATTCCACCCGCAAAAAAACCCGCCGCGCCGGGGTGGCCGGCACGGCAGGCATCATCAACCGCGAAGGTGGTTCGGCCATGGGGCCGGGAGGCATGCCTTCTCCCGTCGTCGTCCGTTTGGACCGGACGCATTCCCGAAAGTTCACGCGCCGTTGTTGCCGGCCACGCCCATCAACGCCTTCAACAGCGCTGCGATCTCCTCGTGGGTGCCCGCGACGGCGATCTGGTGCTCGCGCTCGGCGTCCAGCCCCAGGTTCACCAGCACCGCCGGACCAAGGTCGTTGCCCTCCTCGTCCAGGCGCTGGAACCGCTCGGGCTTGCCGATCAGCACCACGCGTGCGGCGTCGAGGAAACGTCCGTCCGGCAGCTTGACCCAGCGTTGCATACGCATTCCCCGTTCCGGCGCAGCGCCGGTGTACGGCGATCATAGGTGGCGCGGCGACGGGCGCCAATGACCGCGGTCAGACGGCGGGAGCGCGTTGACCGTTCCACCCGCGCTCCGTACACTGCGCGCCTTCGCGACGGGCGGTTAGCTCAGCGGTAGAGCACTGCTTTCACACGGCAGGGGTCACAGGTTCGAACCCTGTACCGCCCACCATTCGATCACTCGACGATAGGCCCGACCTCGAATCGGGCCTTATTTCTTGCCCGGATGGTAGTGCAGCAAATTGATCAACTTCAAACACGCGACAACAGTCACCTCAGTCGCTTGCTCGGCGACTTGGCGCCGGCGCCGATCAGCAGCATCTCCATCTGCGCTTCGAGGCGGATGACGCGCTCAGTGAGGGTCTCGATCTTGGCTTGTTGCGCGGTCAGCAATTGCGCCTGCTGCGTCACCCGCCCCTCCATCTGGATGATCGTGGTGAGCGCATTCCAGATCGTCTGTGCGCCGCCCATTACGGCGTGTGGCCGCGACGGGATGCCGGCGCCTTGGCGGCCGCTTCCATCGCCTCGATGCGCGCGTTGCTCGCAGCGATGCGCGCAAATGCATCATCCATCGCAGCCATGGAGCGTCGGGCGGAGGCCTGGGCCGCCTCGGCCAGGGCGACGAGGTCGGCGTCGGCCGGCAGGTACGCCTGTGCACCGCTGCGCATCAGTTCCGAGACGGTCATGTCGAGCTTCTTGGCCTTGGCGACTATGGCGCGCTTTTCCTGTGTGGTGGCCTGCACCACGATGCGTTCGATGGCGGCGTTCACGGTCAACCTCTTTGGTTTGGCATGTCCATGGTATGTACATCCGGGCCACGACACAAGCGGAACCATCACTGCGACAGCCGCCCGCGACTGATCGTACCGCACGCCATCCGCCGGGGCGCGGTTCACCCGGTGGGCGGGAGACGGTGGCTCAACCGAGCTTTTTGGCTAGATCCGCGGCGGGGGGGGGGGGGGGTGGTACCGCTTGAACATGCGCAGGTCCTTGTGCCCGGTAACGGCCGCCCGCTCGATCAGATTGGGCAGCTTCTCGGCCAAGCGCGAGACGGCCTCATGCCGCAGGTCGTGGAAGTGCAGATCCTCGATGCTCGAGCGCTTCGCGGCGCGCTCGAAGGTCTGGGGGATCGCCTACGCCATGCGGACGTGAGGCGGCAGGTTAGCAGCGATTAGGCAGCCCGCCCGTGATCTACAAGACCTCCGCGCCTCGCGATTTTGGCATGCAGGCAGCACGTCGCGGACTGGTCGTGCAGTACACCCGGCTACCCCGATTGCTCGAGGGGCTTGAACTCGCCCGCGCAAGTGGCACGCTGCCCAAGTTGCGTGAACAACTGGCCCGAACCTCACTGCTGATTCTGGACGACTGGGCGGTTGCGCCCATCGGCGATCAAGGGCGTCAGGATCTGCTCGAAGTCATCGATGATTGCGTCGGGAAGTCGGCTGTCGTCATCACCTCGCAGCTACCCGTGGCGAACTGGCATGCTTATCTCGGCGAAGCCACGATCGCTGACGTGATCCTGGACCGTGTCGTTCACGCTGATGATCTCCAGCGTCGAGTTCATCAGGACGGGGACTCACTCAGATTTGTTTGAGTGAGTCGCTGTTTCTCGACGACGCGTAGCGCCGAGTTAGCGCAGTTTATCGGGAAAGGCCCGGATCGCGCTGCGTCCGGGGCGCCGCCATGCAGGCCCGTGCCGGGCCGCCGCGTCAGGCCAGCAGTTGCAGCCGCGCAAGATCGGCATACAGGCCGCCCTGGGCCAGCAGCGCCTCGTGCGTGCCCTCGGCGACGATGCGGCCGGCATCCATCACCACGATGCGGTCGGCGCGCTGCACGGTCGCCAGCCGGTGCGCGATGACCAGCGTCGTCTGGCCGTGGTAGAGCCGCGCCAGCGCGCGCTGGATCGCGGCTTCCGACTGCGCGTCGAGGCTGGCGGTGGCCTCGTCCAGCAGCAGCACGGGTGCGTTCTTGAGCAGGGCGCGGGCAATGGCGATGCGCTGCTTCTGCCCGCCTGAAAGCCGCGCGCCGCGTTCGCCCAGCGGCATGGCATAGCCCTGCGGCAGGTCGCGGATGAAGCCATCGGCCTCGGCAGCGCGCGCGGCTGCGATCACGTCCGCCTCGCCCGCCTCGCTGCGTCCGAAGCGGATGTTGTCGGCGGCGCTGGCGTGGAAGATCACCGGCTCCTGCGGCACCAGGGCGATGCTGCCGCGCAGTTCCACCGGGTCCAGCTCGCGCAGGTCCACGCCGTCCAGCGTGACGCTGCCCTGCTGCGGGTCGTGGAACCGCAGCAGCAGCTGCAAGACGGTGGTCTTGCCGGCACCGGAGGGGCCGACCAGCGCCACCGTCTCGCCCGGGTCCACGCGCAGCGTGAATCCCTGCAGCGCGGGCGTATCCGGGCGCGAGGGATAGTGGAAGGTCACGCCGGCGAAGCGGATGGCGCCGTGCACCGGCGCGGGCAGTCGCCGCGGCTGCACGGGCGCCACCACCCGCGGCCGTTCGGCCAGCAGTTCGTCGATGCGCTCCATCGCGCCCGCGGCGCGCTGCACCTCGCCCCAGGTTTCGGCCAGCGCGCCCACGGCGCCCGCGGCGAACACCGCGTACAGCACGAACTGTCCCAGCACGCCGGCGGAAAGCCCGCCGGTGACCACTTCGCGGGCACCCGTCCACAGCACCAGCGTCACCGCCCCGAACACCAGCACGATCACGGTGGCGGTAAGCCCGGCACGGGTGCCGATGCGACGCTGCGCGCTGCGCAGCGCGTCCAGCAGGGCGGCCCGGTAGCGCCCCGCCTCGATGCGCTCGCGCGCATAGGCCTTGACCGTGCTGGCGGCGTTGAGGGTCTCGTTGGCGATGGCGGCGGTATCGGCGATGCGGTCCTGGTTACTGCGGCTGAGCCGCTGCACGCGCCGGCCGAACAGCAGGATGGGCAGGATCACGCCCGGGATCACCAGCGCGGTCAGCCCGGCCAGGCGCGGCTGCGTCCATACCATCAGCGCCGCCGAGCCCAGCAGGGTGACGCTGCTGCGCAAGGCCACCGAGACGCCCGAACCCAGCATGTCCTGCACCACCTGGGTGTCGGTGCCCAGGCGCGAGATCACCTCGCCCACGCGCAGGCGCTCGAAGAAGCTCACGTCCTGCCCGATCAGATGCGCGTACAGGCGATCGCGCAGCGCGGTGATGGCGCGCTCGCCCAGCAGGGTGATGCAGAAATAGCGGCCGGCGGTGGCCAGCGCCAGCACCAGCGCAATGGCGAACAGCACGATGAAGCTGCGGTTGAGCGCAGCCGGATCGCCGTGACTGAAGCCATGATCGATCATCAGCCGCACGCCGTAGGGCAGCGCCAGCGTGGAGCCCGAGGAGAGGGCCAGGAACAGCAGCCAGCCCAGCGCCAGCGCGCGTTGCGGCCGCACGTACGGCCACAGTTGCAGCAGGGCACGCGGATTGCGTCCGGCGGGACGGTAGGTCGGATCCATGGGCTGGCCGGATGGGGACGCCGCAGTGTAGCCGGCGGGCCCGGTGCATCCTCAGCCGGTGTCGTCCTCCGCGTCGAGGATCTCGCAGCGGGCCGCACCGCGCGTCAGCGCGGCCAGCCAGGCGACCAGCTCGTCCCGGCGGTCGGCGGGCAGCGTCAGGATCGGGTCTTCGCCGCCGCTGCCGGCGCATGCCTCGAAGCGTGCCAGTTGCGCGTACAGACGCGCACGCGCGGCCGCATCCAGCCGCACCCGCAGGCGCACCTGCGCGCGCAGCGGCCGCCGCGGCGCCGGGCGCAGGCAGGCGGCCGCGCAGCCGCCATAGGCGCGCACCAGTCCGCCCACGCCCAGCTTGATGCCGCCGAACCAGCGCGCCACGCGCACCACCACCTGGTCCAGTCCCTGGCCGTCGATCGCGGCCAGGAGCGGCCGCCCGGCGCTGCCGCCGGGCTCGCCGTCGTCGCTGCTGCGATAGCGCGCGCCGCAGCGCCAGGCCCAGGCATTGTGCGTGGCCGCGTCCAGATGGTGTGCCGCCAGCCAGTGTGCCGCGGCATCGGCATCGGCGATGGGCGCGGCGTCGGCGACGAAGCGGCTGCCGCGCACCACGAGGACATGCTGCGCGGGTGCGGCGAGGGTGTCGGCCACCTCAGTCCGCCACGTCGCGGATCACCAGCAGGCGCGGCTCGGTCATCTCGGCGATGGCCGCGCGGATCCCCTCGCGGCCCAGGCCGGAGCGCTTGCTGCCGCCGTAGGGCATGTTGTCGACGCGGAAGCTGGGCACGTCGTTCACGATCACGCCGCCGACCTCGAGTTCGTCCCACGCGCGCAGTGCATGGTCCAGAGCGCCGGTGAACACGCCGGCCTGCAGGCCGTAGCCGGAGTCGTCGGCCGTGCGCAGCGCATCCTCGAAGGCCTCGAAGGGCTCGAGCACGGCCACCGGTCCGAACGCCTCCTCGCGCCACAGCCGCGCCGCGTGCGGCACCGCTTCCAGCACGCTGGCCGGCAACAGCAGGCCGGTGCCCGGGCCGCCGCACAGCAGCCGTGCGCCCGCCGCGGTCGCCTCGTCCAGCCAGGCGCGCAGACGCGTGGCGGCGGCCTCGTCGATGACCGGGCCCAGGGTCGTCTGCTCATCGCGCGGATCGCCGGCGCGCAGCGCGCGCGCGGCCGCCACGAAACGCGCACGGAAATCCGCGTACAGGTCGCGGTGGACCAGGATGCGCTGCACACTGATGCAGCTCTGCCCGGACTGGTAGAACGCGCCGAAAATCATGCGCCCGATGATGGCGTCGAGCCGACCGCGCTGATCCGCGTCGACGATGCAGGCGGCGTTGCCGCCCAGTTCCAGCACCACCTTCTTGCGTCCGGCGCGTGCCTTCAACTGCCAGCCGATCTGCCCGCCGGTGAACGACAGCAGCTTCAGCCGCTCGTCCTCGACCAGCGGCGCGGCGGCATCGCCCGGCAGCGGCAGGATCGAGAAGGCACCTTCCGGCAGACCGGCCTCGGCCAGCACCTCGCCGATGATCAGCGCGCCCAGCGGGGTTTTCTCCGAGGGCTTCAGCACGAACGGGCAGCCGGCGGCGATCGCCGGTGCCACCTTGTGCGCCACCAGGTTGAGCGGAAAATTGAACGGCGTGATGAAGCTGCACGCGCCGACCGGCACGCGCCGCGTGAAGCCGCGGTAGCCGCGCGCACGCGGCGAGATGTCCAGGTTCAGCACCTCGCCTTCGATGCGCACGGCTTCCTCGGCCGCGACCCTGAAGGTGTCGATCAGGCGCGTGACCTCGCCGCGGGCGTCCCTGATCGGCTTGCCGGCCTCGGTGCACAGGGCTTCGGCCAGCTCGTCTTCGCGCTGGCGGAAGCGCGCCACGCAGTGCTCCAGGACGCCTTGGCGCGCATCCGCATGCAGCGCACGCATCGGCGCCTCGGCGGCCACCGCGGCGGCAATCGCACGCTCGATCGCGGCGGCGTCGGGCAGCGCCACGCGCGCGGCCAGCGTGCCGCGGTACTTGTCCAGCACCGGCAGATCGGCATTGGGTGCCTGCGGACGGTTGGCGAGGTAGTACGGATAGCTCGGTGTGCTCATGGGACATCCAGGGTGGCGTCCGGGCCGGTGGACCCGCGCGGCGGCATCAGCATCGGGTTCCCCGGTGTAGATGCCGGCGCAGACGAAGCCCGGCCCGCAGATGAAGAACACGGGCTGCAGCGGCAACCGCGCGGCCGGGGTCTGGCCGTGCGGGGCTTTCAGGTTCCAGCGCCGTGTGGTGATCAGGACGGCCGGCACGCCGTCGCCGCAGGCCTCCGGACGCGACTTCGTTCATGGCGGATGCCGCCTCACGGCGCGTGCGTGGCGGTGACCGTGGCGGCCAGCTCGCCCTCGGCGAGCCGCACGCGCAGCGGCGCCCCCGCCGCAACGGCCCGGGCCGAGCGCAGCACCCGGCCCTGCGCGTCGAGCGCGATCGCGTAGCCGCGCTCCAGCGTGGCCTGCGGGCTGACCGCATGCAGCGCGCGACGCAGCACCTCCAGCCGCGCGCGGCGGCTGCGCAGGCACTCGGCGGCGGCTGCGCGCAACCGCTGCCTTGCGCTGTCCAGGTGCCGGCCCGCGGCCGCGATGCGCGGGGCGGGCATGCCGGCGGCCA
Organism: Pseudomonadota bacterium; assembly: GCA_021792975.1. Taxonomy (GTDB): domain Bacteria; phylum Pseudomonadota; class Gammaproteobacteria; order Xanthomonadales; family Rhodanobacteraceae; genus Metallibacterium. The sequence continues at coordinate 19,395 of JAJYTR010000019.1, read as the reverse complement.
GCCCCGCACGCAGGCGCGCAAGCTGCGCGCGCAGCAGGCGCAGCCGCTGCCGCGGCTGGGCCAGCAGTTGCGACCGCAGCCGCTGCAGGCGTTCGCGCGCCCGTGTTGTGCGTTGCAGCGGATGCTGGCCGCGCAGACGCGCCTGCCAGGCGTCCAGCGTCTGCGCGCGCTGCTGCAGATGCTGGCGCATGCGCCGGCGCAGTTGTTCGTGCAGGCGCGCAAGGCGCATGCGCAGCAGGGCGGCGTCCGGCACCAGCAGCTCCGCGGCGGCCGAAGGCGTGGGCGCGCGCAGGTCGGCGGCGAAATCCACCAGCGTGTAGTCGATCTCGTGGCCCACGGCGGCCACCACCGGCATCGTGCAGGCGGCCACGGCGCGCACCACGGCCTCGTCGTTGAAGGCGGCCAGATCCTCGTTGGCACCGCCGCCGCGGGTCAGCAGCAGCACGTCGTGGCGCGCGGCGCGGCTGGCGCGCGCCAGCATCGCGGCGATCGCGGCCGGCGCCTCCTTGCCCTGCACCGGCACCGGCAGCAGGTCCACCTGCACCAGGGGAAAGCGCCGCGCCAGCACCGCCAGCACGTCGCGGATGGCGGCGCCGCTGGGCGAGGTGACCACGCCGATGCGCTGCGGATAGGCCGGCAGCGCGCGCTTGCGCGTGGCGGCGAACAGCCCCTCGGCGGCCAGGCGCGCCTTCAGCTCCTCCAGTTGCCGCGCCAGCGCGCCGGCGCCGGCATCCTCCAGCGACTCCACCACCAGCTGGTACTCGCCGCGCGGCTCGTACAGGGTGACGCGGCCGCGCGCCAGCACGCGCTGACCCTCGGCCGGTACGAAGCGCAGCGCCTGCGCACGCGGCCGGAACAAGGCGCAGCGCACCTGCGCCTGGGCGTCCTTGAGTGCGAAGTACAGATGGCCCGAGGCGGGCCGTGCCAGGGTGCTGATCTCGCCCTCCACCCAGACCATGGGCAGTGCATCCTCGAGCAGGCCGCGCACCATGCGATTCAGTGCACTAGGGCTTATGACCTCACGCTGATTCGAAGAAACGGACAGGGGCGGCATGGTCCCGCGAGACTAGCAGAAGCGGTGCGCGGGGCCGATGCGGGTTGCATGAACGCGGGCAAACCCGTCGGCGCTGCGGGGCTGCACGGTGCGGCGCGGCGGTTTACGGTTGACCTGCGGCGCAGACCCTGAACGCAGCGCCGCAGGCGCGCGCCGCCGCCTGCGGCATCCCCTTCGTCCAAGGAGGTTCAACATGGTTCGCACTCCGTCCCGTCTGGCGCTGCTGGCGGCTGCGGTCGGCGCGTTCGCCCTCGGCGGCTGCGCCAACTACGTCACCAAACAGGACTTCGATTCCACGGTGGCGCAGTTGCGCAACCAGCAGCAGCACCAGCAGCAGCAGCTCGACCAGCAGCAGGCGCAGATCAACCAGCTCTCCGGCGAGATGAAATCCGCCCTCGACAAGTACAACGCCGAGATCAGCCAGCTGCAAGGCCGCATCCGTGTGGACACGGTTTCCCATTTCGCCTTCAACAGCGCCACCCTGGACGCGCGCGACAAACAGCTGCTGACCCAGTTCGCCCAGGTGATCACCGCGCATCATCCGGATGTGCTGATCACCGTCGAGGGTTTCACCGATCCGGCCGGCACGGTGGCCTACAACCATACATTGGGGCTGCGCCGCGCCAAGGCGGTGAAGGATTATCTGGTCGAGCAGGGCATCCCCGCGCGCGAGTTGCGCACGGTGAGCTACGGCAAGGCGCGTGACCGCCAGGTCAAGCCCGGCGCCTGGGGCGCACAGGGCGAGGTCAACCGGCGCGTCTCGCTGGTGGTGGATTTCGCCGGCCGCACCGCCGACACCGCGACACCGGCGGCGGCCTCCGGACAGGGCTGATCCGCGGCTGACGGGCGCGGCGATGCCGCGCCCGTCAGCCGCCGCCTGCGGCCAGGAGGGTGCCGGCGTCGGCCTCGAACCGGTGTGACAGCCGTCGCAGGCCGGCACGCAGCAGCGGATTGCGCACCCACACCGCGTGCCGGGTGAAAGTGAAGCGCGCGCCCAGGTAGGCCTTCACCGCGGGATCGGTCCAGCCGATCACGTAATGCCGCAGCCCGTGCTGCAGCGCGTACTGCAGGCACTCGGCCCAGCCCACGAAAAACAGCCCCAGCCGGCGCGCTTCGGGATAGTCGAAACCCACGTACTTGTCGATCAGCATGCCGTCGTGCTCGAAGCACAGCTTCCAGCCCACGAGGCGGCCCCGGTGCCTGAACACGAACAGGAAACCCGGCAGCGCGGGATCGGTGAACACGGCATCGAAGAATCCGGCGGACAACTCGTCGAACTGCACCGCGCTCTGCGCATACACCTGCCGGTACAGGGCGTACAGCGCGGCGCGGCAGGCAGCGTCCTGCAGCGGCGGGGCGCCCAGCGGCCAGGTCTCCACGTCCAGCGCGGCGCGTTGTTTCAGCTTGCGGCGGATGTCGTAGCGGCGTTTGCCGGAAAACCGCCGCAGCCAGTCCTCGAGACTGGTGAAATCGACCGGCAGGTACGCCAGCGCCTGGCCCTGCACGGACACGTAGCCGGCCTGCTGCGCGGCGCGCAGCAGCGTCGCGGCAGTGCGGTTGCTGTGCGCGTCCAGCAGAGGCGAATCCTGCGGCAGGTCCTTGAGGATCACGAACGGATACGTGCGCCCGTACTGCTCGCGTAGCGCCATCGGCAGTGCGGCTGACGCGGCGGCCGACGACAGCGGCAGGTACTCGCTCACCGTGCTGCCGGCGAACAGCGTGCGCGGCCGCAGCAGGCCGTCCCAGAGACGCCGTCCCGGCAGCGCGCGCACGCACCTCGCCAGCGCCGCGTCGGCGGTGGTGAGCAGGTCGAAGCGGGTGGCGAACAAGGGGGTGCCGTCGCGGCTGGTCCAGGCCTCGAAACCGTCCGGCGGATGCAGGCGGAAGGCGCCGGTCAGCGCCGCCGGCTCCAGCGCGAAGCCGAAGCCAGGCTGCGGCCGCTGCGCCTGCGCGGCGGCGAGGGCGAGCGCACGGCGGTTGCCGGTTGGATACGGAATGTCCAGCATGGTGTGAGGCTATCGCAAGAAATGGTGCGTGCGCATCCGCTCCTGCCGATGCGCCGCACCGCGCGTCACTCGGGATCGTAGTCCAGCCAGGAAGCCAGCCAGTGTTCGGCCTCGCTCTGCGACCAGCCCTTGCGGCGGGCATAGTCCGCCACCTGGTCGCGGCCCAGACGCCCCACCACGAAATACTGACTTTCCGGATGCGCCAAGTACCAGCCGCAGACCGCCGCCGCCGGATACATGGCGCCGCTGTCCGTGAGCCGGATGCCGGTGTGCGCCTCGGCCTCGAGCAGCCGGAACAGGGTGTGCTTCTCGCTGTGGTCGGGACAGGCGGGGTAGCCCGGCGCGGGCCGGATGCCGCGGTAGCGCTCGGCGATCAGCGCGTCGTTGTCCAGTTCCTCCTCGGGCGCGTAACCCCAGTACTCGCGGCGTACGCGCTGGTGCAGGCGCTCGGCGAGGGCTTCGGCCAGGCGGTCGGCCAGGGCCTTGAGCAGGATCGCCGAGTAGTCGTCGTGCGCGGCCTCGAAACGCGCCAGGTGCGGCTCGATGCCCAGTCCGGCGGTCACCGCGAAGCCGCCGATCCAGTCGGCCACGCCGCGGTCCGCCGGCGCGATGAAATCGGCCAGGCACAGGTTGCCGCGCTCGGCCGGCTTGTCCGCCTGCTGGCGCAGGAAGTGCAGCGTGACGGCGGACCCGTGCGCATCCGGCCCCGGATCGCGGCGGATGCGGACGTCGTCCCCGTGCGCCTGCGCCGGCCAGAATCCGATCACCCCGCGCGCGGTCAGCCAGCGCTCGCCGACGATGCGATCGAGCATGGCCTGCGCGTCGGCATGCAGGCTGCGCGCCTGTGCGCCCACCACGGCATCCGCGAGGATCCCCGGGAACCGTCCGCTCAGTTCCCAGGCCTGGAAGAACGGCGTCCAGTCGATGCAGCCGCGCAGTTCGGCGAGATCGTAGCCGTCGAACACGGTCAGCCCCGGCACGCGCGGCGCGGGCGCGCGGTACCCCGCCCAGTCCAGCCGCGGCGCCTGCGCGCGCGCCTGCTCCAGCGGCAGCAGCGGCTTGCCGCTGCCACGCCTGCGGTGGCGCTCGCGCACCTCGGCGTAGTCGGCGCGCACCTTGGCGATGTATTCGCCGGCGCGTTCGCGGCTGAGCAGCGACTGCGCGACGCCCACCGCGCGCGAGGCGTCCTTCACCCACACCGTGGGGGCCTTGTAGTGCGGCTCGATCTTCAGCGCGGTGTGCGCGCGCGAGGTGGTGGCGCCGCCGATCAGCAGTGGAATGGAAAAGTCCTGCCGCTGCAGTTCGCGCGCCACATGCGCCATCTCCTCCAGCGAAGGCGTGATCAGCCCCGAGAGGCCGATCAGGTCGGCGTTCGCGGCACGCGCGCTGTCGAGGATCTTCTGCGCCGGCACCATCACGCCGAGGTCGATCACCTCGAAGTTGTTGCAGGCCAGCACCACGCCGACGATGTTCTTGCCGATGTCGTGCACGTCGCCCTTGACGGTGGCCATCACGATCCTGCCGCTGGACCGGGCGACGGCCCCGCCGCGCGCTTTCCCGGCCTCGATGTAGGGCAGCAGGTGGGCGACCGCCTTTTTCATCACGCGCGCGCTCTTGACCACCTGCGGCAGGAACATCTTGCCGGCGCCGAAGCGGTCGCCGACCACGTTCATGCCGTCCATCAGCGGCCCCTCGATCACGTCCAGCGGACGCTCGGCGGCCCGGCGCGCCTCCTCGGTGTCGCCCACGACGAAGTCGTCGATGCCGTGCACCAGCGCGTATTCCAGGCGCTTCGCCACCGGCCAGCCGCGCCAGGCCTGTTCGTCGCGCGCCCCGTTCCCTGTGTCCCGCGTCCCGCGCTGGTAGCGCGGCGCGATCTCCATCAGGCGCTCGGTGGCATCCGGCCGGCGGTCCAGCACCACGTCCTCGACGCGTTCGCGCAGTTCCGCGTCCACGTCGTCGTACAGCGCCAGCGCGCCGGCGTTGACGATGCCCATGTCCATGCCGGCGGCGATGGCGTGGTACAGGAACACGGCGTGGATGGCTTCGCGCACGGGATTGTTGCCGCGGAACGCGAACGACACGTTGGACACGCCGCCGGAGACGTGGCCCAGCGGATACTCGCGCTTCAGCGCGCGCGCCGCTTCGATGAAGTCCAGCGCATAGCGCGCGTGCTCCTCGATGCCGGTGGCGATGGCGAAGATGTTGGGGTCGAAGACGATGTCCTCGGGCGCGTATCCGGCTTCCCGCGTCAGCAGCGCGTGGGCACGCCGGCTGATCGCCAGCTTGCGTTCGAGCGTGTCGGCCTGGCCCTGCTCGTCGAAGGCCATCACCACCACCGCGGCGCCGTAGCGGCGGATGCGCCGGGCCTGTTCCAGGAACGCCGCCTCGCCCTCCTTCAGCGAGATCGAGTTCACCACGGCCTTGCCCTGCACGCACTTGAGGCCCGCCTCGATCACGCTGAACTTGGAGGAGTCGATCATCACCGGCACGCGCGCGATGTCGGGTTCGGCGGCGATCAGGTCGAGGAAGCGCGTCATCGCCGCCTCGGCGTCCAGCAGTCCTTCGTCCATGTTGATGTCGATGATCTGCGCGCCGTTCTCCACCTGCTGGCGCGCCACCGCCAGGGCGGCGTCGTAGCGGTCCTCCTTGATCAGCTTCTTGAACTGCGCCGACCCGGTGACGTTGGTGCGCTCGCCGACGTTGACGAAGTTGATCTGCGGCGTGAACACGAACGGTTCCAGCCCGGCCAGGCGCGTGTATGGCTCGGGCCGCGCCGGCTTGCGCGGCGCGAACGGCGCCACCGCCTCGCGGATGGCGCGGATATGCTCCGGCGTGGTGCCGCAGCAGCCGCCGACGATGTTGAGTAGTCCCGACTCGGCGAAGCCGCGCAGGGTGGCCGCCATCATCGCCGGACTCTCGTCGTACTCGCCGAAGGCGTTGGGCAGGCCGGCGTTGGGATGCGCGCTCACGCAGACATCGGCCACCTGCGCCAGCACGTCCACGTGCGCGCGCAGGTCGGCCGCGCCCAGCGCGCAGTTGAGGCCGATCGACAGCGGCTGCGCGTGCCGCAGCGAGTACCAGAACGCCTCGGCGGTCTGCCCCGACAGGGTGCGTCCCGAGCGGTCGGTGATGGTGCCGGAGATCATCACCGGCACGCGCGCGCCGCGCTGCTGGAACAGATCCGCCAGCGCGGCCAGCGCCGCCTTGGCGTTGAGGGTGTCGAACACCGTTTCGACCATCAGGATTTCGGCGCCGCCGTCGAGCAGGCCGCGCGCGGCCTCGTGGTAGGCGGCGGCCAGCGCATCGAAGCGGATGGCGCGGAAGCCCGGATGGTTCACGTCCGGGCTGATCGACAGCGTGCGGCTGGTGGGGCCCAGCACGCCGACCGCGAAGCGCGGCTGCTCCGGCGTGTCGCGTTCCATCGCCGCACAGGCCGCGCGCGCCAGTCGCGCGCCCTCGCGGTTCAGTTCGTACACCAGATGCTCGAGCCGGTAGTCGGCCTGCGAGACCGCGGTGGAGTTGAACGTGTTGGTCTCGATGAGGTCGGCACCGGCCTCGAGATAGCCGCGGTGCACGCCGGTGATGATCTGCGGCTGGGTCAGGCTGAGCAGGTCGTTGTTGCCCCTCTGGTCGCAGCCGCAGTGCGGCCCGTGCGCGTGGGCGTGCCCGGCGTCGCAGCCCGCGGCGAAACGCTCGCCGCGGAAGGCGCCCTCGTCCAGGCGGTGGCGCTGGATCATGGTGCCCATGGCGCCGTCCAGGATCAGGATGCGCCGTGCCAGTCCGTCCAGCAGGCGCTCCACGCGCGCCGGATCCAGCCAGGGCAGGCGCTCGTTCATGCCTCGGGTTTGCCCGCCAGCAGCGCCAGCACTTCGAAATGGGGCGGACGGCGCTCGCGGCTGATGCGCTGGCAGGAGCGCACGGCCAGGCCGGCGCGGCGCGCGTGGGCGGCCAGATCCTCGCGCCGGAAGCCGCTGTTGAGGTGTCCGTAGGGCGCCACCGTGCGCGCGTGGCCGTGGCGCTGCAGCGTGGTCAGCAGCAGGCGGCCGCCCGGGCGCAGCACGCGCGCGGCTTCGGCCACGGCACGCGCCGGCTGCGCGCTGAAGGTCAGCGCGTGCAGCATCAGCACCAGATCGAAACCGCCCGCGGGCAGGGGCAGGTCGTGCATGTCGGCCTGCAGCACCTCGACGTTGGCGTAGCGCGCCAGCCGCGCGCGCGCGGCCTCGACCACGCGCACGCTCACGTCCACGCAGACGATGCGCCGCGCGTGCGCCGCCAGCAGTTCGGCCAGCACGCCGTCGCCCGAGGCGATATCCAGCACGTCGCCCGTCTGCAGCAGTTGCATCATGGCGCGCGCCAGCGTTTCCCAGGTGCGTCCCGGCGAGTAGTGGCGTTCCATGTCGCCGGCGACGCTGTCGGCCCAGCCGCCGCCGCGCTGCGCCAGCACTTCGCTCAGGCGCGCGGCGTCTCCCGCCAGCAGGGCGTCGTCCAGCCCGGCGCGCAGCGAGTCCAGCAGCACGGCGCGCGGCGCGTCGCCGCCGCGGTCGGCGCGGTAGTAGACCGACACGCCGCTGCGGCGGTCGCGCACCAGGCCCGCCTCGCGCAGCCGTGCCAGGTGCGTGGACACGCGCGGCTGCGCCAACTGCAGCGCCGCGGCGATCTCGGCCACGGTCAGTTCCTCCTGCTCCAGCAGCGCCAGCAGGCGCATGCGCGTCGGGTCGGCCAGCAGTCGCAGCAGGGTGGTGGTCTGATGCAGATCCACATGAAATCCTTCTATCGCGATGGAAGGATATTTCAGCGCCGGCCGCACCGGCAAGCCGCTGCGGGCAGGAGAAGGCCGCCGCGCTGGCTACACTGCGCCGCCTGCGGACACGGTGAGCCCTGCGATGCGCGTGCCATGGATGTCGATGCCGATACTGGCCGTTCTGCTGGCCGTGGCCGGCGCCCGTGCCGGCGCGGCGCCGGCGTTTCTCTACGGCCAAGTACACGGCGTGCGGGGGCTGCCGTACCGCATCTACGTGCCGAAGCCGCTGCCGGCGGGGGTGCGCCTGCCGCTGGCGGTGTTCCTGCACGGCTCCGACCAGGCCGGCAGCGACAACGAGCAGCAGATCGCCTACGGGGCCAACGGCGCGCTGGAACTGCTGGACAACGCCATCGCCGCGCACATCCCGCTGCTGTTCGCGGCGCCGCAGTCGCCCACCGGGACCTGGCATCCGCGCCAGGTGATGGCGGTGATCCGCGCCGTCGAGGCGCGCTGGCCTGTCGATCCCGACCGCATCTACCTGACCGGACTTTCGTCGGGAGCCAGCGGCGCGTGGGCCACGGCCAAGGCCTATCCGCGGGCGTTCGCCGCGCTGGTGCCGATGACCGGGGCCACCACGCTCGCGGGGCTGTCACGCATCGCGCAGGTGCCGGAGTGGGTGTTCGCCGCGGCCGACGACAACGACACCGGCGTGGTCACCGGCTACGGCGGCGCGATGGTGGGCTCGCGCACCGTGGTCGCCGCGCTGCGCCGGCTGCACGCACCGGTGTGCTACACCGAGTACCGCCACGGCCCGTGGCCGGCGACGCACGTGATCTGGCCCGAGGCCTACGACGATCCCGGCCTGCTGCGATGGCTGCTGGCGCAGCGGCGCGGGCGGCCTTCGCCGCTGCCGTGCCCCGCCGGTGCCGACGCCGGCGCGCGCCGTCCGGCCGCGGGGCCCGCGCGCGGCCGCGGGTTACAATCGCCCTTTTGAAACGGCCGTTTGCCGCGCCGGCGGTGGCGTCCCCGGAGGGTTTCATGGATTTCCGCTACACCGACGACCAGCTCGCCATCCAGTCCGTCGCCCGCGAATTCGCGCAGAAGCGCATCGCCCCGGTGGCCGCCGAGTTCGACCGCTCCGGCGAGTTTCCGCTGGAGAACATCCGCGAGATGGGCGCGCTGGGCCTGATGGGCATCGAGGTGCCGGCGGCATACGGCGGCGCCGGCATGGACTCGATCTGCTATGCGCTGGCGATGATCGAGATCGCCGCCGCCGACTGCGCGCACTCGACCATCATGTCGGTCAACAACACGCTGTACTGCAACGGCCTGCTGAAGTTCGCCAGCGAGGCGCAGAAGCAGAAGTACGTGCGCCCCATCGCCAGCGGCCAGGCCATCGGCGCCTTCGCGCTGACCGAACCGCAGTCGGGCTCCGACGCCACCGCCATGCGTTGCCGCGCGGTGAAGCAGGCCGACGGCAGTTTCGTGATCAACGGCAAGAAAAGCTGGATCACCTCGGGCCCGGTGGCCAGGTACATCCTGCTGTTCGCGATGACCGAGCCGGACAAGCACGCGCGCGGCGTCACCGCGTTTATGATCGATACCGCGCGCGAGGGTTTCCACCGCGGCAAGGTCGAGCCCAAGCTGGGCATCCGCGCCTCGGCCACCTGCGAGATCGAGTTCCAGGACTACCGCGTGGGCCCCGAGGATGTGATCGGCGAGGAGGGCCACGGCTTCAAGATCGCCATGGGCGTGCTGGATGCCGGTCGCATCGGCATCGCCTCGCAGGCGGTGGGCCTGGCGCGCGCCGCCTACGAGGCCACGCTCGCCTACGCGCGCGAGCGCAAGGCCTTCGGCCAGTCCATCGGCAGCTTCCAGATGATCCAGGCCAAGATCGCCGACATGAAATGCAGACTGGACGCCGCCCATTGGCTGACGCTGCGCGCGGCCTTCGCCAAGCAGCAGGCGGAGAAAGGCGAGGGCGGCCGCTTCAGCACCGAGGCCGCGGTGGCCAAGCTCACCGCCTCCGAGGCGGCGATGTGGATCACCCACCAGGCGGTGCAGGTGCACGGCGGCATGGGCTACTCGAAGGAGATGCCGCTGGAGCGCTACTTCCGCGACGCCAAGATCACCGAGATCTACGAGGGCACCAGCGAGATCCAGCGTCTGGTGATCGCGCGCAACGAGACCGGATTGCGGTAGCCGCGCGTTTCCGCACTCGCCGCGCCGCGCGGAACCGTAGCGCAGCGTCGCGGCCGTGCGTGCGCGGATGCCAGCGGCGCGATGGAGGAACATCACGATCCGTAAGATGGCCGCGGCGCCGCCCTGCCGGCGCTGCGGGACGTTCCACGGACGCGCGCCGCAAACCGTCGGCTGCATCATCCTTGGCGGCTTTTGCGCTTGACACGTTCGCGCGCAGCGTATATCCAGCACGCGAGATCTCGATCGCGAGGCGTGGGTCCGTACGCCTTTACGTCCGCATGGCTGGCAGTCACGGCGCCATCGGCGGGGCGGACTCACGCAGCGGACACCGGTGCGCGCGCAGCGACGGACGTCATGCACGTGTTCTCCCTGCAGCATGCGGGGGTGTCCACGAGAGGATGGGCAGGAGCGGAAGCGTACTGCGGCGTCTGGCCGGCATCGTGACGGCAGGCGGCCGCCGTTTCAGTGCCGCCGTCGGCCTGGCGCTGCTGCTGGCCTGCGGCGGCTGCAGCCGTGCCGGCAGCCTGTCGGCGGCCGGGCATCCGCTGCAGTTGCGGGTCGGCTATCAGCCGTATTACGCCGAAGCGTGGTCGGCCGCGATCCTGCGCGGCGAGCGCCTGTACGCGAATGTCCTGCCCGCCGGGACGAAGGTCGGTTTCCGCGTTGCCAACCGCGGCAGCGTGCTCGAGCGCGAATTGCTGCAGGGGCGGATCCAGATGGCCTATCTCGGCGACGTGCCGGCTGCCATGGCCGCCGCCTCCGGCCAGGCGGTGGTGATCGCGGCACCGGCGCTCAGCATGAACCAGTGCAGCGTCCTGCTGGTGGCTCCGGATGCGCCGCCCACGGCCGCGGCCGTGCTGCACTGGATGGACGGCCGGCGCGTGGCGGTCCCGCGCGGCTCCTGCAGCGATGCGTTTCTGGGTTACCTGATCGAGCGCGCGCACATCCGGCCCGCGGCGGTCTACGACCTGGCCCCGGACACCATCGGCCAGGCCTTCCGCTCGCACCTGCTCGATGCGGCGGTGGTGTGGCAGCCCGCGGCGGCGGCGATGGTCGCCGCCGGCGTGGCGCGCGTGGCGCTGACCGGCGCCGAGGTCCACTGGCGCGACGGCGCGTTCCTGGTCGCGCGCAAGGATCTGCTGCGCCGGCATCCCGGGGCGGTCGTCGGCTGGCTGCGCGCCGAGCGCGCGGCCGAAACCCTACTCGCCGATCCCGCGCAGGGGAATGCCGTACTGCGCACCATCGGCGCCCAGGCCGTCGGCTACACGCCCGCCGTGCTGGGGCAGGTGTACGCGGGGCTGCACGCCGCGGGCGGCATCGAACCTGTGTTCACGCTCACGCCGCAGGCGCAGGCCGTGCTGGCGCAGGCGCGGCGATTCCTGGTCGGGGAAGGACGGTTGCCGGAGGACAGTACGCTCGCGATCGATGACCGCTGGGCGCGCCGGGCGCAACGGCTGCCGCCTGCCGTGAGACCATGAGCCGGGGGCGCCGATGATCGCGATCGAACACCGGGTGCAGGGCGTGCTGCTGGCGATGTTCGCGGCGCTGCTGGGGGTGGTTTCGCTGGCGTTCGTGTTCACCCGCCAGACCCTGGACACGGCGGGCTGGGTGAGCCACACCCACGCGGTCCTGACCCGCATCGAATCGGTGCGCATGGACATCGCCCAGGTGCAGTCGGACCTCCGCGCCTACGTGGTGACGGCGGATCCCGCCTTCCTCGCCGCCAAGGACGCCGGGCTCTCGAACCTGTCCACGCACGTTGTCGCCCTGCGCGAAATGACCGCGGACAACCCCATCGAGCAGCGCAACGTCGATGCACTCGCCGGGCGGATCCGGTACTGGGAGCGGCGCAGCGAGGACGTCGAGCTGGCGCGTACCCTCAAAGGGTTCGCCGCCGCCCGGGCATTGGTCGCCCGGCGCCACATGGCGACGGCCGCGGCCGCGGTGTTCGGCACGCTGGCCGCCATGCGGGCCGAAGAGCGGGGGCTGCTGGCGCGGCGCATCGCCGAGGAGCGCCGCATGGGGTACGTCGTCAGCGCGCTGTACGTCCTCCTGTGCATCGTCAGCCTGGCGCTATCGGCCGTGGTCTACGCGCAGATCCGGCGGCGCATCCGGCACTGGCAGGAAGTCCAGAAGGAACTCGAGAGACTGAACGCGGACCTGCAGCACCAGGCCGTCCTGCTGGCGGACGCCAACGCGGAGCTGGAGAGCTTCAGCTATTCGGTGTCGCACGACCTGCGCGCGCCGCTGCGTGCGGTCGACGGCTTCTCGCGCATCCTCGAGACCGATTACGGCGGACATCTGGACGCCGAGGGCCTGCGGCTGCTGGGAGTGATCCGCACCAACAGCAAGCGCATGGGCGCCCTGATCGACGACCTGCTGACGCTGTCGCGGCTGGGCCGCAAACCGCTGCAGCATGCGCAGGTCGACATGCAGGCGCTGGCCGCGGAGGCACTCGAGGAAGTGAAGGCGTCCGGTACGGATGCGGCGCGTACCGCGATCGACCTCGGACCGCTGCCGCCCGCCTGGGGCGACCGCGCGCTGCTGCGGCAGGTCTGGGTCAACCTGCTCTCGAACGCGGTGAAATACAGCAGCAGGAGCGCCCAGCCGATGGTCGCGGTCAGCGGGCAGGCCACGGAGGCCGAGGTCAGCTACAGCGTGCGCGACAACGGCGTGGGTTTCGACATGCGCTACTACGACAAGCTGTTCGGCGTCTTCCAGCGCCTGCACGGCCACGACCAGTTCGAGGGCACCGGGGTCGGGCTGGCCATCGTCAAGCGCATCGTCGCCCGCCACGGCGGCCGCGTGTGGGCGCAATCCGAGCCCGACCAGGGCGCCCTGTTCCAGTTCGCCCTGCCCTGCGCAGAGGAGGAGAAATGAACGAGTTCCAGCACATCGAGATCCTGTACGCCGAGGACAATCCGGCGGATGCCGAACTGACGCTGCGCACCCTCAAGCAGAAACGCATCGCCAACCACATCGTGTGGGTCAAGGACGGCGCCGAGCTGCTCGATTTCGTCTTCACGCGCGGCGACTACGCCAACCGCGGCAACGGCATGCCGCGCATGATCCTGCTCGACCTGAAAATGCCGCGGGTGGACGGCATCGACGCGCTGAAAGTGCTCAAGTCCGACGAGCGGACGCGGCGGATTCCGGTGGTGATGATGACCTCCTCGCACGAGGAGGTCGACCTGATCCGCAGCTACGAGCTCGGCGTCAACAGCTACGTGGTCAAGCCCATGGATTTCGACAAGTTCGCCGACAGCGTGACCGAGGTCGGCCTGTACTGGATGGTCAGCAACCGGACTTCTCCCTAAGGCGCGACCGGAGGGACGGGGCGATGGACAGAAAGTTGCGTGTACTCGTCGTCGAGGACAACGCCGAAGACGCCGAACTGGCGCTGCGCGAGCTGAAGAGTTCGGGCTTCACCGTGGAATCCGCCGTGGTCCGGACGGCGGCCTGCTTCCGCGAGAAGCTGCAGACGTTCGCGCCGGACATGATCCTCTCGGATTTCTCCATGCCCGGCTTCGGCGGCATCGCGGCGCTGGAGATCGCGCGCACCGCCGCGCCCGACACCCCGTTCGTGTTCGTCTCGGGCACCATCGGCGAGGAACGCGCGATCGAGGTCATCAAGCACGGCGCGACCGACTACGTGCTGAAGCAGCATCTGCCGCGGCTCGGCAACGTGGTCCGCCGGGCCATGCAGGAGGCCGAGGAGCGGCGCGCACGCCAGCGCGCCGAGCAGGAGCTGCGCCGCACCAAGGACCAGTTGCAGGGCATCCTGGCCTCCATGCGCGACGTGGTCTGCTCCATGCGCCTGGACGACGAGCAGGCCCTGTTCGTGAACGACGCCATCCGCGACGTGTACGGACGCGAGCCGGAGGAACTGTTCGCCAGCCGCACGCTGATGTACGAGGTCGTGCATCCCGAGGATCGCGCGGAGTTCGAGGCGGCGTGGGCCGATCTGCGCACGGGCAGCGGGCGTTTCGACCGCGAGTTGCGCATCCGGCGGCCGGACGGAAGCACCGCCTGGGTGCACAAGCGGGCGCGCGTGATCCGCGACACGGATGAAGCGGCGCGCATCGACGTCATCTGCACCGACATCACCACGCGCAAGCTGCAGGAGCAGCACATCCTGCGCCTCAGCCGCATCCACGCCGTGCTCAGCGGCATCAACGCACTGATCGTGCGCGCCCGCGATCGGCGCGACCTGCTGGACGGGATCTGCCAGGTGCTGACGGTGACCGGCGGGTTCCGCCTGGCCTGCATCGCGCATGCCGGCGAGTCCGCCGAGGCGCTCGAGGCGGTCGACGGCTGGAGCGTCGCGGACGAGGCCACGCGCGAATGTCTCGCCGGTTTCGAACGCGGCGCGCGTGCCTTCATGCGGCTGGCCTCCACGGCCCTAGCGTGGGGACACGACTTCATCCTGCACGACATCGGCCGCGAGGCGCATGAGGCGCTGGGCGAGGAGGCGGCGGGCCTCGGGCTGACCACGGCCGCCGCGTTTCCGATCGTCGTGGAAACGCGCATCCCGGAGGTGCTGGTGCTGTTCTCCACCGAGAGCGGCGTGTTCAGCACCGACGAACAGCGCCTCGTGCACGACCTGGTCGCCGACATCGGCTACGCGCTGGCTTCGTTCGACAAGGCCGACCGCCTCGACTACCTGGCGCGCTACGACCCGCTCACCGGCGCACTCAGCCGTGCCGGCCTGACGGAGGATCTGCAGGAGCAGATCGATCAGGCCATCGGCGCCGGGATGGCGCTGCCGCTGGTGATCCTCAACGTGGGCCACCTGGCGCAGATCAACGAGTCCTTCGGCCGCCACCAGGGCGACCTGCTGCTGAAGGCGATGGCGCGCCGCATCCGCGATCTGCCGGAGGCCGCGCTGGGCACCGGCCGGGTCGGACCGGACCATTTCGCGGTGATCGGCAGCCCGGTGGCGGAGGACGCCGTGGCGGTGCAACTCTGCGACCGCCTGCTGGAAGCATTCGCCAAGCCGTTCGTGATCGGCGGAAACCGCCTGCACTTCAGCCCCCGCGCCGGCGTGGCCATCGCTCCCGAGGCCGGACGGGATGCCGACGAACTGCTGGTGCACGCGACCGCCGCCATGCGCGCGGCCACCCGGCAGGGCGTGGCCAGCCTGCGCTACGAGCCGGCCATGACCCAGGAAGCGCTGCACAGGGTCACGCTCGAGAACCGCCTGCGCGAGGCCGTGCGCGAACAGCAGTTCGTCCTGCACTACCAGCCCAAGGTGGACGCGCGTACCGGGCGGCCCACCGGGGCGGAGGCCCTGCTGCGCTGGCAAACGGAAGACGGCGGCTGGGTGCCGCCCACGCAGATCATTCCCGTGCTGGAGGACACCGGGCTGATCGTCGAGGTCGGCAACTGGGTGATGCGGCGCGCGTGCGAAGCCCTGCGCGCGCTGCGCGGGCAGGGCATGGGCGAGCTGCGCATCGCGGTCAACGTCTCACCGCTGCAACTGCGCCAGCCGGGTTTCGTCGAGGACGTGCGCAGGCTGCACGCCGAGGATGCGCCGACGGCGGCGATGCTCGATCTCGAAATCACGGAAAACATGATCATGGACGGCGGCGAGGAGGACATTGCCAGGCTGCACGCATTGCGCGATCTCGGCATGCACATCGCGGTGGACGATTTCGGCACCGGCTATTCGTCGCTGAGCATGCTCTCGCGCCTGCCGATCACGACCATCAAGATCGACCGCTCGTTCGTGGTGAACATGACCCAGAAGTCCGGCAACCTGGCGGTGGTCGCGGCCATCATCACGCTGGCGCACGCGCTCGATCTGCACGTGGTCGCCGAGGGCGTGGACACCATGGAGCAGTTCGAGCTGTTGCGCCGGCACGGTTGCGACGAGATCCAGGGTTACCTGTTCAGCCGGCCCACCAGCCTGGACGACCTGATCCTGTTCGTCGGTGCACGCTGCTGAGGCCGGACCGGTACCGGTGCCGCCGTGCAGACCGGCAATCAGATCTGCCCCAGCGCGCGCTGCACCAGCAGGCTGCTGATCGCCACCGCGGCCCACACGCCGGTGCCCAGCAGGATCGGCCGTACGCCGGTGGCGGCCATGCGCCGCAGGTCGGCGGAGAGGCCGATCGAGCTCAGCGCCATGACGATCATGAACAGCGCCAGTTGCGCCAAGCCCGGCTGCAGCGCGGCCGGGACCAGCCCCGCCGTGCGTACCGCTGAGGCCAGCAGGAACCACATGATGAACCAGGGGAAGACGCGCGCCAGGCTGAAGCCCTGCGCCCCGCCTTGCTTCTGCCGCCAGGCCTCGGCGAACGCCAGCACCAGGCACACCGGGATGATCAGCGTCGAGCGCGTCAGTTTGACGATGGTGGCGTAGTCGCCGGCGGCGTGCGAGTAGCTGTAGGCCGCGGCCACCACCGAGGAGGTGTCGTTGATGGCGGTGCCGGCCCACATGCCGAAGCCGAAGGCGGACAGGTGCATCAGGTGGCCCAGGAACGGAAACAGCAGCACCGCCACCAGGTTGAACAGGAAAATGGTCGAGATCGCGAACGCGGTCTCGTGCTCGTCCGCGCGCACGATCGGCGTCACCGCGGCGATGGCCGAGCCGCCGCAGATGGCCGTGCCCACTCCGATCAGCGTCCTCAGGTTGCCGGAGACGCCCAGCAGCCGGCCCAGGCCCCAGGCGGCGACGAATGCCGCGCTCATGGTCACCAGCGTCACCGACAGCGAGGACAGCCCGGTGCTGGCCACCGTGCCCAGGCTCAGCCCGAAACCCAGCACCACCACCGACCACTGCAGCACCTGCCTGGCGGCGAAGCGGATGCCGGCGTGGAACGCCAGCCCCGGCGCGCGCGTGTTGCGCACCAGGATGCCCAGCACGATGCCGATCACCGGGCCGCCCACCAGCGGCAGCAGCCGGCCCAGCCACCAGGCCAGCGCGGCGAGGACCAGCACCAGGCCGAGGCCCGGCAGCAGCGCCAGCAGCGGATGCGGCGTCGGCGGATCGGGTGCGATCAGTTCGAGGGCATCGGCGGGGATGACGTGTTCGATCACGTCTTCCACGGGGTCGACGTGCGGAGGGAGCGGCGCGGGCATGGTGCGGTTCCGGCATCGGGCCGCAGAGATATATCGCCCGCGCCGGGCGCGGCACAGTCGCGATTGCTGATCGGGGCGATCAGGCGCGGTGATGGCGGCAGCGGTGCGCGCGCGGCCGCGATGCGCGGCGCCGTGCGCGCTACGGGTTCAGCACCTGCACGCTCCAGGGCGCCAGCGTGCCGTTGAGGCAGGTGCCGGCGGAGCAGGACGACAGATCCAGCGTGGGCGTGCCGCCCACCAGGCTGGCCAGCGCCGCCACCGGCACGCCGGGCACCGGCAGTCCCGCTGCGGCATTGGGCAGTTGCGACAGGGTCACGCTCTGGCCACTGGCGTTGACGGCCACCAGCACGCTGCTGCCGCCGCTGCCGCGCAGGTACACGTACACGTTGGGATCCGCACTGCCGGGCACGAACAGCGGCGTGTAGCCGCCGCTCTGGATCGCCGGGTACTGCGCGTGCGCCTGCGCCAGCGCCTGCAGCCAGGTGTAGTAGCCCTGCACGCCCGCGCTCTGCCGCTGCGCGGCGGTCCACAGCGTCATCGGCTGGCGGATGTTGTTGGACGGCTGGCCGGCGGCCACCGCCTGGTAGGGATCGTAGGTGCCGGTCATGCCGGCCTCGTCGCCGTAGTAGATCACCGGGATGCCGGGCAGGGTGAAGCTGAGCACCTCGGCGATCTGCCAGCGCGGCAGCACGTCGCTCGCGGCCACGCCGCTGTTGGCCAGGAAGCTGGTGAAGCGCGGCATGTCCTGGTTGTCGATGAAGTTGACCATCAGGAAGGGCTGCGCGTCGTACCGCAGGTTCTGCCGCACGGCATAGTCCACCGCCGCCATGTTGGTGAAGCCGTAGTAGGCCGGCTGGCCCGGCGCCAGGCCCGACTGGGTGATGGCGAAGTACAGCGGATAGTTCTGCGCCCCGTCGAAGCCCACCGCCGGCTGCGTGTAGCTGCCCACGAAATCCGGTGCGCCGTCGAGGATCTCGCCGTAGGCGAAGGGGTGGTAGCCCTGCGCGTGCAGGGTGGCGAAATACTGCGACCAGAAGCTGTTCTGCACGTACATCGCCGCGTCCAGGCGCATGCCGTCCAGCCCGTAGGTGCCCAGCCAGCCCGCCGTGGCCTGGTCCAGCATCGACTGCACGGCGGGGTTGTCGGAGTTGAAGTCGGGCAGGTTCTCCAGCGGGCAGTCCCAGGTGGCGTTGTAGGCGCCGAGGTAGGGCTCGCACTGGCCGGTGGCCGGATCGAAGTGGTGGAACAGGAAGGTCTGCACCGCCTGCGCGCTGTTGTTCAGCGTGAGCTGGCCGGCGGCGATGGCGTTGGTCTCGGCTACGTAGGGCGGATAGCCGATGCCGGCGTCGTTGACGATCTGCCCCAGGATCACCGCCAGGCGGTTGCCGTGCGCGGCCTGCACCAGCGCCTGCAGGTCGCCGATGCTGCCGAAGTGCGGATCGGGTGCGTCGAAGTTCCACGGCGCGTAGCCGTGGTAGGGAAAGCTCTGCCAGCCGTTGGGGTTGTTGGTGCTGGGCCCCGACTGCGCGGGCCCCTGCAGGTAGGCCGGCGTCATCCAGATCGCGGTGGCGCCGAGCTGGGTGAAGTAGCCGGCCTGGATGCGGTCGGTCACGCCCTGGAAGTCGCCGCCGTACCAGCCCATCGGATTCTGCGGCTGCGCGGCGGCCGCATCGCCCGGCCCGCCGTTGTCGTTGGCGGTGTTGCCGTTGTCGAAGCGGTCGGGCATCAGGAAATAGATCACCTGCGCCGGCCAGTCGACGTTGGCCAGCGCCGCCACGCTGCCGGCGGCCGTCACCGTGACCTGGGTGGTGGCGGTAGCCGGCGTGGTGCCGGTGACGCCGTTGGCGGTGAGCGTGAAGGTGTAGGTGAGCGCGCCGCTGCCGCTGTTGGCCGGCAGCGTCACCGTCTGGCTGTTGCCGGTCACGGTGCCGGCGGGCAGCCCGCCGACGCCCGCGGCAGGCTGCACCGCCAGCGCGTAGCTGCCGGCGTTGCTGGCCTGCCAGTTCAGGGTCACCGGTCCGCCGGAGGCGTTCAGCGCGGCCGGCACCGCGGTGAAGCTGCTGATCGCGGGTGCGGCCGGGGGCGGTGGCGGCGGCGGTGGTACCGCACCGCCGCTGCCGGAGCCACCGCCGCCACAGCCGGCCAGCAGCGCCAGCGGCAGCAGCAGGCTGGCCCATGCGCTCCACGTGCGCCTGCGCCTGCGTTCCATGATTCCCTCCGTGCAGTCGGCCCCGCATGCAGGCTAGGCCCTGGCGCGCGCGGTGCGCCGGCAGTGCAAACGTATGCAGCGATGAATACGTATGCGT
>JAJYTR010000018.1 GCA_021792975.1 Pseudomonadota bacterium | reverse complement strand
TGTATCGCTGCGTCAACGCCACCAACGGCAAGACCTACCTCAGCACGGTGGGCGATCCGCAGCCCTACCTGGCGCCGCTGGGTGTGCTGGGCGTGCCGCAACTGCCGCTGGCGCGCGCCTATGGACCGGGCGGCATCGGCGTGTCGGCGCCCGGTGCGGGGCCGCCCGCCAATGTGGCATCGCCGATTGCCGGCGACTACACCTGGGTGCAGGACCGCTGCGCACCGCTGGCGCGCGGCGAGGTATGCGCCAACCTGCGCCACCGGCTGGACGCACTGGAGACGCGCATCAGCCAGACTTTCCAGTTCGACCGGCCGCCGCTGCAGGCCGAGGCACGCACGCTGCGCGCGCAGTTGCAGAACTGCCGCTGAGCCGCCGCCGGCGCGCGATGTGACCGCGCGTCGGCGACCCGCTCCGGCCGTGTGCTCAGCGCACCGGCGGCAGGCCGGCGATGGGCCATGGATGCACGGCACCGTCGCGGGTGTCGATGCGCACGATGCGATCGGCCTCGGTGTCGGCCACCAGCAAGTCGTGCGCGTCCAGCACCGCCAGGCCGCCCGGCTGCCGCAGTCCGGTGGCCAGCGTGCGCACCTGCATCGTGGCGTGGTCGAGCACGCGCACGGCGTTGTTGAAGGTGTCGGCGATGTACAGCCTGCCGTCCAGCCAGGCCAGACCCTGATCGTGCTGCAGCAGCGCGCGGTCGGCCGGACCGTTGCGCAGGCCGAAGTCGAACAGGCCCTTGCCGACCAGCGTGCGCACGTCGCCGGACTTCAGATCGATGGCGCGCACGGCGGAAGCCTCGGGATCGGCCACGTACAGCGTGCCGTCGTGATACGCGAGGCCGCTGCTCTGCGCGAAGCTGGCCGTGCCGCGCGGACCGTCGTCGATGCCTTCCAGGCCGTTGCCGGCGTAGGGGCCGATCCGGTCCGTGGCCAGGTTCATCACCCACACCTGGTGATCGCCGGCCATGGCGATGAACAGCGTGTCGCCGACCGCCTCCAGGCCCCAGGGCGAGTTCAACCCGACGCTGCGCGCCGGCCGCATGCCGCCACCGCCGAACACGCGCCGGCCGTTGCCGGCCACGGTACTGACCGCGCCGCTGGCCAGGTCGATCTTGCGGATCAGCGAATTGCCGGTATCCGCCACGTACAGCGTGCCGCCGACGAAGGCCAGGCCCTCGGGCCCCCTGAACCGCGCCACGCCGGCAGCGCCGTCGCGCGCGCCGGCCACGCCGCTGCCGAACACGCGCAGCAGCTTGCCGGCGTGATCGAGCAGGATCACGCGGTTGTGGCCGGTGTCGCTGACGGCGACGTAGCGCGCATCCACCGCCACCTTGCCGGGCTGCAGCAGACCGTTGGGATCAATCGCCAGCGGCTGCAACGGCAGCGGAGCCGTGACCAGCGCGTGCGCCTGTCCGGCGCGTGACAGTGTGACCAGCACCGCACGCCGGATCGAGTCGTAATGGCCCTCGCCGATGAAGCTCTGCACGACGTTGCCGTGCGGACCCAGCAGTACCAGCGTCGGCCAGGCCTCGACGCCATAGTGGTTCCACAGCGTCATGCCGTCGTCGATCAGCACCGGATGGGTGATGTGGTAGCGCTCGATGAAGCCCTTGATGTTGGCGGCATCACGGGAAGCGGTGAACTTGGGCGAATCGACGCCGATAATCAGCAGCCGCGTACCGAACTCATGCTGCAGCTTGGCCATCTCCGGCAGCATGTGGACGCAGTTGATGCAGCCCGGCGTGAAGAAATCCAGCAGCACCACGCGGCCGTGCAGGTCGGCGGGCGTCAGCGGACGGCTGACGTTGAACCAGGGCGCGCCCGCCGGCAGCGGCACGTTCGCGGCACGCGCGGCGGAGCAGGCGGCCAGCGGGATCAGCAGCAACGCCAGCAGCGGTGCGCGCAACATTCGGAATGAGAACGGCATGGCAACCTCGCAGGGATTCATCGGTGCCGCGGACGGACGCGGCGGACCTTGGTCGCGCCGACACCGCACATCCTTACACCGCGGCATGTGCTGCATTGCAGGGGCCCGCTTGTCATCGCGAGGTGAAGAAGTCCGAGGCGCGGCGGCGCCTCTGGCCCCGGCCCGGCGCTGCGCGCCATCCGGGATGACGTCAGAAGAGGGGATGCGCCCGGGAGGGCATAAGAGAGGGCGCCAGCCAGGGGAGGGCAAGAGCAGGAATGCGGCAGCGGAGGTGCCGTTTTGCTTGTTGCTGTCATCCCCGGGCGCGCGCAGCGCGAGCCGGGGATCCAGTGGTGCTTGCGGGGCTCCCGCCTGGATTCCGGCTCGGCCCTGCGGGCCGTCCGGGATAACGTCAAAAGAAGGGACGCTGTCCAGGAGGACGGGCCGGCCCGGCGCCGCATACCGACCGCGATAACGCTGCAAGGGGCAAAGGTGCGCCACATTCTTTTTGCTGTCATCCCCGCGGGAAAGCCTGCCCCCGCGAAGGCGGGGCGGGGATCCAGCGGCACTTGCGTGGAGCCCGTCTGGATCCCGGCTCGGCCCTGCGGGCCGTCCGGGATGACGTCACAAAGAAGGGGTGCCGTCCGGGATGACGGGCCCGCCGGGAGGACGGCCGGGAGCGGCGCGACCGGATGCGTCCATGTCGCATGTCCCATCTCCCGGGTTCCGACGATTTTCTGACCAATCCGATCGACCGGCCCGTGCCGGCGCGGCACGCACGGTCTCATCAACGCGTCATCCCAAGACTTGTCCACAGGTGCTGTGGATGACTGCGGCGATCGGCTTCAGGGGTCCTGGCGACGGATCAGGGAACCGAAGCTGAGGTAGAACGTGGTGCGGCCGCCACTGGCGTGGCCGACGCCAAAAAAGATCGGCCCCAGCGGCGATTTCAGCGCGATGAATGTGCTGCCGGCGTAGATCAGCCGGTTGAAGTTGATCTGGCTGCGCGTGTTCCAGACGTTGCCGGCCTCCAGGCTGCCGCCCAGATAGAACGGGAAGCCGACGATGCGCTCGCCGCTGCCGGTGAGGTCGCGGTAAACCACCAGGCGGCCGTAGGCCAACTGGTTGCCCACCAGCGCACGCTCGGTGAGGCCGGACAGATCGAGGAACCCGCCCAGCACGCCGCTGGCCTGCAGCACCTGGCCGCTGCCCCACTGGCTCTGGCCGCGCAATCCGGTCAGCACGGTGTCGCGACCGCCGTGCCACAGCACCTGGTCGTAGGCCGCGCGCGCCACGTCGCTGTCGGCGTTGCCGCCCAGCGCGCTCCGGTAGGCGGTGTAGGTGAAATCGCCGCGCCAGCCGCGGGTGGGAAAATCGGCATCGTCGAGATTGTCATGGACCACGCCGGCATAGACGTCGGCGAATGGCGTGCGGAAGCTCGGATATACGGCCGGGTTGCCGATGCTGAGCGCGAAACTGTCGCGGCCGCGCTGGATGCCGGTGCGCAGGCGCCAGTCCTCGCTCACGTCCCAGCCCAGTTCGGCGCCGGCCTGCAGGCGGCCCACACGGTACTGCGCCAGCGTGGTGGTGTTGTCCACCACCGGCTGATTGAGCGCACGGTAGCCGCCGTAGAGCTTGCCGTAGAACTGCGCCTGCGGACCGAAGGGCTGGTACAGCTCGCTCTCGATACCGGCCACGCGGCCCAGGCTGAGTCGGTTGCGCCACTCGCGGCCGAGGCTGTCGAGGCCGGTGCGGTTGTACTCGATCAGCGCCTGGTAGCCGGCGTTGCCGCGGAAGTCGTCGCTGAGGCTGAGACCCACGCGCAGGAAATCCGGCCCCCAGCTCTTGTCGACCGGGGTGACTTCCAGTCCGGTGGCACCGTAGCGCTGCAGCAGGCGGTAGTCGATGCTTTCGTAGGTGCCCTCGCCGTAGCTGCGGTCGATCTGCGCGTCGACGCGCGCGGCGCTGAACACCCGGCCCACTTCGCCCTGCAGGCGATCGGCCACCAGCGGCGCGGTACGGCTGTGCGCGCCCTCGACATCGACGAAATCGACCACCGGCGCCGGACCTTGCGGCAACTGGTGCCGCGCCAGCCAGGCCTGCCACCGGGCGTCGTCGACCGCGAAGCGGCGCAGCTGCGGCGCCAGCGCGGCCGCGGCGGCACGCCCCATGCCGATCGCGCGATAGGCGCCGGTGAAGTCGGCGCTGCCGAGATCGCCCAGATCGGGGCGGATCAATAGGTCGTCCGGGCCCAGCGTCGCCAGCTGGCGCCGCGTTTCGTGGCGCATCAGCACGGTGATCATCTGGTCGGTGATGGCCAGCGGCGAGTTCAGTTCCTTGGCCGGCTTCAGCGGCGCGCTCACGTCCACCACGATCAGGCGCCGCGCGCCGAGCGCACGCGCCACGTCGATGGGAACGTTGTCGGAGATGCCGCCATCGACCAGCAGCCTGCCGTCGATGGTGACCGGCGCGAACACCGCCGGCACCGACATGCTGGCGCGGATCGCCAGCGGCAGGTCGCCACGCGCCAGCACCACGCGCCGGCCGCTGCCGATATCGGTGGCCACCGCGCGAAACGGCAGGCTGAGCCGATCGAAGTCGTCGGTGCGCCACGCCGGCAACAGCCAGCGTGCCAGCAACTGCTGCAGGTTCTGGCCTTCCAGCGCGCCGCGCGGCAGCTTCAGGCCGCTCCTGCCGACGCCGAATTCGATGTTGCCGATGCGGTCGAGCTGGTCGTCCTTGGCGCGCATGCCCAGCAGCGCGCGCGGCGGGCTGTCGCTGAACACCTGCTGCCAGTCCACCGAACGCAGCATGGCGTCGATCTGCAGCGGACTGTAACCGGCCGCGTACAGGCCGCCGACGATGGCACCCATGCTGGTGCCCACCACGCAGTCCACCGGTACATGCAGCTTCTGTAGCTCCTCCAGCACGCCGATGTGGGCGACGCCGCGCGCGCCGCCGCCGCCCAGCACCAGCGCGGTGCCGCTGGCGCAGGGGCGGCCGTCGCGGACCGCAGGCGCGGGCGTGGATGCACCGTCGACGCACATCGGCAGCAGCAGCGTGAACAGACAGGAAACGGGCAAGGCGGCACGGTGCGGCATGGCGGCACCCCTCCGGATCGGCAGCGGCATTGTGCCCGCAGCGCGCCTGCGCACGAGGACCGCACCCGGCGTACGCCGGAACCACGGGCATGAGGCGACGATCGGCGGACAGCGCGGCGGCGCGCATCCGTCCGACCACCGGCCGCGGCCGGTACGACCGATTCGTCACCCGCTTGTCGTACTGTTGGCACTTTGCGATGGGTGCCCGCCATGCGTACGACTCTTCTGCCCGCCCTGCCGCTGCTGCTGGCCACCACCGCCGGCGTGCATGCGCAGCCCGTGACCGCCTGGACCGGCAACGGCGCACCACGCCGTGTCGATGCCGCGGCGCCGCCCGCGGTGGCGCGATTCGAGGTGCCCGCCGCCGCCGAGCCCCGCCTCACGCCGGCGCAGAAACTGGCGCTGTTGCGCCGGCACGTGAAGTACGTGTTCGTGATCTACCAGGAAAACCGCAGCTTCGATTCGTACTTCGGCACCTGGCCGGGCGCCGACGGGATCTACTCGCAGCCGCCGGCGCGCACGCCGGGTTTCGTGCAGCCGCTGCAGCTGCCGGACGGACGCTGGACCACGATCTCGCCCTTCCGTATCGGCCCGGCTGAGTACGCCGCCGATACCGACGACATCGACCACTCGCATCCGCTGATGCTGCGCAAGATGCACGTGGTCGCCGGCGTGCCGCGCATGGACCGCTTCGCCCTGACCGAGGAGCGCAAGTATTCGCCGCAGGGCGCGCCCAGCATCGAGGCGTTGCAATTCGGCGAGCTGGCCATGGCGCACGAGGATTGCGACACGGTGCCGATCCTGTGGAACTACGCCGACCGCTTCGCGCTGTTCGACCACATCTTCCAGACCATCGCCGGGCCCTCGACGCCGGGCAATCTCAGCATCATCGCCGCGCAGACCGGCGTGACGCAGTGGGCGCGCCATCCCGGCGAGGCCTTCGCGGGCGACGGCGCCAAGGGGCCGGGCGTGCCGGTGGTCAACGACTCCAATCCGTTCTGGGGCTCACCCTACGACCCCACGCCGCCCGCGCTGCGCATGCCCTACAACCCGCACGACTACGCCAATGCCGCGAAAAACCGTGCGGCCGTGCAGCGCAACCTCACCTTCGCCAGCCTGCCGCTGACCCTGCAGGGCGGCAGCCTGCCGGCGGTGTCGCGGCAGGACCGGCGGCCTGCCGGAGATCTGCGCGACCTGCATGCCGACATCACCGCGATCGGCCGGCGCGGCCAGCGCAGCGTGGACTGGCGCTGGTACCAGGAAGGCTACGGCGCGCCCGTGCCGGGCGGGGCCGATCCCGAAGACGCCGAAGGCCGGCTGGCCTCTTACATCACCCACCACAATGGGCCCCAGTACTTCGGCTACATCGCCAACAACCCGGCGCTGCGTGCGCATCTGGCCGACCTGTCGCGTTTCTTCGCCGACGTGCGCGGGGGACGTTTGCCGGCTACGGGCGGCGTGTTCTACATCAAGGGCGGCTTTCGCAACGGCTTCGGCCTGAAGCCCGCCGATCCCGATCCGCGCGTGCAGGCGCGCTTTCTCGGTGACGACGATCACCCGCAGTATTCCGACGCGCAGATCAGCGAGATCCTGGTCGCGCGCGCCATCAACGCCATCGCCGCCAGCCCGTACTGGAAGCACAGCGCGATCATCGTCACCTGGGACGACAGCGAGGGCGACTACGACCACGTGCCGCCGCCGCAGCGCGCGCGCGGCCCGGACGGCAAGTGGCTGGGCAACGGCCCGCGCGTACCGCTGCTGTTGATCTCGCCGTATGCGCGCGTGCACGCGGTGGTGCACGCACCGGGCAACACCGCGTCGGTGGTGAAGTTCGTCGACCGCGTGTTCGACCTGCCGCCGCTGGCCACGCTGCCCGACGAACTCGAGGGCCGCAGGCTGGGCGAGCTGCGTTTCCACCTGCGCGGGCTGGGCCCCGAGGACGCGCTGACGCCGGAGGTCACCGACCTGCTGGGCGCGTTCGACGACGCGCGCCTGGCCGGCAAGGCGGCGCCGCTGCCGTCAAGTTACGCCGCGGTGCCCGCCGCATGGACCGAGCAGTTGCCCGGCGCGCTGGGGCTGGACTGCAAGGCTATCGGCATCACGCCCGTGGACCGGCAACTCGGCATCCGCACCAAGCTGCCGCCGTACTTCAACCCGCGGCCCAAGACCACGCCCGGCGATATGCAGCCGCGCTCTCAAGGTCATCGCCCTCCTGCCAGGGTACATGCGGGTCCCGGCATCCACTGAGACTTGCCACGGCATCGCTGCTCCAGGCGCGGCACCGCGCGCACGCGTCGATGGCCGGCAGCGGGCATCCGGTACGGTCATCCTGGTCGGCGCAGTGCCGCAGCGTTGTCCTGACCTAGTCCGAAAGGGATGCGCTGCCGCCCGCCATGGCACTCGATGACCGGCGTCTCGCCGCACGTCGACGCGGTAATCGTCGCCCCGCGCCGCACGGCCGCGTGCCGACCGGCGCATGGACGACCTCCGTTCCGCAGTACGGTGCGGTCCGGCAGGGACGTCCCGGGTCCGGCGCAGGTCAGGCGGCAACCACGGCGTCACGCGCCACCGGCACGCCACCGGCCATGGCGGGATCGCTGCGACTGGCCGCGCCAGTCTCGACATGCCCCGCGAGCCGGTACGAGAACAGCGCGTCCCCGTGCGCGGCGATCTCGAGGTCGTACCAGTGGTCCTGCGGCGCGGTCGGCCATGCCAGGATGCGTGCCGCCCCCCGCTCGAGCACCAGCCGCTGCCGCGCATCGCGGCGGTAGTGATCCCGCAGTTGCAGCGTGCAGCGCGAATCGCCGATGTTGCGCAGCATCACCAGCAGTTGGCCGCCGGCGGCATCGAAACCGGTGCGCACTTCCAGGCGCGGGCTGCGCGCATCCGCGTGGTGTCCCCGGATGGTCCGCAGGAAACCGTTCGGGCCATGGATGGCGAGCGCATAGCGGCCCTCGCCAGACGGCGGCCAGAGATCCTCGATGCTGCACCCGGCTTCCACTGTGTAGGCACGCGGTGGCCGCAAGCCCGAAGCCCAGGTGTTCAGCGCTACGGCGGCGGTGCCCTGGTTGGCGATGCGGACGTGCAGACCGCGTTCCGGCTGCCAGATCATGCCGGCATCGAAGGCGTAGGGCAGCGCGCGCGCGGCACGCTGCCCCGGCTCCTGTCCGGGCAGCCTCTGCCGGGATGGCACGGAGGGTTCGGGCAGATTGCGCGTGGTATCGGCCAGCGCCACCTCGATCTGCGGGTCGGGCAGTCGCGGCCAGTGCAGGTCGCGGCCGGCCAGATCGAGACAACTGGTGAGATCGCCACAGACCGCGCGCCGCCAGGGACTGATGTTGGGCTCGTGCACGCCGAAACGCGCCTCGATCAGGCGGATCACCGAAGTGTGGTCGAACATCTGCGAATTGACCCAGCCGCCGCTACTCCACGGCGAGATCACCAGCATCGGCACGCGCGGCCCCAGCCCCACCGGCACGCCCTGGCAGGTCTCACCGGCGACGCTTACCGTACTGATGCCCTGGGAGGCATTCAATGCCGGCAGGGCGGGTGGCACGTGGTCGAAGAAGCCGTCGTTCTCGTCGTAGTTCAGCAGGAACACGGTCTTCGACCACACCTCCGGCGCCGCCGCCAGCACGGCCAGCAGACGCGCCACCAGCGAGGCGCCGTAGGCCGGCGTGGCGCGCGGGTGTTCGCTCATGATGTACGGCGCGATGATCCAGGACACCTGCGGCAGGCGCC
Source organism: Pseudomonadota bacterium (assembly GCA_021792975.1). Classification (GTDB taxonomy): domain Bacteria; phylum Pseudomonadota; class Gammaproteobacteria; order Xanthomonadales; family Rhodanobacteraceae; genus Metallibacterium. The sequence continues at coordinate 30,212 of JAJYTR010000018.1, read as the reverse complement.
CGCCGCGCACGTCGCGCGCGAACTCGGCCACCAGGTACTCGCCGCGCGAGGTTTCGGCATTGGCCGCCGTCGAACCGGGCGCCCAAGCGCGGCCGCGCCGGTACAGCGGATTGTCCGGCGCCAGGCCGCGGAAGGTGGCGAAGTACTGCAGCGTGTTGTCGCCGTAGTTGTCGTACTCCTGGTAGATCTTCCAGGTGATGCCGGCCCGCTGCAGGCGTTCGGGATAAGTCGTCCAGCCGAATCCTTTGAAATCGGCGCGGTCGCGCGCGGCATCGCTGGTCCAGTTGCCGTCGTCAATGTTGGCGATGGCCTGTTTGCCGTCGCTGCCCGCGCTTAGCCCGCTGGTGCCGGTGAACATGAACATGCGATTGGGCGAGGTCGGCCCGAACAGCGAGGCGTGGTAGCCGTCGCACAGCGTGAAGGCATCCGCCAGCGCGTAGTGGAACGGCAGGTCCGCGCGCGTGAAATAGCCCATGGTCGCCGGGGTCTTCTCGCGCACCCAGGCGTCCCAGTACTGCCAGGTGGTCTGCGCGTGCTTCCAGTCGTGATTGAGGTCGTGCATCGTCTGCGCGCAGGTATTACGCACATCCAGATGGAACGGCAGCACGTGGCCGCCGCCCGGCCGCGGCTGGTACCAGACCGGCCGGCCATCGGGCAGTCGCAGCGCGCGCGGATCGCCGAAGCCGCGCACGCCGCGCAGGGTGCCGTAGTAGTGGTCGAACGAGCGGTTCTCTTGCATCAGGATCACGATGTGCTGGACATCGCGCAGATCGCCGTGCCGGCGCGCCGGTTCCACCGCCAGCGCCTGCCGCAGCAGCGGTGGCAGCACTCTGCCACCGGCCAGTGCCACGCCCATCAGTGCGGATGCGCGCAGGAATGCGCGGCGCTGGGCATCGGTCATGACGGACTCCTGGAGCAGGCGGGCACGCAGCATGTGCCGCGTGCGTGTTGGCCTGATGGACAGGCCGGCGCCGGGCACGGCGCCGGCAGGACGCATCAGAAGCTGGCGCTGAGGGTGAACACCGCGGTGCGTGCGGGGCCGATGAAGTAGTAGCCCGGCGTGCCCGCCGAATCCACCGTGCCCAGATAGCGGCGATCGAACAGGTTGGTGATGTTGAACATCAAATCCACCGACTTGATCGCCGATTGCGCATCGAACCCGAGGTGGTAGCCCGCGTAGGCGTCCACCGTGGTGTACGAAGGCAGTTTCTCGGTGTTGTCCATGGTGCCGTAGCGGCCGCCCACGTACTTGGCGGCGAGACCGGCGCGGAAACCGCCTTCGTGGTAATTGGCGGCCAGTGCCAGCATGCGCTGCGGCTGGCCCGCCACCTTGTTGCCTGCCTTGATGCCATTGATGTTGCCGATGTAAGTCGAATCGTTGTAGGTGGCCGACCCGTACAGATCGAGCCATGGTGTGGCGCGCCAATTGGCCACCGCCTCCACGCCCTTCGACTCGACGCCACCGACGTTGACGTAGGTGCCGGCAGTGCCGATGGTGTAGTTGATCTGCGTGATGCCCGAGCTTGCCGGCGTGACGAAGGTGATCTGGTTGGCGAAGCGCACGTGGTACAGCGCCAGGCTGGTCTGCAGATCGCGCGTGTCGTAGCGCCAGCCGGCGTCCACGTTGATCGAAGTCTCCGGCAACACATGGCTGATATCGCTGCCGGCAGCGGCGGCCTGGATCACGCCGTCGGGCACGGCGGCGAAGTTCTTGGTGATGCTGGCATAGAGCTGGTTGCGTGCATCCACGTGCCACACCGCACCCAGCGATGGCAGCACACTCGAATCGCTACCCAGCCGGGCGAACCGGCTGCCGCCGGTAATCAGGTTGTTGCCGGTGAGGTCGACCAGGTACTTGCTGATACCTGCGCTGATGTCGACATCACCGAGCTTGAGCACGTCCTGCACATACGCCTTGCGCGTGTCAGTCAGCAGCTGCTGGTAGAACTGCATGTAGTAAGGCGGACGCGTGTAGTTCCACCAGTAGCGCGGGTCCATCACCGCGTACCAGACGCGACCGTTGAAACGGTTGAGGTTCTCGAACCAGAGGCCGACACTGAGGTTGTTCGAGCCGAGCTGCCAGTTGCCCTTGGCGATGAAGCCGTAGCGCTGGTTCTTGTACAGGCTCTGGCGGAAGCTACTGGCCGGGATCGAGCCGGCCGGATAGCAGTTGGCATCGAACGGATTGGCGCAGCCGGCCGGCACCGGGATGGGCTGGCCCGTGGGCGTCTGGAAGAAGTCGTAGCCGAACGCGCCGCCGGGCACCGGGCGGTTGCCCGTGATCTGGCCATTGGCGCCAGGCGCGTAGAGCTGGTACGGCGGCAGCCAGCCGCCGGAGCCTTCCATGAAGGCGTAATAGGGATAGAACTCGTAGCGGCTGTCGTCGCCGGGCTGGTAGTCGAAGCGCACGCCGGCCAGCGCGTTCTTGCGCACGGTGTTCCACGGCTCGACGAAGTTCTGGTCGATGTAGGGTTGCCCGGTCCAGTTCCAGGTCAGCCGGTCCCAGTTGGGGTCCTGCGCGAACTGCGCCAGCGTCACGCTGTTGTAGTTGTTCTCGTACACGTCGTCCCAGGACAGGCGCGCGGTTATGGTGAGCGCGTCGCCGATGTAGGTGATGGACTTGGCGTCCATATGCACGCGGCTGGTATGGCCGTTGGTGCCATCACCGATCCAGCGTTTGTTGTAGGTGTTGGAGAAGCTGATATAGGCGTAGGTGCTGTCGTTGAACAGGCCGCCGGTGTCGTAGCGCACGAACTCGCGTTGCGCCTGCCAGGAACCGGCCGAGTAATCCATGCGGACCTGGCGCGTCTGCGCCGGATCGATGGACTCGTAGTTCAGCGTGCCGCCCAGGGCCTGCGCCGAGGGCGAGGAGATGTCCGAGGTGCCCTGCGAGATGGCCACCGTGCGCAGGTTCTCCGGGTCGAGGAAGCGGTTGGGCTTGGCGCCGCCGCCGTAACTGGTGGCGCCGTTGGGCAGGCCGTCAATGGTGAAGCCCAACTGGCTCTGGGTGAAACCGCGCATGGTCATGCCCATGGACCAGTCGTCGCTGTCGAACACGCCGCCGGGCGTGACGTTGACGCCCGGCAGCAGGTTGACCACGTCGAGCACGCTGGTCAGCGGCGGCGAGAACTTCAGCAGCACCGGCGGCAGTTCGTTGTTGGTGAAGGCCACGGCGGCGCCGCTGACTACCACGGTGTCGAGTGTCTTGGCCTTCTTGCCGGCCGCGGCCGTGGCGGTGGCTACGGGTGCATCCGCGATCGGCGGGGCGGCAGCCGTGCCGGCGGAAGTCGGCACGCGTTCTGTCGCCGCATCCGCAGCCTGGGCCGTGGCGAACGTGCTGCAGCAGGCCATGGCGATGGCCAGCGCGAGAGTCGTCTTGCGGGGCATGGAAGGTTCCTGACGGTGCCGGGCTGCGGCCTACCCTGCCGGAGCGACGGCGTCGTTGCGGACGCTCCCCGCGTCCGATGCGCCGCACGGCGCACCCGTCCATGCTGCTGTTATTGCGTGAGTCTGCGATTACACCGCAATTACGTTCACATGACGGGCAAGCCCACCACCCGGCACTGCTCCGGTCCGCGCACGTCGGCAATGGCCGGTATCGCGTCGTGGTCGGCTACGATCGTCCCCATCGCCCTGTCCGCGCAGCGCACGGTGCGTGTCCGCTTGCTCCCCCCAGCGGGAGAATCGGATCTCCCCGGCGCAGATTTCCTCAGAAGCCGTAGCGCAGAAATCCACCGTCCACGGCGACGCACTCGCCGCTGATGTAGCCGGCCGCCGGCAGGCACAGGAAGGCCACCGCTGCGGCCACCTCGTGCGCCTCGCCGATACGCCGCATGGGCGTGCGCGCCAGCACTTCCTCGAGATAGTCCGCATCGGCCAGCGCGTCGGCCGTACGCCGCGTGCGGATGTACCAGGGCGCCACGGCGTTGACGCGGATGCCGTCCTCGGCCCATTCGCAGGCCAGGTTGCGCGTGAGCTGGTGCAGCGCCGCCTTGCTCATGCCGTAGGGCGCGCCGCTGCGCACGTGGGTGATGCCGGACACCGAACCGACGTTGACGATTGCAGCGGCGCCGTGCGCGGCCAGATGCGGATGCGCCAGCTGGCAGAGATGGAATGCGCTCAGCAGGTTGGTACGCAGCAGCGCCTCGACCTCGGCCAGCGCGTAGTCCAGCGCCGCGCGCGTGGTGTTGCTGCCCAGGTTGTTGACCAGGATCGACAGCTCCGCACCGAGATCGGCGATCCAGTCGAACAGCTCGAGCCGCGCCTCGGCGTCCTCGAGATCGGCGGCGAACACCTGCGCGGCACAGGCGGGGAACTCCTCGAGCAGCTCGCCGCGCGCGGCCTCCAGCGCGTCGGCGTCGCGCGCCGCCAGCAGCAGCTGTGCGCCCAGCGCGGCCAGCTCGCGTGCGCAGGCATAGCCGATGCCGCGGCTGCCGCCGGTGACCAGTGCCACGCGGCCATCGAGCCGCCAGCGTGTCGTGATCTCGTTCATGCCCGCCTCCCGCGCGCAGTGTAGCGGCCGCTTGTGGTGGCCTGGCACCCGCGCGAGACTGCACCCCTGCACACCGGCCGGAGCGCGCCCATGTTCCGCATCGCCCGCCTGTCATGCCCCGTCGCCGCCGCCGCACTGCTGGCTGCCTGCGGCAGTCACGCCGGCGGCTCCGCCGGCGCCACGCAGGCTGCCGCGCCGGCAGGAGCGACCACGCGCATCGCCACGCCCTTCGACCCGCTGCTGCAGGACGAGCAGCGCGCGCGCAACGTGCAGAACATCGTCAACCGGCAGGCGGCGCGGCAACGCAAAGCCATCGATCAGCAGTCGCAGTGAAGAAAGAAGGCCGGCCGCGGCGGGCGCGGGCGGCGGCTGGATCCCGGCTCGGCGCTGCGCGCCGTCCGGGATGACGTACCGGCTCGGCGCTGCGCGCCGTCCGGGATGACGTACCAGATCGGCGTTGCGTGTCGGTCGAGAGGACGCTTCGCCTCTCGGCCGTCATCCCCGGGCGCGCGCAGCGCGAGCCGGGGATCCAGCAGCACTTGCGCGACGCCGTCTGCATCCCGGCCCGGCGCCCGCGGCACCGGGCGCGTGCCGGCGTGAGCGGCGAGTTCCGGGTCGCCGCCGTTCACCGTCCGCAGAAACAGTAGGCGTACACGTTCACCTTGCCGGGCCGGGCGCTCTGCAGCAACTGCAGCGGGCCGGCGACGCGCGGTGCGAACGCGGCCATCCAGGGCGGCAGGCGGATGCCGTGATGCAGCGCAATCGAGGCCAGCGCGCTGTCGCTGAGGCTCATCAGGAAACGGTCGAAGGGCTTGACCGGCTGCTGCACGTAGCGCACCTGGTAGTTCTTGCCCAGTCTGGCGTCCTGCGCCGCCAGCGCGATGGCGGTATCGATGCCGCCCAGCTTGTCCACCAGCCCGCGCGCATAGGCCTGGCGGCCGGTCCACACGCGACCCTGGGCGATGGCGTTGATGGCGTCGAAGCTCTTGCCGCGCGCCTTGGCCACGCCGCCCACGAAATCCAGATAGCCCTTGTCGATGACCTGCTGGATGGTGGCGCCCACCTGCGGATCGAGCGGCCGGGTGATGTCGAAGGCGCCTGCCCAGGGCGTGGTGCCAAGCCCGCCGGTGTGGATGCCGATCTTGGCCAGCGCGTCGGGGATGTTGTAGTACAGACCGAAGATGCCGATCGAGCCGGTGATGGTGTCGGGCTCGGCCACGATCTGGTTGGCGTTCATCGAGATCCAGTAGCCGCCGCTGGCAGCGACATTGCCCATCGAGGCCACCACCGGCTTGCCGGCCGCGCGCGCCAGTTGCACCTCGCGACGGATCAGCTCGGCCGGATACACCGCGCCGCCCGGCGAGTTGACGCGCAGCACGATGGCCTTGACGTCCTTGTCCTCGCGCGCCCGGCGGATCAGCCGCGCGGTCTGCGTGCCGCCGATGCTGCCCGGACGCTGCGGACCGCTGACGATATCGCCCTCGGCCACCACCACGGCGATCACGGGCCGTCCGTCCGCGCGCTGCCCGCGCTTGACGCGCGCCAGGTAGTCCTGCAGATCGATGCCGCGGAAACCGTGGCCGTCGCGTTCGGGCGCGCCGATGCGCCGCAGGTCGGCGACCAGCTGCGCGCGCGTGGCCAGGCCGTCCACGAAGTGCTCCCGCAGCGCCAGCCGCGCCAGGTCGCCGCCGGCGGCGGCCACGCCCTGCGGCAGATGGTCGATGTCGGTCTTGACCTGCGCCGGCGCCAGCTTGCGCGCGCGGGCCACGGCATCCAGCCATTCGTTCCACAGCCCGCCCAGCCAGTAGGCGTTGGCTTCCTGCGCGGCCGGCGAGGGACCGTTGAGGATGAACGGCTCGGCCGCCGACTTGAACTGGCCGACGCGGAACAGATGCACGTCCACGCCCAGCTTGTCCAGCAGGTCCTTGAAATAGGGCTGGTAGCTGTCGAGGCCGGTGAACAGCACACTGCCCTGCGGATCCAGCAGCACCTTGTCGGCGCGCATGGCCAGGTAGTACTGGCCCTGGTCGTAGCCGCTGGCCCAGGCGATCACCGGCTTGCCGCTGGCCTCGAACCGAGTGATGGCACGGCCCACCTGGCGTAGCGTCGCGAACGTCCACGTGCCGGTCTGCAGGTCGGAGGTGTCCAGCAGCACGCCGCTGATGCGCGGATCGTGGGCAGCATGCCGCAGCGCCGCCAGCAGGTCGCGCAGCTGCACCTGCTGCAGGCGCTGCCCGGAGAGCCTTGCCAGTGCGCGCTGCGCCGGATCGATGCTGTACTGCTCGACGATCTCGCCATGCGGCGCGATCACCAGGATGGTGTGGTCCTGCAGCGGCAGCGGCCTGCGCGCGGCGGCCAGGATGATGACCAGCAGCAGTCCGAAGAAAATCAGGTTGAGGATGGCCTGGCGGGTGAAATTGATGCCGCGCCAGAGCACCTTGAGGAACCCCAGGAAACCGTTGCCCTTGCTGGTCTCGGCCATGATCCCGATCCGTCCCGGAAAGTGTCCAGCCTAGCCCAGCCGCGGCGCGTGCGTCATCCGCACGCGGTCACGGCGCGCCGCGCGAAGCGCGCCAGCAGCAGCACCGCCGCCACGCTCAAGCCGGCGATCAGCCCCATCCACACGCCGCGCGCGCCCAGCCCGTGCGCGAAGCCCAGGTACAGCCCCAGCGGAAAGCCCACCACCCAGTAAGCGAACGCGGTGATCAACATGGGCGCGCGCGTGTCCTTCAGCCCTCGCAGCGCGCCGGCCGAAGCGGCCTGGATGCCGTCGGAGAACTGGAAGATGCCGGCCAGCACCAGCAGCTGCGCGGCCAGCGCGATGACCCGCGCGTTGCCGGTGTACAGCGCGGCGATGGCGTGCGGGAAGCCCAGCATCAGCGTGGTGGAGACGCTCTGCGTCAGCAGCGTCAGCGCGATGCCGGCGCAGCCCGCATAGCGCACGCCGCGCGCATCGCGGCGGCCGACGGCGAAGCCCACGCGCACGGTGATGGCCATGGCCAGCCCCAGCGGCAGCATGAAGGTCAGCGCCGCCACGTTCAGCGCGATCTGGTGGCTGGCCACCACGTCCGCGCCCAGCCGGCCGATGGCCAGCGCGGCGGCCACGAACAGGCTGGATTCCATCAGCAGGCTGAAGGCCATCGGCAGACCCAGGCGCAGCAGCGCGGCGAGCTGTGCCCAGTCCGGCGGCTCCGGCCGCGCGAACAGCGTCAGGCCGCGGTAGGCACGCGCGCGGCGCATGTACAGCAGAAAACCCAGCAGCTCAGCCCAGACGATGATGGCGGTGGCCATGCCGCTGCCCTGCGCGCCCAGCGCGGGCAGGCCCAGCTTGCCGTACATCAGCACCCAGTCCAGCGGGCCCAGCAGCAACAGGCCCAGCAGGCCGAAGTACATGGTCGGACGCGTGTGGCCCAGGCCCTCGGACACTCCGCGCAGCGCGAAGTAGCAGGCGATGGCCGGCGCGCCGAAGGACACCGCATGCAGGAACTCCGTCACCTGCGGCCACAACAGCGGATCCACGTGCAGCAGGCGTACCAGTCGCGGCGCCAGCGTGTGCACGAAGAAGAACAGCAGCAGGCCGACGCCGACCGCCAGTCCCAGCGCCTGGCGGAACAGCGGACCGATCTCGCCCTGGCGGCCGGCGCCCACCATCTGCGAGACCGACGGCGGCAGCGCCAGCATCAGCCTGATGGCGCATACCACCGCCAGTGACCACAGGCTGACACCCACCGCCACCGCGCCCAGCACGTCGGCCGAGTAGTGCCCGGCCATCACCGCGTCGATGGCGCTCATGCCCACCGCGGCGAGCTGTCCGGTGATCAGCGGCAGCGCCAGCCGCAGCGTGGCGCCCGCTTCGTCCAGCAGCCGGTGTGCATCCACGCGTGCCATAGTCTCCATTCGCGCGAGAAACGCGCAGTGTAGAGAGGAGCCCGCCCGTGTCGCGAGGACAACCCCCGTGCGCAGCGCGCTGATCACCGGCGCCGGCGGCTTCCTGGGCGGCCACGTGCTGACCGCGCTGCAGCGCCAGGGCGTGACCGTGCGCGCGCTCGCGCACAGCGACGACAGCCGGCGCGCGCTGCAGGCCGCCGATGTGCCCGTGCTGCAGGGCGATATCGCCGACACCGCGCTGCTGCGCCGCGCGCTGACGCCCGCACCCGACGCAGTGTTCCATCTCGCCGCCGATACCAGCGTGTGGCGGCGCGAACGCGCGCGGCAGTGGTGCGTCAACGTCGAGGGTACGCGTGCGCTGCTGGAGACCGCCGCCGGATGCGGCGTGCGGCGCTTCGTGTACACCTCCAGCATCAGCGTGTACGGGCTCACCGAAGACCGCATCGACGAATCTTCACCGCACCTGGGACGCGAGGGCCCGGTGCACTATGCGCGCAGCAAGGCTGCGGCCGAGGCGCTGGTACAGGCGGCCGGTGCCGCCGGGCGCATCGGCACGGCGGTGCTGCAGCCCGGCCACATCCTCGGCCCCGGCGACCGCCGCAACTGGTCGCGGCTGGCGCAGTTGCTGGCGGCACGGCGACTGCCCGGTGCGCCGCCGGGCACCGGTGCCTTCGCCGAGGTACGCGAGGTCGCCGCCGCACACGTGGCCGCCGCAATGCATCCGGCCGGCGCACGTACCTGGGTGCTGGGCGGCTGCAGCGCGTCCTTCGGCGCGCTGGTGGCGGCGCTGGCGCAGGCCCTGGACGTACCGGCGCCGCGGCGCACCCTGCCGCGCGCGCTGCTGTGGCTGCACGCGCTGTGGCAGGAATCGGTCGCGGCCGGCAGCGGGCGGGCGCCCGCGATCACCCGCGAGAGCGTCGCCCTGGCCTGCCATCGGCTGCAGGTGGACGACACCCGCGCATGCGCCGAGCTCGGCTACCGCCACGTGCCGCTGCAGGCCATGGCCGACAGTACGGTCGCGTGGCTGCGCAGGAACCACCTGCTGCCCTCGCCGCAATAGGAATTTTTCGCCGCGGCGGCGTTGTGCACAGCAGCGTGAGGCTCGGCGCGATGCCGCCCCGGGCCTGGCGTGAAGGCCGCGGCGGAGCCGACTGCGCCCTGAACCGATCGTCTAACGCCCTGATTCAATGGGGATGTGACGCTTTGTTGAAAATCTGTCCAAGCCCGGTGCGAGCGCGCTGTGGCAAGGTGCGCGCAGGCGGCGGCAACGGCCCATGCACAGACTTGTCCACAGCTTTTGTGGATAAGCCCCAAACCCTTTTGGAATCCTGCTTTTGCCCAGCGAATCTGCGCAGGCACGCATGAGTGGCACGCAAGCCGACGCGGCGCCGGACATCGTGCGTGTGGCGTTGCCGGTGCCGCTGCGCCGGCTGTTCGATTACACGTGTCCGGGACCGCCGCCGGCGCCGGGTTCGCGGGTGCGGGTGCCGTTTGCGCGAGGCCTGCGCGTGGGGATCGCGGTGGAACGGGCCGCCGGCAGCGTGCTGCCGCGCGATCAGCTCAAGCCGGTGGCCGCGGTGCTGGACGCTGCGCCGCTGCTGGATGCCGAACTGCTGGCCAGCGCGCTGTGGGCCGCCGGCTACTGGCTGGGCGCACCGGGCGAGGCCCTGCTGGGCGCCCTGCCCGCCGCGCTGCGCAACGGCCGGCCGTTGCCGGCCGCGCGCGTGGCGGGCTGGTGCATCAGCGCGACGGGACGCGCCGCACTCGCAACCGGCACGGCGCCGCGCGGCGCCGCCACGGCGCTGCTGGCCGCGCTGGCCGCGGCACCGCTGGCACTCGCAGCCGTCCGCGCGCGGCCGGCCGCGCAGCGCGCCGCACTGGCGCGACTGCGCAAGGCCGGGCTGGTGGAACCGCTGGCGCCGACCGGCGCGGCCACGCCCGCCGAATCCGGCCCGCCGCTCAATCCGGCGCAGCAGCAGGTGCTGGCGGCGCTGCGCGCGCAGCCGCCGGGTTTCGGCGTCACCCTGCTGGAGGGCGTCACCGGCAGCGGCAAGACCGAGGTGTACCTGGCGCGCATGCGCGAGGTGCTGGCGCAGGGCCGCCAGGTGCTGATGCTGGTGCCGGAGATCGGCCTGGTGGCGCAGACCGCGCAGCGCCTGCAGGCACGCCTGGGCGTGCGCGTGGACACGCTGCACTCCGGCCTCGCCGACGGGCTGCGCGTGGACGCCTGGCTGCGCGCGCGCAGCGGCGCGGCACGCGTGCTGCTGGGCACGCGCTCGGCGGTGTTCACGCCGCTGCCGCACGCCGGGCTGATCGTGATCGACGAGGAGCACGACGCCAGCTACAAGCAGCAGGATGGCCTGCGTTACCACGCGCGCGACCTCGCCATCCGCCGCGCACAGCGGCTGGACATCCCGGTGCTGCTGGGCTCGGCCACGCCGTCGCTGGAGAGCCTGCACAACGCCGTGCGCGGGCGCTACGCGCACCTGCGCCTGGCGCAGCGCGCCAACGCGCGCCCGGCGCCGCATGTCGAGTTGATCGACCTGCGCCGCCAGCGCAGTGAACACGGCCTCAGTGCGCCGCTGCTGGCGGCGCTAGCCGAAACCTTCGCGCGCGGCGAGCAGGCGCTGGTGTTCCGCAACCGCCGCGGCTACGCGCCGGTGCTCACCTGCGCGGGCTGCGGCTGGCATGCCGACTGCCCGCACTGCGCGCGGCCGCTGACCTGGCACCGCGCCGCGCGCCGGCTGGAGTGCCACCTGTGCGGTCGCCTGCAGCCGGTGCCTGCCACTTGTCCCGCCTGCGGCAGCCCCGCGCTGCAGCCGCAGGGCCACGGCACCGAGCGCCTGGAAGACGCGCTGGCCCAACGCTTCCCCGGTATCCCGCTGCTGCGCGTGGACCGCGAGACCACGCGCGCGCGCGCCGCGCAGGCCGCGCTGGACGCGCGCCTGCCGCCCGCCGGCCCGGCGCTGCTGGTGGGCACGCAGATGCTGGCCAAGGGCCATGACCTGCCGCGGCTGACGCTGGTGGCCGTCACCGGCGTGGACGAGGGCCTGTACAGCATCGACTTCCGCGCGCCCGAGCGCCTGGCACAGCTCGTCGTGCAGGTCGCCGGCCGCGCCGGCCGCGGCGATGCCCCCGGCCGCGTGCTGCTGCAGACGCGCCATCCCGACCATCCGCTGCTGCTGCGCCTGCTGTCCGGCGGCTACCCCGCACTGGCCGCCGAACTGCTGGACGAACGCCGTGCCGCGTGCCTGCCGCCGCACGCGCACCACGTGCTGCTGCGCGCCGAGGCCGAGCGCGAGGAGCGCCTGTTCGCCTTCCTCGAGGCCGCGCGCGCCGCGCTGCCGGCCGCACCCGGTGTCGAGGCCGTCGGCCCCATGCCCGCGCCGCTGCCGCGCCGCGGCCCGCGCTGGTGCGGCCAACTGCTGCTGACCGCCGCCGAGCGCCGCGCGCTGCACGCCGCGCTGGCGCCCTGGGCGCAGACACTGGAAGCCCTGCCGCAGGCCCGCAGCCTGCGCTGGTCGCTGGATGTCGATCCGCTGGAGATGGGGTGAGCCGCGTGGTGCGGCTCAATCGGCCACGCGCACAGACCTGCGGCGCAGCCGCCGCGCCGCGATCCAAGCACCCAGCAGCAAGGCCAGGCCGACGACCAGCCTGCTACCGGCACTCACTGCAGCCGCATCGAGCTGCATCAGCCGGACTTCGCGCACACCATGCATCCATGCCTGCACCGGTGGGAGCGAAATGATCAAGGCCATGTTCATCGCGCCGATCAAGGCCGAGCAGCAAAAATACAGGCCCAGCAGACCCATCAGCAACGCCTGCCAGCGCCGCAAATCCGCCACTGCTGGCGGTGCACTCGCCGCCAGCGAATCCAGCGCCACAGCATTGCGCAAGGCGCCGCCACCCAGCCGCCACAGCAGCGCGAACAAGCCGAGCGTGAGCACGACGACCGCCGCCGGCGGCCCCATCATCACCAGCCATGCGGCGCCGTGATCCGCGCGCGGCGCGATCAGTCTCAGAATCAGCACGGGGATTTCGAGCACGCCAAGCGCCAGCAGATACATCGCGAACAGCCGCAGCGCCAGCGCCGTGATGATGCGGATCATGGTGTCTCCCCCGCGGTGACCGGGCACCATGCTACTGCGCGGCGCCGGCATTCGAGGCACGCTGCCCGCGCCGCGCACGCGCATCGCGCAGCGCCAGCCGCGGTGCCAGCAGCGCGAAATGCAGCCATACCAGCGCCGGCAGCAGGGCGCGCCACGGCCAGTGCCGCGCGGCGGGATCATGGTGTGCGAGATAGCGCAGCAGGCCGCGGTGCTTGTGCCGCGCCACGAACAGCGCACGGCCGCCGGAGGAGCCGCCCTTGGCGTGCAGCACGCGCACGCCGCCGGCCAGCCTCAGCGGCACCCCGGCGCGGTGCAGGCGCGTGCACAGATCGAGATCCTCGAAGTGCAGGAAATAGCCTTCGTCGAAACCGCCCACGCGCGCGAACGGCACACGCGGCAGCAGCAGCAGCGCGCCGGACAGCGCCTCGACCGGTACCGTCGAATCCGGCAGCGCATCGCGGCGGTTGACCCCGGCCAGCGCCGGCCAGCGCCGCTCGAAACGCGCCAGACCGCTCATCATGCACAGCACGCGGCGCAGCGTGGGCGCGCGCCGCCACGACGCAGGATCGGGCCGGCCCTGCGCGTCGCAGACTACCGCGCCCGCCATAGCACCACCCGCTGCGGCTTCGAGCAGGCGCGCCACGGTGTCGGCTTCGAGCAGGCAGTCGGGATTGAGCAGCAGCAGCCAGTCGCCCTGCGCCGCCGCCGCACCGCGATTCATGGCCGCGCCGAAACCGAGGTTGGCGCCCATGGCCCGCACCTGCACGCGCGCATCGCCGGCGTGCGACTGCGCAATCCGCTGCGGGATGCCGTCTGCGCTGGCGTTGTCCAGCACGATGAGTTCGGCGCACTCGGGCGCGGCCAGCGTGCGGCGCGCGGCATCCAGCGCGCCGGCGCCACTGTCGGCCAGCACCATCAGCACGCTGACGCGCGGTGATTCGCCCAGGTCGGTATTCATCGGCGGACGCTAGCCTGCAGCAGACTGGGGAGCCGCCGCAATGCCGCGCGGGCGCGGTCGCGTGCGCGAGCGAGGTGTCGCGGCTGGGCGGCAATGCCTTTTTTGCTGTCATTCCCGCGCAAGCGGGGATCCAGCGGCTCTTGCGGGGGCGCCCACCCGGATCCCAGCTCGGCCCTGCGGGCCGTCCGGGATGACGTACCGGCTCGGCGCTACGCGTCGTTCGGGATGACAACCAAGACGAAGAGCGACGGCGATGCTTTTTGCTGTCATCCCCGCGCAAGCGGGGATCCAGCGGCTCTTGCGGGGGCGCCCACCCGGATCCCGGCTCGGCCCTGCGGGCCGTCCGGGATGACGTACCGGCCCGGCGCTGCGGCGTCCGGGACGGCAAAACGGCCCGGCGCTGCGCACCGGAGGACGGTCATCCAAATCCGCTGACCGTGCACGGCGGTCGCGTCGCTGGGCGGGGCGCGTGGTTGGCGATGATGCCGGCGAATCCGCTCAGACCTGCGCCGGCGCGGCGAAGGCGTAGCCGCACGCCTGCGCCACCTGCAGCACCGCGGCCGTGTGCGCGCTCAGGGCGGTCTCGCGCGGCACCACGCGCGGGCGCTCGTCCAGCGTGCACTCCAGCGCGCGCCGCAGCAGGTCGCGGTGGGCCTGGCGCAGCGCCGTCGCCTGCGCCGCATCGAGCACGCGCACCGATTCGGCGGTGTCGATCAGCGCCGCGGTGGCGGTGGGCTCGGCCAGCAGCGGCAGACGCGCCGCGTGGGTCAACACCAGCCCTTGCAGCAGGAACTCGATGTCGAGCAGGCCGCCTGCACCCTGCTTGAGATCGAAGCACGCAGCATCGGAGCGGTCACGCTCGGCGCGCCAGCGCGCGCGCATCGCCGTGACCGAGTGCGTCACCTCGGCGGCATCGCGCGGTCGCGCCAGCACCTGCTGGCGCTGGCGGGCAAAGGCGGCGCCCAGGGCGGCGTCCCCCGCCAGCACGCGCGCACGCACCAGCGCCTGGTGTTCCCAGGTCCACGCCCGCTGGCGCAGGTAGCCGGTGTAGGCGTCGAGGCTCTGCACCAGCAGGCCCTTGCTGCCGTCGGGACGCAGGCGCATGTCCACCGCGTAGAGCTGCCCGGCGCGGGTGACCGTGCCCAGCCAGTGCACCAGGCGCTGCGCCAGGCGCTGGTACCACTGCGCGCCGTCCAGCGGCCGTGCGCCGTCGCTGGGTGCGTCGCCGCGCGTGCCGTCGTAGACGAAGGCGAGGTCCAGGTCGCTGGCGAAGCCCAGCTCTTGTCCGCCCAGGCTGCCGTAGCCGAGGATGCAGAAGCCCAGTCCGGCGCCGGGCGGACGGCCGTGGCGTCCGCCCAGTTCGCGCACCGCGAGCCGCAGCAGCGCGCCCAGCACCGCCTCGGCCAGCGCCGCCAGTCGGCGCGACGTGGCCACGGCCTCGGCACGGCCGTCGGCACAGGCCAGTCCGAGGCGGAACGCCAGGCTGGCGCGGGTCTCGTTGATGCGCTCCAGCTCCAGTTCGGGATCGCGCACCTCCAGCGCGGCGACGCGCTGCGCGATCTCCGCGGCGATTCCGGCGGCCTTCAGCGGAAGCTGCTCGATGCGCGCGTCCAGCACGTCGTCCAGCAGCAGCGGCTGCGCCAGCACGCGCTCGGCCAGGAAGGCGCGGCCGGCGCACAGCTGCGCCAGCCGCTCCAGCGCCGCCGGCGCCTCGCGCAACAGCGCCAGGTAGGCCGGCCGCCGCGCGATGTTGTGCAGCAGCCGCAGCAGGCGCGGCAACGCGCGCTGCGGCGCCACGCTGGCGCGCGCGGCCCGCAGCACCTGCGGCAGCAGCGCATCCAGTTGCGCGCGCGCGGCCGCGCTCATGCCGCGCAGGGCGGCGCTGGCGGCCAGCGCCTGCAGCGCGGCGCCCGCCTCGGCGTCCAGTCCGCAGGCCGCCAGTTGCGCCGCGTCGGGTGTCTGCTCCGGTAGTGCCTGCCACAGCGCCCGCAGCGCGTCGTCGCGGCTGTCGCTGCGCGCGGCCGGCCCCGCCAGGATGGGCGCGAACAGCGCGCCCACCTGCGCGCGGGCATGATCCACCGTGACTTCGAGCGCGGCCGCGTCGGCATAGCCCAGGCCCCAGGCGACGCGCGCGCGGACCAGGCCATCGGCGGGCAGGGCATGGGTCTGCGCATCGCCCAGCATCTGCACGCGGTTCTCGACCCGACGCAACAGCCGATACGCCTCGCGCAGGCAGCGCGCGCGCGCGGCGCCGAGGTAGCCGCGCTGCTCCAGAGCGGCCAGCGCCGGCAGCAGCCCCGGCTGCCGCAGCGTCGGCTCGCGCCCGCCGCGGATCAGTTGCTCGAGCTGCACGGTGAACTCGATCTCGCGGATGCCGCCCGGTCCGAGCTTGAGGTCGGCGGCACGGTCGCCGCGTGCCACCTCGGTGTCGATCAGCGCCTTCATCGCGCGTAACCCGGCGAAGGCGGTGTAATCGAGATAGCGCCGGTACACGAACGGCCGCAGCAACGCCAGCAGGCGTGCACCGGCCTGCAGATCGCCGGCCACCGGCCGTGCCTTGATCCAGGCGTAGCGCTCCCAGTCGCGGCCCTCGCGCTGGTAGTAGGTCTCCATCGCGGCGAAGGTCCATACCGGCGCGCCGGCGCTGCCGTAGGGCCGCAGGCGCAGATCCACGCGCGCGGCGCTGCCTTCGGCGGTGGTCTCGGCCAGCAGCCCCACGAACGCGCGCGCCAGGCGCGCGCCGTATTCCCCGGCCTCCAGCGGACGCGCACCGTCGCTGCCGCCGGTCTCGGCGATGGCCAGGATCAGATCGACATCGGAAGAGAAGTTCAGCTCGCCGCCGCCCAGCTTGCCCAGCGCCATCACCACCAGCCGCTGCGGCCGGCCCTGGGTGTCGCGCAGTACGCCGTGGCGCTCGGCGAGGACTCGCTCGGCGTGGCGCAGCGCCAGTTCCAGCAGCGCCTCGTGCAGCCGGCTGGTGGCGGTAAGCGTGTCCTCCAGCGTGTCGAGATCGTTGACGTCGCGGAACACCAGCCGCAGCGCCTCGCGCGCGCGCAGACGCCGCAGTTCGGCCAGCGCGGCGACGCGATCGTCGGGCAGGCCGGGGCCGGCCAGCAGGCGCGCGCCGGGATCGCCGCTGCCCACCAGCCACTGCAATCCAGCGGGTGCCAGCAGGGTCGGCTGCGCACGCAGTACGCGCCAGGCGAAGTCGCTGGCCAGCAGCAGGCGCTGCACGCGTCCGGCGACGCCGGCATCGTCGTAGTAGGGGACGCCGTGCGCACGCAGATGCGCCACCAGCTCGGCATAGCGACGGGCGGCGAATGCGCGCAGCGCGGGAGACATCGCAGGCGCGTCGCGTGCGGCCAATGCTCAGCCTGCGGGTGGCAGCAGCACGTCCAGTTCGCGCGCGATGGCTTCGGGCGTGTCGGTGGGCGCGTAGCGCCGGCGCACCTGCCCTTCGGCATCCAGCAGGAACTTGGTGAAGTTCCACTTGATCGCCCGCGAGCCCAGCACGCCGGGCGCCGCCTGCTTCAGCCAGCGGTAGAGCGGGTGCGTGCCGGCACCGTTGACCTCGATTTTGGCGAACAGCGGGAAGCTGACGTCGTACTGCAGCGTGCAGAAGCGGCGGATTTCGTCGGCATCGCCCGGCTCCTGGTGGCCGAACTGGTCGCAGGGAAATCCCAGCACGCTGAATCCGCGCGGCCCGAAGCGCCGGTACAGCGCCTCCAGGCCGGCGTACTGCGGCGTGAATCCGCACTTCGAGGCGACGTTGACGATCAACAGCCACTGCCCGCGGAAGCGCGAGAGGGCAATGTCCTCGCCGTCCAGGCCGGTGGCGTGCAGGGTGTCCAGTTCGCTCATGGCGGTGCTCGTGGGAGCCGGCGCACGGGTATAGCACGCGCGACGGCGGCCTGCGGCGGGCGGCCGCGGCCGCGCACGGCGACTACAATGCCGCATGCGCCGCACCCTCCTCCTGTTCCTGCTCGCGCTGCTGGCCGCCTGCTCGCACGCACCCTCGCCCTGGCAGCTCACCGATGTGCGCGGCCACCTGCCCGACCTGCGCTTCCATCTCACCGACGATCGTGGTCGGCCCGTCACCGGCGCCAGCTTCCGCGGCAAGACGGTGCTGCTGTACTTCGGCTACACGCATTGCCCCGACGTGTGCCCCACCACGCTGGCGCACCTGACAGTCGCGCTGCAGAACCTCGGACCGCTGGCGCGCGAAGTGCGTGTGCTGTTTCTGAGCGTCGATCCCGGACGCGACACGCCCGCGGTGCTGCACGCGTACGTGCGGGCCTTCGGGCCGTACATCGTGGGCCTCACCGGGACGCCGGCCGAGATCGCGCGCGTCGCCAAGCGCTACCGCGTGGCCTACAGCTACGGCAAGCCCAACGCCGAGGGCAATTACGAGGTCAGCCACAGCGCGGCGATCTTCATCTTCGACGCACGCGGCCGTGCGCGCCTGCTGGCCGATCAGCAGAGCACCGTGGCGCAGCTCACGCACGATCTGCACCTGCTGGTTTCGCGGCAGCGGCCATGAAGAAGCACGCGTCCCTGCCGGCCGCGCTGGCCCTGGCGCTCGCGATACCCGGTGCCGCAATCGCGGCACCGGCACGCGCGCAACCCCACGACTGCCGCGTGCGCGTGGAGCATGCCTGGGTGCGCTGGCTGCCGGCGGGGCTGCCCATGGGCGGCTACATGAGCCTGCACAACGGCGGCACGCGCACCGTCGCGCTGACCGGCGCGCGCAGCACCGGCTTCGACGGCGTGATGCTGCACCGGAGCATGCGCCGCGGCGGACTGGACACCATGCAGCCAGTGGCCGCGGTATCGATCCCCGCCGGCGGCACGGTGCGTTTCGCGCCCGGCGGCTACCACCTGATGCTGATGGGCGCCGCCGCCGCCGTGAAACCCGGCGCACGCGTGCGCATCGAACTGCGGTTCGCCGGCTGCGCGCCGCAGCCCGTCCTGTTCCGGGTGCGCGACGCCAGCGGCCGGCCGTGAACCGGCCACGCCCTCAGCGCCCCGGCGGCAGCGCGGAACCGGCCGCGAGCAGCAACCAGTGGTCGGCCAGCAGGAATCCGAACAGCGCGGCCAGATAGAGGATCGAATAGTTGAACGTGCGCATCGCCCACAGCTCATCGGGCGGCTGCAGCAGGCGCAGCGCGTAGTAGACGAATCCGGCGTCCAGCACCAGCGCGCCGCCCAGGTAGAACAGCCCGCACATGCCGGTCAGATAGGGCAGCAGCGTGGCCAGTGTCAGCAGCACCGTGTACGCCAGCACGTGCCAGCGCGTCACCGCCAGCCCGTGCGTCACCGGCAGCATGGGAACGCCGGCGCGTGCGTAGTCGTGCCGGCGGAAGATGGCCAGCGACCAGAAGTGCGGCGGCGTCCACAGGAACACGATCAGGCACAGCAGCAGCGCATAGGCATGCAGCTGGCCGGTGACCGCGGTCCAGCCCAGCACCGGCGGCGCGGCGCCGGCGATGCCGCCGATGACGATGTTCTGCGGCGTGGCGCGCTTGAGGAAGGCGGTGTACAGCCCGGCGTAGCCGATCAGCGAAGCGAAGGTGAGCGCCGCGGTCAGCGCGTTCACCCACAGCACCAGCACCAGCATCGATGCCGCACCCAGCAGCAGCGCAAATGCCAGCACCTGCGCCGGACGCAGTGCGCCCGAGGGCAGCGGCCGCCGCGCCGTGCGCGCCATCAGGCGGTCGATGCGCTGGTCGATCAGGTGGTTCAGCGCGGCCGCCGAGGCCGCCGCCAGCCAGATGCCCGCCAGCCCCGCCAGCAACGGCCGCCACGGCGGCACGCCCGGCACCGCCAGCAGTGCGCCGATCAGGGCGGTGAACACCAGCAGCGCCACCACCCGCGGCTTGGTCAGCTCGAGATACGCCCGCCAGTGTTTCACTCAATACTCCCGCGACGCCGGCGGACGCTGTACCGAGGCCAGCAGCCAGACCATGGCGAACAGCAGCAACGCGGCGCCGGCGTTGTGCGCGGTGGCCACATCCAGCGGCAGGCCCAGCACCACGTTGCCGATACCCAGCAGCACCTGCGCGCACAGCAGTACCGCCAGCACGGCACCCTGCTTCTTCAATCCCGCGCGCGCCGCGCGCAGGGCCAGCCACAGCCCGTAAGTGAACACCACCAGCGCGCCGATGCGGTGGGCCATCTGGATGGCTGCGCGTGCGGCCTCATCGAGAATGCCGCCCTCGTAGTTGACGCCGATGTCGCGCCACAGCACGAAGCCCTGGTGGAAATCCATCGCCGGCCACCAGCTGCCGGCGCAGCGCGGGAAATCAGTGCCGCAGGCCAATGCGGCGTAATTGGTGCTGGTCCAGCCGCCCAGGAAGATCTGCCCGGCCAGCAGCAGCAGGCCCAGCACCGCCCACGGCAGCAGCCGGCGCACGCGGGCCCCCCGCGCGCTCACGCCGCTCAGCCGCAGCGCCGCGTAGGCCAGCAGCGCCAGGGTGCTCATGCCGCCCAGCAGATGACTGGTGACGATGGCCGGCTTCAGCAGCAGCGTCACCGTCCACATGCCCAGCATGGCCTGGAAGATGATCAGTCCCAAGGTGGCGGTCAGCACCTTCCACGGCGCCTCGCGCTGCAGCCGCCACGCGGCCAGCAGCGGCAGGGCGATGGCGATCGCGGCCGGCACGCTCGACAGCACGTGCTCGCCATCCAGGTACAGCCACACCCCGGCGGCGGCGGCCACCGCGGCCGCAATCACCATCCTGCGGGCCGGGCGCTGGCGCCAGGTCGCGCCCAGGGCCAGCAGCAGCACCAGCACGCCCAGCGTGCCGGCGATGAAGCGGTGCACCTGCTCGCGCCAGGCTAGATGCACGGCCACCGGGCGCTGCGGAAACGCCGCGTCGGCGGCGGCGATCGCGGCGTGGTGGGTGGGCCAGGTGATGCGGCCGTAGCAGGTGGGCCAGTCGGGACAGGACAGCCCGGCGTTGGACAGGCGCACGAAGGCGCCGAATACGATCACGCCCAGCGCGAACGCCGCGGCCAGCCAGGCCAGCGGCCGCACCCAGGCCGGTCTGATGTTCACTTGAACAGTCTCCGCAGATCCTTGTTGATCAGCGCCACCGGCACCTGCGGCGGATAACGCACGATGGCGGTGCCGTCGGCCGCCACCAGGATCACCGCCACGCGGTCCGCACGCCGCGGCGCGAAGCGCAGCAGCTGCGGCGCGCGGGTGCTGCCCACGGCCCAGTACCGCATCACCGGAGCCGCGCCGGCCACCTCCGGCGGCGCCCCCACGTACAGCAGCCGCAGCTTGTCGCCGCTGTCGGTCAGTCCGGCCTGTGCGCGGTGCAGGAAGTCGAGCCGGCCCACGCAGGCCCCGCCGCAGTCGGGCCCGGCCAGCGCCAGCAGTGTGTACAGCGGCGTGGCCGCCTTCCATGGCCAGTCGCCGCCGTCCGCCATGTGCACGCGCAGGCCGGCGAAGTTCTCCTGCGGCACGATCGGATCGCCATGGCTGCGCGCCGCGGGCACCCAGCCGGAGAATGCCAGCAGCGCGGCCAGCAGGATGGGCAGAAAGAACACCGCGGCGATCATCAGCAGTTGCAGGCGGCCGCGGCGGATGGCGGAGGTGGGCGGGGTCATGGCGGAGCGGGCGGGTCGTCGTCCGGTGCGGGTCCGGGCTTGCGCCGGTGCAGCACGATGAAGATCACCACCGCGGCGACGGCGAAGGAAAACCACTGGAAGGCATACGCCTGGTGCCGTGCCGGCGGCATGAAGGTCGGCGTCCACTGGCGCAGGTAGGCGGCGTGCGGGTCCGGGTCGAGCAGCAGCACGCCGGGGTCCAGCGGGCGCCCCAGGTCGCGACGGATCTGGCCGAGCTGCAGATATGTGGCCAGCTTGGGATAGCGCCGCTGGCGCGCGAGCTGGTCGCCGCCGATCCTCAGCCCCGGCGGCGGCATCGGCGCGTACAGTCCGTGCAGCGTCACCGCGCCCGCGGGCAGCGGCGGCATCTGCGGCACGTTGCCGGTGCCGCCGCTGTGCGGCAGGAAGCCCAGGTTCACCAGCAGCAGCCGCGCGTGCCCCGGCACCACGAACGGCACGTAGACGTCCACGCCCACCTGCTCGCCCTCGGTCTGGTCGTCCCACATGTAGCTGCGATCACGCAGGAAATGCCCCTGCACCGCGACGTGCGTGTAGCGGTAGCGCGGCGCCTGCCCGGCCACTTGCGCGAACGGTGCGAGCGGGGCCGTGCTGGCGTGGTCGAAGCGCGTCAGCAGGCGTTCCTTGTAGGCGGCGCGATCAAGCTGCCAGATGCCCAGCCGCACGAACACCGCCACCCCCGCCAGGGTCAGCAGCACGGCGAACCACGACGGCCGGCGCAGCCTCAGCATCGACGTGGTACGCGCGCAGCGGGGTCTATACTCGGCTCGCGATCAAGCGGATCTGTGCACATGCACACCCTGTTCAATATCCTGCTGGTGCTGATGCTGCTGGCGGCCATCTTCAGTCTGGGTCAGGCCCTGTTCTTCATGATGACCGAACGCGCCGATTCCAACCCCAAGCGCATGGCCTGGGCGTTGACCCGGCGCATCGGCTTTTCGCTGGGCGTGTTCGTGCTGGTGATCATCGGCATCCTCACCGGACTGATCCACCCGCACGGCCTGGGCGGCTGAGCACGCGGCACGCCGTGCGGCGTCCGTAGCGGCCTGTGCGCTACATGATGTAGACGAACAGGAACAGGCACAGCCACACGATATCCACGAAGTGCCAGTACCAGGCCACCGCCTCGAAAGCGAAGTGGTGGTCCTTGCTGAAGTGCCCGCGCCAGGCACGGTAGGCGATCACCCACAGCATGATCGAGCCCAACGTCACGTGCAGGCCGTGGAAACCGGTCAGTATGAAGAAGGTGGCGCCGTAAATGCCGCTGTGCAGGGTGAGGTTGAGATGCGTGTAGGCATCCATGTACTCGCGCGCCTGCAGGAACACGAACAGCATGCCCAGGATCGGCGTGGCCACCAGCCAGGGCAGCATGCGCCGCCGGTTGCCGTCACGCAGCGCGTGGTGGGCGATGGTGATGGTGACGCTGGAGGAGAGCAGGATCAGGGTGTTGACCAGCGGCTCGCCCCAGGGCGGCACGATCTGGAACGGCCCGCCGATGGCGTCGGGCCCGTTGGTGGGCCAGCCGCCGGTGTAATCGCGGAACAGGTACAGGTTGGTCAGCGCGCCATGACCCTCGCCGGCCAGCCAGGGCACCTGCAGGCCGCGGCTGTAGAACAGCGCGCCGAAGAACGCGCCGAAGAACATCACCTCGGAGAAGATGAACCACATCATGCCCATGCGGAACGACAGGTCCACCTGGGCGCTGTACAGGCCCTTCAGCGATTCGCGCGCGACCTCGCCGAACCAGCCGAAGAACATGAAGACCAGGATTGCGGCACCCGCCGCCAGCAGCAGGGGGCCTTCCGGGGTGATGCCGTCCAGCCAGTGCGCGGCGCCCCACATGAAGATGAACAGGCCGACGGCCGCGACGATGGGCCAGCGGCTGCCGTGCGGGACATAGTAAGAACCGGCTTGTTGCGACATGGCGGGCATCCGATTGGAAGGTTGCGACGGTGACGGCGGCCGGGTGGCGCCGCCGCGTTGAAGCGGGTCCGCCCGGACTGCCTTGTCTGCAGCATCCCGCCCCGGGCCGCGGGATGCTCTCAATGGAAGAAGTAATGTTCCAGGAAGAACACGACGTAGAAGCCCAGCGAGACCAGCGCCAGCACCAGCACCGTGCGCCGCGCGGCCTTGCGCTGCGGCTCCCACCCGGGTCCGTCACCGGCCATGCGCGCACGCAGCCGTGCAGCGGGCACCGGGCCGGCGCGCCATCAGTGTGCGTCCTCGTGGGCCAGCATGCCGGGCCGGATCTCCGGCGGTGTCGAATAAGAGTGATGCGGTGGCGGCGAGGGCAATTCCCACTCCAGCCCGCGCGCGCCCTCCCAGACCCGCGCCGGCGCCCTGGCCTTGGCGAAATACACGGTGTAGATGATGTTGGCCACGAACAGCAGCTGGGTGGCGCCGAACACGAAGCCGCCAATGGAGCTGACCATGTTCCAGTCGGCAAAAGCGACGTTGTAGTCGGGGATGCGGCGCGGCATGCCGGCTAGGCCCAGGAAGTGCTGCGGGAAGAACAGCACGTTCACCGAAATGACGCTGAGCCAGAAATGCCACTTGCCCAGCTTCTCGCTGTACATATGCCCGGTCCACTTGGGCAGCCAGTAGTACACACCGGTCATGATGCCGAACGCGGCGCCGGTGACCAGCACATAGTGGAAATGCGCCACCACGAAATAGCTGTTGTGGTACTGGTAGTCGGCCGGCACCAGCCCCAGCATCAGGCCCGAGAAGCCGCCGATGGTGAACAGGATCACGAAGGACACGGCGAACAGCATCGGTGTCTCGAAGGTTATCGAGCCCTTCCACATCGTGGCCACCCAGTTGAACACCTTCACGCCGGTGGGCACCGCGATCAGCATGGTGGCGTACATGAAGAACAGCTGCGCCCCCACCGGCAGGCCCACGGTGAACATGTGGTGCGCCCACACGATGAAGGAGAGGAACGCGATCGAGGCGATGGCGTACACCATCGGCTTGTAGCCGAACAGCGGTTTGCGCGCGAAGGTGGGGATCACCTCGGAGATCACGCCGAAGGCCGGCAGGATCATCACGTACACCTCCGGGTGCCCGAAGAACCAGAAGATGTGCTCGTACAGCAGCACGTCGCCGCCGCCGGCAGCATTGAAGAAGTTGGTGCCGAAGTACTTGTCGGTCAGCAGCATGGTCACCGCGCCGGCCAGTACCGGCATGATCGCGATCAGCAGGAACGCGGTGATCAGCCAGCTCCACACGAACAGCGGCATCTTCAGCAGGTCCACCCCCGGCGCACGCAGGTTGAGGATGGTGGCGATGATGTTGATCGAGCCCATGATCGAGCTGATGCCCATCAGATGGATGGCGAAGATGGTGAACGCCAGCGATTCGCCGCTCTGCAGCACCAGCGGCGGGTACATCACCCAGCCGCCCGCCACCGCGCCGCCGGGCAGGAACAGCGTGGAGAGCATCAGCAGGAAGGCGAAGGGCAGCAGCCAGAACGACAGATTGTTCATGCGCGGCAGCGCCATGTCCGGCGCGCCGATCATCAGCGGAATCTGCCAGTTGGCCAGTCCCACCAGTGCCGGCATGATCGCGCCGAAGATCATCACCAGGCCGTGCAGCGTGGTCAGCTCGTTGAAGAAATAGGGCTGCACCAGTTGCAGGCCGGGCTCAAACAGCTCGGCGCGGATCACCATGGCCATGCTGCCGCCGACGAAAAACATCACCAGCGCGAACACCAGGTACATCGTGCCGATGTCCTTGTGGTTGGTGGCGAACAGCCAGCGGTGGACAAAGCCCTTGGGCGCATCGTCGTGGTGCGCGTCGTCGTGCGTGGCGGCGTGGGTGCTCATCGGTCTGCTGCCTCTCTAGGATTCGTCGGACTCAGCCTTGCGGCACGGCGGCGGCGCCCACCTGGGCGGTGCGGGCGATGCGGTCGATGCGTGTCCTGCTCTGCTGGTCGGCCAGCCACTGCTGGAACTCGGCGCGCGGCACGGCCTTGATCACGATCGGCATGTACGCGTGATCCTGCCCACACAGTTGCGCGCACTGTCCGCGGTAGGTGCCGGGCTTGTCGAATTTTCCCCAGGCGTCATGGATCTGGCCGGGGATGGCGTCGGCCTGCCAGCCCAGCGCCGGCACCCAGAAGCCGTGGATGACGTCGGCCGCGGTGATCAGGAACTGGATCTTGGTGTGCGTGGGCACCACCAGCGGATGCGTGACGTCCAGCAGGTAGTCGTGCACGCCGTGCTTGGAGACCACGCTCCAGGGGCTGACCCCGCCGTCCTCCTGGCGCGCCACGTTGCTGTCCTCGGCCAGCTTGGAGACGAAGCCCACCTTGTCCACCGGGCGGCCCAGATAGCTGATGTAGTCGTAGCGCCACATCCACTGGATGCCGGTGACCTTGACGGTGAGCTGCGAGCCGTTGGTGTCGTTCTCGTAGACCAGCAGCCGCGAGGCCGGGTAGGCCAGGCCGATCAGGATCAGCACGGGGATGGTGGTCCACACCACCTCCAGCACGGTGTGGTGGGTGAGCCGGGTATCCGGCTGTGCACCCTTGGACTTGCGGAACTTGAACAGGGCGAAGACCAGCGCACCGTAGACCACCACGCCGATGCCCACGCATACCCAGAACACCGCCATGTGCAGGTCCCAGACGTCGTGCGAGAGGCCGCTGGCGCCGCGGGTGAGATTGAGCTGCCAGGGTACCGGATGCTCCGGGTTGGCCCATGCCGGCAGGCTGATCAGCGCGGCGGCCAGCAGCGCGAGCGCACGCAGGATTCGGGTGGTTCGGGGTCTGGGCATCGTGGCTACTCGGCTGGAGGTCGGAGATGCGGCGGCTGGCGCAGGCGTGTCAGCCGGTCCTGCAGCTGGCAGCGCACGGTTTCGCGTTCTTCCTCCCCGAGGAAGGCGCCGATCTCCACCGTCCGTCCGTGCGAGACCAGCGTCAGGCGCGGGCCGTGGTGGCCCGGCTGCAGGCGCACGCGCACCCAGTACGGCTGCAGGCGCAGGCTGGGGCCAGCCGCCGGGAAACGCGCGATTTCCAGCGCCTGGTCCGACAGTGTGATGCGCTCGCCGCGCTGGCCGCGGCGCCAGACCAGCGTGAACGCCACCGCCACTGCCGCCGCCACGAACAGTGCGAACAACGGCGCATACGCGTTGCCCGCCAGCGAACTGGCCAGCGCCACCAGCATGACATAGGCGACCAGCGCCGCGGCGACGCGACGCACCCCGCGCAGACTCAGCGCGCGGTTGGGCCGCAGCCAGAACACTTGGGCTTCGCGCGCATCGGCGCCGGAGGAGGCGGTGATCGAAACCATCGTCGTTTGGGATATCTTCAGGCTGAGAATAGCGCCCGCTCGGAGCGGGCGGCAAGCTGCCGCAGGGTGACGCGGCGCGCCGATCCGGATCGTCCCGGAGCCTCCTGCGGCGACGCACCGCAGGGCACCGCCGTGCACGCGGCGGTGCCGTCGCGACGGCTAGAATCGCCGGCCCGCCATCGCTGATTCCGTCATGGATATCCTCTCGCCCGAACTGCCCCCGCAGCCGCTGTTTGCCGCGCTGGACGCAGCCTGGAGCCAGCCCGAGCAGGACGCCCTGGCGGCGCGCCTGGCCGAAGCCGCGACGACGCCGGAGGCCGCCGCGGCCATTGCACGGCGGGCCGCCGCGCTGGTCGAGCGCGTGCGCGCGCAGGCGGACCGCCAGGGCGCGGTGGAGTCCTTCATGCGCCAGTACGACCTCTCCAGTGAAGAGGGCGTGCTGCTGATGTGCGTGGCCGAGGCGCTGCTGCGCATCCCCGATGCCGCCACCGCCGACCGCCTGATCCAGGACAAGCTGGGCGACGCCGACTGGGAGAAGCACCTCGGCAAGAGCGACTCGCTGTTCGTCAACGCCTCCACCTGGGGCCTGCTGCTGACCGGCCGCCTGGTTCGCCTCTCGGCCACGACCGAGCGCGACTGGCGCGGCGCGCTGAAACGCCTGGCCGGGCGCAGCGGCGAGCCGGTGGTGCGGCTGGCGGTGCGCCAGGCCATGCGCATCATGGGCCACCAGTTCGTGATGGGGCGCAGCATCGCTGAGGCGCAGTCGCGCGCGGCCGAGAAGGACAATCGCGCGTACCGCTACTCCTACGACATGCTGGGCGAAGCCGCGCTCACCGCGGCCGACGCCGCGCGCTATCTCGAGGCCTATCGCCAGGCCATCCTGGCGCTGGGCCGGAACGGGCCCTACGCGGACGTGCTGGAGGCGCCATCCATCTCGATCAAGCTCTCGGCGCTGCACCCGCGCTACGAGTTCGCCCAGCGCGCGCGCGCCGAGCTGGCGCCGCGCCTGCTCGAACTGGCGCAACTGGCCAAGGCGCAAGGCATCGGCATGACGGTGGACGCCGAGGAGGCCGACCGTCTGGAGCTGTCGCTGGAGGTGATCGGCGCGGTGTTCGCCGACCCCTCGCTGGCGGGCTGGGATGGCTACGGCCTGGCGGTGCAGGCCTACCAGAAACGTGCGCCGCAGGTGATCGACTGGCTGGTACAGCGCAGCCGCGCGGTGGGCCGGCGCTGGTGCGTGCGGCTGGTCAAGGGCGCCTACTGGGACGCCGAGATCAAGCGCGCGCAGGAGCTGGGCCACCGCGGCTATCCGGTGTACACCCGGAAGGTCAACACCGACGTGTCGTATCTCGCCTGCGCGCGACGTATGTTCGACGCCGGCGACCGGCATATCTATCCGGCCTTCGCCACCCACAACGCGCACACCGTGGCGGCCGTCCATCACCTCGCCGCGGGGCGGCCCTTCGAGTTCCAGCGCCTGCACGGCATGGGCGCCGACCTGTACGCCGAAGTGGCGGGCAAGGACCGCTGGAGCGCGCCCTGCCGCGTGTACGCACCGGTGGGAAGCCACGAGGATCTGCTGCCCTACCTGGTGCGGCGGCTGCTGGAGAACGGTGCCAACACCAGCTTCGTCAACCGCATCGCCGACGCCGCGCTGGCCCCGTCCGCGCTGGTGGCCGACCCCTGCGCCGCCGCCGCGCGCAACGCACCGGCGCAGCATCCGCGCATTCCGCTGCCCGCCGACATCTACCTGCCGATCCGGAAAAACGCCATGGGCGTCAACTTCGCCAACGATCCCGAACTGCGCGCGCTGGCCGCGCAGATCAACGCCGATCCCGGCCCCTGGCAGGCCGGCCCACTGGTGCCGGACGCGGCACCCGGCACCGCGCCGGCGCGCGAGGTGCGCGACCCGGCCGATCGCCGCCGCACCGTGGGACGGTGGCAACCCGCCGACGCCGACACCGTCGAACGCGCGCTGGCCAACGCCGTGGCGGCGCAGCCGCGCTGGGACGCCGTGCCGGCCGCGCAGCGCGCGCAGATCCTCGAGCGCGCCGCCGATCTGCTGGAGCAGCGGCGCGGCGCCTTCATCGCCCGCTGTGTGCGCGAGGCCGGCAAGACGCTCCCGGCCAGCGTGGCCGAAGTGCGCGAGGCTGCCGACTTCCTGCGCTACTACGCGCACGAGGCGCGCCGCCTGTGCGGCGAGCCCATCACCCTGCCCGGCCCCACCGGCGAGCGCAACCGCATGACGCTGCACGGCCGCGGCGTGTTCGTGTGCATCAGTCCCTGGAACTTCCCGCTGGCCATCTTCACCGGCCAGATCGCCGCGGCGCTGGCTGCCGGCAACAGCGTGATCGCCAAGCCCGCCGAGCAGGCCACGCTGACCGGCCACGCCATGATCCTGCTGCTGTACGAGGCCGGCATTCCGACGCAGGTGCTGCAGTTCATTCCCGGCGACGGCGGTACGGTGGGCGCCGCGCTCACCGCCGATGCACGCGTGGCCGGCGTGGCGTTCACCGGCGGCACCGAGACCGCCTGGGCGATCCACCGTGCCCTGGCCGCGCGCAAGGCGCCCATCGCCGCGCTGATCGCCGAGACCGGCGGCCAGAACGCGCTGATCGCCGATTCCTCGGCGCTGCCCGAGCAGTTGGTCAAGGACACTCTCGCCTCCGCCTTCGACTCCGCCGGCCAGCGCTGCTCCGCGGCGCGCGTGCTGTTCGTGCAGGAGGACATCGCCGACAGGGTGCTGACCATGCTGACCGGCGCCATGGCCGAGCTGAAGGTGGGCGACCCCGGACTGCTCTCCACCGACGTCGGCCCGGTGATCGACCAGGACGCGCTGGACGTACTCGCCGCGCACGCCGCGCGCATGGACCGCGAAGCGCGCAAGATCGCCGAAGCGCCGCTGCCGGCGGATTGCGCGCACGGCACTTTCTTCGCCCCGCGCGCCTACGAGATCGCCGGCATCGACGTGCTGCAGCGCGAGGTGTTCGGCCCGATCCTGCACGTGGTGCGCTGGCGCGCCGACCAGCTCGACCGCGTGATCGAGTCCGTCAACGCCACCGGCTACGGCCTGACGCTGGGCATCCACAGCCGCATCGACGCTACTGTCGAGCGCATCAGCCGCGGCGTGCGCGCGGGCAACTGCTACGTCAACCGCAACCAGATCGGCGCGGTGGTGGGCGTGCAGCCGTTCGGCGGCGAAGGACTGTCGGGCACCGGACCCAAGGCCGGCGGGCCGCACTACCTGCTGCGTTTCATGACCGAGCGCGTCATCAGCGTCAACACCACCGCCGCCGGCGGCAACGCCTCGCTGCTGACGCTGGGCGAGTAGCGCCGGGTCGGCTGCGTCGCGCCAGGGCGACCATGCCCCGCGGTCGCTCCTGGCAAGCCGATTCCGCGCGCAAAGTGGATGGGATGGACGTTGCAGCAGAACCCCATCGCCTATGCGATCGACGGCATGGCGGTGCATGACTACGGCAACATCGCCATCGTCAGCTTTCACTAGCGGGAAGTCTCCGGCGCCGCCCACACTGCGAGCGACCGGTGCATCGTCGATGTCTGGGTCAAGCAAGCAAACACCTGGCTGCTGAGCGTACGGCACTCGGCCGCCGGCAGGCCTGCAGCCGTGCATCATGGCGCCGATAGGAAAGGGTAATGTGCAGGCTCCACGAAAACCGGGGCGATTCACCACAGTCCTGGCCGGGACTGACCCGGCACCGTGGCGCCAAAGTGGCGTTTGCATCCAAAACGCTGCGGGCTGCATCTAAGCTGTGCCCGTCTCTGGAGAAGCGCCATGTGGAGCACTGCTAACTTGTCCCTGCTCATTCCGATTTTTGGAA
>JAJYTR010000069.1 GCA_021792975.1 Pseudomonadota bacterium | reverse complement strand
CGTCCAGCGTGGCGCCGCGGGTGAGCAGCCAGGCGAGATCCTCGCTGAAGCCCAGGCTCCAGGCCTGGCTGTAGCCGGGCGTGGTGGGATGGTCGGCGCTGGCGGAGAGCTGCGGATCGGGCAGCAGGCCGGCGGCGCGCAGGTCCAGCGCGCTGATGCGCGCCTGCAGCAGCGCGGCGCGGTAGTCGGGATTGGCGCGCAGCGCCAGCCCGCTGGCCTGCGCCAAATCGAGGGTATGCAGCGGACGGCCGTCGGCGGCGGCGGGCGCGGCGGCCCACTGCGGACCCGCGGGCAGCGGCCGCGCCTGGTAACCGACGCAGCCGGCCAGCAGCAGCGCCGGAACCAGCAGCGCCAGCCGCGAGGATCGTTCAGTGCGCATGGGGGCCTCCGAGACCGAACCAGCCGCCGTGCACCAGCGCGTGGATGAGAAACGCCGCGGCGCCCAGGTGCAGCCCGGCCCAGACCAGCGCCGAGAGCACGTCGGCGAGCAGGAAGCGCCAGACCGGCAGCGTCGAGGTGCCGGCCAGCGCCGGCATCAGCGCGCGCGTGGGCGGCAGCAGGCGGCCGCCGAACACCGCCAGGTCGCCCCAGCGCGACAGCGCCTTCTCGCCGCGCGCGATCCACCGGCGGCGCTTCTCCAGTCGCGGCGAGCGCAGCAAACGCGGGCCGTAGTGCCGGCCCAGGAAAAACGACAGCGTGTCCCCGGCCACGGCACCCGCCATCGCGCCCAGCACCAGCGGCGGCAGCGACAGATGCAGCGCGCCGGCCGCCGCGCCCACCGCCACCAGCGTGGCCGAGCCCGGCACCAGCGTGCCGACCACGAGCAATGCCTCGCTGAAGGCCACCAGCGCCAGCAGCAGCGGCGCCCAGTGCGCGTGCGCCGTCACGAAATGCGCCAGCGCGGCGATCATGCCGCCACCCGCGGCAGCGCCGGACCGCGCAGCAGCACGCGCGTGCCGGGATCGTTGTCCTCGATGGCCGCCGCGAAGCCGTGCAGTTCGGCGATCGCCTGCACCAGCGCCAGCCCCAGTCCGCTGCCCGGCGTGGCGCGCGAGTGGTCGAGGCGGTAGAAGCGCTTGAACACCTGGGCGCGCTCGATGGCGGGAATGCCGGGGCCGCGGTCGGCCACCGTGGCGATGAAGCCGCCGGCCTCGCCGGGCGACAGGCCCAGGGTGATCTCGGTGTGCGCGGGGCAGTGCGTCATGGCGTTCTCGATCAGGTTGGCGACGAGCTGGGTCAGCAGCCGGCGGTCGCCGCGCACGCGCACGCCCGGCGCGATGCGCGTGACCAGGCGCTGGCCGCGCTCCTCGGCCACCGGCGCATAGTCCCCGGCCAGGGTTTCCAGCAAGCCGCTGAAGTCCAGTGCCTCGAAGCCGGCGCGGCGCTCGCGCGCTTCGATGCGGGCGATGGCCAGCATGGCCGCGAACGTCGCCAGCACCTGGTCGACGTCGTGCTGCGCCTGCGCCAGTGCGGCGCGCAGCGCTTCCGGGTCGTCGGCGCCGGCGGCGGTCTCTAGGCGCTGGCGCAAATGTGTCAGCGGCGTGCGCAGGTCGTGCGCGATGTCGTTGGAGACCTGCCGCATGCCCTCCATCAGCTGCTGGATGCGGTCCAGCATGGCGTTGAGCTGGCGTGCCAGCAGGTCGAACTCGTCGCCGCCGTGCGTGCGCGCCGGGATGCGCGCCGTCAGATCGCCGTCCATGATGCGCTGGGCGCTGCGGCCCACCGTGCGCACGCGGCGCAGGTAACTGCGGCCCAGCAGCAAGCCGCCGGCCACGGCCAGCGCCAGCGCCAGCGCGCTGGCGATGAGGAACGCGCTGGACAGCGTCTCGTCGAGCTGGATCATGGCGGTGAGGTCGCGTCCCACCACCAGCATGCGGCCGTCGGGGAGCTGCTGCAGCCACAGCTCGGCGCTGGCGTCGTCGCCGTCGACCGGGTCGAAGGCCCGCGGCAGATCGACTGTGTGCCAGCCCGCCGCCGCGCCGCGCAGGTCGATCGTCGGCGGCAGGTTGCCCACCAGCATGCGGCCGTTGTGGTCCAGCAGCGCCAGCAGTTCGTGCGTGCGCGGCAGCGCGTGCACGCGTGCGGCGATCTGCTGCTGCAGCGGCTGGGCACCGGCCTCGTCGAGGTCGTCCAGCAGGCGCAGGGTGTCGGCGTGCACCGCCGTGCGCAACTGGTCGCGGCCGAAGGTGTGCACCTGCCAGCCGACGATGCCGGCCAGCACCGCCGCCGTCAGCAGGAACAGCAGCGCCTGCCACAGCGCCAGGCGCAACGCCGAGGTGCGCAGCAGCTCAGGCAGATTCACGCAGACAGTACCCCGCGCCGCGCACGGTGTGCAGCAGTTCGCGTCCGGGGCCGTGCGCGCGGTCGATCTTGGCGCGCAGGCGGCTGATGTGCGTCTCCACCACGCTGGTCTGCGGGTCGAAGTGGAAGTCCCACACCTGCTCCAGCAGCATGGTGCGGGTGACCACCTCGCCGGCGTGGCGCATCAGATATTCGAGCAGCCGGAACTCGCGCGGCTGCAGCTCGACGGGCTTGCCGGCGCGGCGCACCTCGCGCTTGAGCAGATCCATCTCCAGGTCGGCCACGCGCAGTTGCGAGACCTGCTCCTGCAGCGGCGGGCGGCGGCCCAGCGCGTTGACCCGCGCCAGCAGCTCGGTGAACACGAACGGCTTGCCCAGGTAGTCGTCGGCGCCGGCCTCCAGCCCCTCGACGCGCTGGTCGACCTCGCCCAGGGCGGTCAGCATCAGCACCGGCGTGCGCACGTCGGCGGCGCGCAGGGTTTTCAGCAGGGTCAGGCCGTCCATGCCGGGCAGCATGCGGTCCAGCACGATCAGGTCGTAGCTGCCGTCGGTGGCCAGGAACAACCCGTCGCGTCCGCTGGGCGCGCGTTCGGCGGTATGGCCGTGTTCACTGAGGCCGCGCACGATGTAGCCGGCGGTTTCGTGGTCGTCTTCGATCACCAGGATGCGCATGGACGGGTCCTCCCGATGGGCGGCGGCGAGCGGAATAGCATGGCCGCTCGCCGCCCGCGGCGCCATGCCGGCGCGGACGCCGGCAGGACGGCGCGACCCCGCGGCGGGGCGTTCAGTCCCACTCGCCGCGCGGCGCCGGTGTCACCGCGCCGGTGTCGGCATTGATGCTGAGATGGGCCAGCCTGCCGCCGGCCTGCACCACGTCCACGTCCCAGTGCGCGGTGGCGCCGTGGCCTTCGGGACCGGCCTCCATTGCACGGCCGTGGCTTGTGGTCTCGGCGGCGCGGATGGCCATGCCCAGGTCGATGCGGCGGCCGTCCAGGGTGTGCGCGCCGTTGCGGTCCTCGCCGCGCGCGGGGCTGATGCCCAGGAACGCGCCCGAGTGCGGGTCGATGCGCGCCACCATGGGCCGGTTGCGCACGTTCATCTGCACCTCGTACCAGGTGCCGTGGCGGGCCACTTCCAGGCCCAGGCCGTAGGCATGGCCGCCGGTGTGCTGCTCGGCTTTGGCCAGTGCGGCCAGCGGGGTGATGGTGGCTTTGGATACGGCGGCGATTTCGGCGGCTTCGCTGGTGTCGGCGTGCGCGCTGCCGGCGGCGCCGGCCAGCGCCAGGCCCAGGGCGACGGCGGCGGCCAGCCACAGCGCCCGCGGTGCGGGATTGAGAACGGAAGAGGGATTCATCGCATGCTCCGGTGAGGTGGGGTTGGGGTCGAGGGGATCGGCCTCGCGCAGCACTGCCGGTACAGGGTGGCGCGACCGTCCCTGCCGCAAGATGAGCGCGTTATTACCGATCCGTAAGGCCGCCGAGGAGCGGCCGCAGTCCCGCGCGCACGGGCCACCGTCCGCGCGCGCCGATGCGGCATCATCGGCGGGCGCGGCGGCATGCGGCTGCCGCCGCTACGGGAGCAGGGCGATGCGCGCGACGCGGTTCCGCTGGGTGGTGGTGGGCCTGGTGTTCTTCATCACCGTGGTCAACTACATCGACCGCTCGGCGATCGCTTACGCCATCGGCGGCATCGCGCGGGCACTGGATTTCGGCCGGCGCGACGTGGCGCTGCTCAACGGCCTGGTGCTGGCGGCGTTCAGCCTGGGCTACCTGTTCACCACCTTCCTGGGCGGCATCGTGGCCGACCGCTGGGGTGCGCGGCGCACGCTGTTCTGGGCCGCGCTGCTGTGGACGGCGGCCATCGGCCTGACCGGCATCGCCGCCGGCTTCGTCATGCTGGTGGCGGCGCGCATCCTGCTGGGCCTGGCCGAAGGCCCCAATTTTCCCGCGCTCAACCGCGCCGTGGCCGACTGGCTGGCACCGCACGAGCGCGCCATCGCGCTGGGCAACGCGCTGGTGGCGGTGCCGCTGGCGCTGGCGCTCGGCGCGCCCGTCGTGACGCAGTTGATCGTGCACCTGGGCTGGCGCGGCATGTTCTTCGCGCTGATGGCCGCCAGCGTGCTGTGGCTGCCGCTGTGGTGGTGGCTGTTCCGCGACGACCCGGCGCGCAGCCCGCGCGTGAACGCGGCGGAACTGGCGCACATCCGCCGGCCCGATCCCGCGCCCGCCGCAGATGCGCCGCCCGCCGCCGTCGCGCCGCCCGGTCTGTGGCGTTTCCTGCTGCGCAATCCCACGCTGCTGGCCAACAACTGGGCGTTCTTCGTGTTCGGCTATTTCCTGTTCTTCTTCATGACCTGGCTGCCCAGCTACCTGCGGCACGCCTACGGCCTGAAGCTGGCCGCGGTGGGTGCGTTCGCGGTGCTGCCCTGGGCCTGCGCCGCGCTGCTGCTGTGGGGCACCGGCTATGTGTCCGACGCGCTGCTGCGCCGCAGCGGGCGCCTGCGCGTGGCGCGCTCGCACCCGATCTGGGTCACGCAACTGCTGGCGGGGCTGTGCGTGCTGCCGGTGATCTTCGTGCACCAGTTGGCGGTGGCGCTGCTGTTCATCACCCTGGCGGTGGGCCTGTCGATGGCCGCCAACGCCTGCTTCTATGCGGTCAACGTCGACGTGGCGCGCGCCCGCTCGGGCACCGCGCTGGGGGTGATGGACACCTTCTTCGCGGCGGCGGGCTTCATCGCGCCGGCGCTCACCGGCTGGCTGGTGCAGGTGACCGGACACTACCGCGCGGCCTTCGCGCTGCTGGCGCTGCTGGCGGCGTCCTCGGTGCTGGCCGTGCTGCTGTTCCACCATCCGGACCGCAGTGCGCGGCTGCCGGCCGTGGCCGCGTGAGCCGCGCCGCTTGCCCGCAGCGGCACCGCGCCGCTACGCTCGCGGCCTCTCGCCGTCACGCCGGAGCACGAACCGCATGAAGCGCAGCACCCGCCTGATCCTCGCGGCGCTGGCTGGCGTGGCGATCGTGGGCGGGCACTGGTTGTGGCGGCAGCGCGCGCACTGGCTGGCGGCGCCGGCGGCGAAGACAGTCCCCGCGGTGTACCGGCTGGGCACGCTCGCGTTCACGCGCTGCACGCTGCGGCAACCGCAGTCGGGGCTGGCCACGCATGCCTGGTGCGCGCCGTTTTCGGTGCCGCAGGACTGGGCGCGGCCCGCGGGCCGGCGCATCGCGCTGCGGTTGGCGCTGATCCGCACGCGGGCGGCGCACCCCGCGCCCGACCTCGTGCTGCCCCTGGCCGGGGGGCCCGGGCAGTCGGTCATCGACACCTGGCCCGAGCTGGAGCCCGCGCTGGACGGCCTGCTGGCGCACCGCAGCGTGATCCTGCTGGACCAGCGCGGCACCGGCGGCTCGACGCCGCTGACCTGCCCGCACCCCGCGCCCGCGCACACGGCCAGCGCCGGGCGTCCGCACGGCGCGCGCGTGCGCACGGCGGCGCGACCCGGCGCGGCGCGGGCCGCCGAACTGGAACGGCTGCGGGCGCAGACGCGCGCCTGCCTGGCCGCGCTGCGCAAGCGCGGCCTCGACCCCGCCGATTTCACCACCACCCAGTTCGTGCACGACCTCGCCGCGCTGCGCCGTGCGCTGGGCGATCCGCAGTTCGATCTGGTGGGGGTGTCCTACGGCACGCGGGTGGCGCAGCAGTTCGCCATGCGCCATCCCGGCGCCGTGCGCAGCATGGTGCTGGACAGCGTGGTGCCCGACACGCTGATCCTGGGCCAGGATTTCGGCGTCAACCTCGATGCCGCGCTGCGCGCCGAGTTCGCCCTGTGCACCGGCGAGCCGGCCTGCGCCAAGGCCTTCGGCAATCCCTGGGACACGCTGCTGGCGCTGAAGAAGCATCTGGCCCAAAACACCGCCGAGGTGCGCTTCCGCACGCCCGACCGCTACGCGCCGGAGCAGGGACCGCTGACGCCCGACAGGCTGGTCGGCCTGGTGCGCCTGTACGCCTACTCGCCACTGACCGCCGCGCTGCTGCCGCTGACATTGCACGCCGCCAGCCAGGGCCATTACGGCCCGTTGCTGGCGCAGAGCCGCTTCATCAGCGAAAGCCTGCAGCACAGCCTCGACGACGGCCTGCAGCTTTCGGTAGTGTGCAGCGAGGATGCGCCCTGGTTGAAGGCCACGCCGCGCGAGGCGGCCACCCTGCTGGGCGACGGCTACATCCGACAGTTGCAGGCGCAGTGCGCGATCTGGCCGCGCGGTGCGGTGCCGGCGGATTTCCATCAGCCGCTGCGCGGCGCCATGCCGACGCTGATCCTGGAAGGTCAGTTCGATCCGGTCACGCCGCCGCGCTACGGCGATGCGGTGCTGAAGGGCCTCGGCGATGCGCGTCTGCTGATCGCGCCCGGCCAGGGCCACAACGTCATCGGCGCCGGCTGCATGCCGCGTCTGGTCAAGCGCTTCATCGAAAACCCGCAGCCGGCCAAGCTGGATGCGCAGTGCCTCGAGGCGCTGAAGCCCACGCCGCCGTTCCTCGACTACAACGGCGGTGCGCCATGATCGAAGTGCGCGACCTGCGCAAGGCGTTCGGCAAGGTGCAGGCGGTAGACGGCATCGGCTTCGCCGCGCGCGACGGTGCCATCACCGGCCTGCTGGGACCCAACGGCGCCGGCAAGACCACCACCCTGCGCATGCTGTACACGCTGATGCGCCCGGATGCGGGCAGCATCGCCGTGGACGGCATCGACGCCCTGCGCGACACCCTGGCCGCGCGCCGGCATCTG
>JAJYTR010000017.1 GCA_021792975.1 Pseudomonadota bacterium | reverse complement strand
GGTGCTCGACGTGCCTGAACTGCGGATACAGCAAGTGCGGGTGAGACGGGCAGCCATGGGCTTCGTGGCGTAGGGCCGGGAAAGAACATCACCGCCGGCCACCGCCGGGGCCCGCGGGCCCTTGCGGGACGCCCGTTCAGGGCCAGACCAACATGGCGTCGCCGTACGAGAAGAACCGGTAGCGCGCCTGTACCGCGTGCCGGTAGGCCGCCAGCACGTGCTCGCGCCCGGCCAGCGCCGCGACCAGCATCAGCAGGGTCGATTCGGGCAGGTGGAAATTGGTCAGCAGGCCGTCGATCTGGGTGAACCGGTAGCCAGGCAGGATGAAGATGTCGGTCTCGCCGGCGAACGGCGCCAGTACGCCGCGCGGGGCCGCCGACTCCAGCGCGCGCACCACCGTGGTGCCCACCGCCACCACCCGCCCACCGGCGGCGCGTGTGTCGCGGATCTGCCGGACCAGCGGGGCGCCGACGTTGATCCACTCGCGGTGCATGCGGTGCTGCTCCAGCGCCTCGCCGCGTACCGGCTGGAACGTGCCCGCGCCCACGTGCAGCGTGAGCTGCCCGAATCGCACGCCGCACGCCGCCAGCGCGTCCAGCAGCGGCGCGTCGAAATGCAGTCCCGCCGTGGGTGCGGCCACGGCACCCGGCACGCGCGCATACACCGTCTGGTAGCGTTCGGCGTCCTGCGGCTGTGCCGCGCGTCTGATGTAGGGCGGCAGCGGCATCCGGCCCAGCCGAGCCAGCAGCTTCTCCAGCGGCTCGACGGATTCGAAGCGCAGGCGGAAAAACGCGTCCTCGCGACCCAGCACGCGCACGCGGCTGCCATCGGCCAGCAGCAGGGCCGAGCCGGCGGCGGGTTTCTTGCTGACGCCCAGCTGGGCCAACGCCTCGTGGCCGCCGGTGATGCGCTCGATGAGGATCTCGGCGGTCCCGCCGGTCTCCTTGCGCGCCGGAAGCCGTGCCGGAATCACACGGGTGTCGTTGAACACCAGCAGGTCGCCCGCGCGCAGTTCCTGCGGCAGCGCGCGGATGCCGCTGTCGCGCCAGCCGCCGCCGGATTCCAGCACCAGCATGCGGCTGTCGCTGCGCTGCGGCAGCGGCTGCTGGGCGATCAGCCCGGGCGGCAGCTCGAAGCGAAAATCGGACTTCTTCAAACGCGCGCTCGCGACGGATCGGGGGCGCGATTATCCCAGTCCGTCCATGTTGCAGCACAAGCTGTAACGCGCGGACGTCGCGCCTAGACTGCGGCCAGCGTCACCGCCGGTACCGGCCATGGTCGTGAAGGGCAAAGCCAATTCGCTGGACATCGCGCACCTGGCCGGAGTCTCGCAGGCCACGGTCTCGCGCGCGCTGCGCGGCCATCCCGCGGTCAACCGCGCCACCCGCGAACGCGTGATGGAGATCGCGCGCCAGCTCAACTACCAGGTGGACAAGAACGCCTCGAACCTGCGCACGCAGCAGTCCGGTACGCTGGCGGTGCTGCTGTTCGAGGATCCCACGGTCGACGACTCCAGCATCAACCCGTTCTTCCACTCGATGCTGGGCTCGATCACGCGTGCCTGCGCGCAGCGCGGCTACGACCTGCTGATCTCGTTCCAGCAGCTCTCGCGCGACTGGCATGCCGATTACGAGGACAGCCACAAGGCCGACGGCCTGATCCTGCTGGGCTACGGCGATTACCGTGAATACCGCAGTCGCCTCGAGGCACTGGTGGCGCAGGGCACGCATTTCGTGCGCTGGGGCGCGGTGCTGGCCGGACAACCGGGCCTGTCCATCGGCTGCGACAACCATGCCGGGGGACTGGCCGCTACCCGCCACCTGCTGTCGCTGGGGCGCCGCCGCATCGGCTTTCTCGGCCACGCTTCGCAGGGAGCACCCGAGTTCCTCGAACGCTACCAGGGCTATGCGTGCGCCTTGCGCGAGGCGGAGCTGACGCCCGATCCCCTGCTGCAGGCGGAAGCCATCTCCACCGAGCAGGCCGGCCGCGAGGCAGCCGAACTGGTGCTTGCCCGCGGCGCGCGGCTGGATGCACTGGTCTGCGCCAGCGATCTGATCGCGATCGGCGCGCTGCGCGCACTGCAGGGCCACGGCCTGCGCGTGCCGGAGGACGTCGCCGTGGTGGGCTACGACGACATCCCCATGGCGCAATACGCGCACCCGGCGCTGACCAGCGTGCAGCAGGACACCCGTCGTGCCGGCGAACTGCTG
This sequence comes from Pseudomonadota bacterium, assembly GCA_021792975.1. Taxonomy (GTDB): domain Bacteria; phylum Pseudomonadota; class Gammaproteobacteria; order Xanthomonadales; family Rhodanobacteraceae; genus Metallibacterium. The sequence goes on along the minus strand of JAJYTR010000017.1, from coordinate 37,767 downwards.
GTGGATACGTTGCTGCGCCTAGTGCACGGCGAGGAGGCGCAACCGGTCAAGCTGCCGCCGCTGCTGATGGTGCGCCAGTCCTGCGGCGCCGGCCTGCCGGCGCCGCCGACACGCCGCAGTGCCACCGTCACCGCGCTACGCAGCGGCGCCCGCAGCGGTACCCGCCGCACGCCGCGCTGAGCGGCCTCAGCGCGCGGTCGACACCACCGGCTCGCGTACACGCAGCACCGCCAGCCCGGCGATGAACAGGCTGAACGCGCCCAGCGCCAGCGCGCCCATCGGCTGGCCGTGGAAGACCGCCTGCACCAGCAGCCCCAGCACGCTGGCCGCCAGCAACTGCGGGATCACGATGAAGAAATTGAAGATGCCCATGTACACGCCCATCTTGCGCGCCGGCAGGTGGTCGGCCAGCAGCGCGTAGGGCAGCGACAGGATCGAGGCCCAGGCGATGCCGACGCCGAGCATCGAGGCCAGCAGCCAGTGCGGATCGCGGATCAGCGTGATCGAGAACAGCCCTGCCGCGCCCAACCACAGGTTGAACAGATGCGCGCGGCGCAGGCCCAGCAGGCGCACCAGCGGCGCCAGCAGCGCCGCCGCCAGCGCGGCCACGCCGTTGTAGGTGCCGAACAGCACGCCCACCCAGTTGGCTCCCGTGTTGTAGGCCGCCGATTGCGGACCGCCGGCATGGAACTGCACCGCAGTCACGGCCGGCGTGGTGTAGATCCACATGGCGAACAGCGCGAACCACGAGAAGAACTGCACCCAGGCCAGGCGCCGCATCGCCTCGGGCATGGTGTACAGGTCACGCAGGATCTGCGCCCAGGCCGGCGTCGCGGCCGCGTCATGCCGCGTCCCGCCACGCGCGGCCAGCACCGCCAGCAGCACGCCGTAGGTCAGCAGTCCCGCGGCCAGCAGGTACACCTCCGGCTTCAGCGCCAGCGCGACCACGGCCAGCGCCACCAGCAGGCCCGCCGCCGACCATGCCGCCGCGCTGCGCCGCAGCCGCGCCGGCACGATTTCCGCCGCCGGCTCCTGCGTGGAACCGGATTCGAACGACTGCAGTTGCTGCGGCGGATACTCGCGGGTATTGCCCACGGTCCAGAGAATCGACAGCAACAGCACCACTGCGCCGGCGTAGAACGCGTAGCGCACCGTCTGCGGAACCATGCCGGGCGCCGCGGTGTTGTCGAAACCGATCTGCGCCAGCAGCCAGGGCAGCACCGAGGCCACCACCGCACCGACGCCGATGAAGAACGTCTGCATGGCGTAGCCGGCCGGACGCTGGTGCTCGGGCAACTGGTCGGCCACGAAGGCGCGGAAGGGCTCCATCGAAACGTTGAACGAGGCATCCATGATCCACAGCGTCAGCGCCGCGAACCACAGGGCCGGTGCGTTGGGCATCACTAGCAGCGCCGCCGTGCTGAGGATGGCGCCGGCCAGAAAGTACGGCCGGCGCCGGCCCAGTCGCGTCCAGGTGCGGTCCGAGTAGTGGCCGATGATCGGCTGCACCAGCAGCCCGGTCAGCGGTGCCGCGATCCACAGGATCGGGATCTGCTCGACGCTGGCGCCGAGAGTCTGGAAGATGCGGCTGACGTTGGCGTTCTGCAGGGCGAAGCCGAACTGGATGCCCAGAAAGCCGAAGCACATGTTCCAGATCTGCCAGAACGACAGCGCGGGCTTGCGATTCATGGTGCGTCTCCGGCGGCGGGCCGTGGTGCCGCCGCTGGCTGCGGCGACGCCGAAATCAGCAGATCGCCGATGCCGGCCTCGTTCAGCGGCCCGGCGCTGCCGCCCGCGCCGCCGGTATACAGCGCGGCCTGGGCCAGGAAGCTCATGTTGAAGCCCTGCTCCAGCGCGAAGCTGCAGCGGGCGCCGGCGTCCGCGCGGAAGTACGCCGTGGTGGAGCGCGCGGTACCCACGGCCTGCGGCATCACCACCGGCACGGTCCGCGCGGGCGCATTGCCGCAGCGCACGATGATGCGCTTCACCGCCGCGGTGATGCCGGTGTTGATGGGGCCGTGCGGATTCGCGTAGTTCAGCCGCAGCACGTACAGGCCGGTGGCCGGCGCCGTCCATGCGCGCGGCCAGGCGCCGCCGACACGCGCGGTATCGCCCACGCACAACGGCCGGCTGGGCAGCGAATCCACACCGTGGCGGCGCACGGTCAGGACCAGGCAGCGGCGTACGCCGTCGGCGGGGAGGGTCCACGCGCGCGCGGGTGCGCCGCCCTGCGCGCGGCCGTCCACCCACAGCGTGGCCGGTTCGGCGCTGGCGACCTGCCACCGGCCGTCCCGTTTTCGCACGACGGGCGGCGCGGGCGTGCGCGGCGCGAACTCAGGATGCGGCGCGTGCAGCGGCGGATCGGGCACCGTGATGGCCGCGAGCCGGACCGTGGTGGTGCCGCGCCGTGTCTGCTGCCGCGCGGCCACCAGCAGGTTGCCGGCAAGCCGCCGCGGCCGGTGCAGGACCACCGTCCGCGCGGGCGTGTGCAGCGTGATCGTGGTGCGGTCGCCGAACAGCATGGGCACCAGGCTCACCGGGATCTCCGGGGCCACGCGGTCGCCGGATTCCAGTCCGAACACGCCCTCGACCACCGCATCGAGGTAGCCCGCCACCGACCACAACTGCCGGCGCGAATCCACCACCGGGCCGCCGAGCCTGCCGGGCAGACGGGTGCTGAGCTGCGGCAGCGCGAAGTTCTCCATGTCCGAGCCGCTGAGCGCCGCCGCGCGGATTACGCTGCGCAGTTCGTGGGCGATGCGGTCGGGCTGGCGCAGCACGCGCGCGGCGCGCAGCGCGTAGGCGCTGACGAAGGGCCACAGCGCGCGGTTGTGGTACACGGGCTGGCTGGCGCGCTCGGGCCAGATCACCGGGCTGCCGGCCGGCCAGGTGGGGTAATGCGCCAGCGCCTGCTGCGCGCGCGCGCCGTCGGCCACGCCGCTGGTGATCGCCAATGCGGTGCCCAGCAGGTCGTATGCATCCACCGGCAACGGTGGATCGCCGGGGCCCAGGTAGCTGCGGTACAGGCCGCGGCGCGGGTTCCAGAACCAGCGGTTGATGGCGGCCTTCAGCCCGGCGGTCTGCGCGGCGTAGCGCGCGGCCAGCACCGCATCGTGATGCTGCCTGGCCAGCCGCGTGCCTAACTGCAGCGCCTGGTAATGCAGCACGTTGGTGGACAGCGCATAGGAGCCGGCAATGAAGCGCACGTCGTCCTTCGTCCAGCCGGGATAGGTCTGCTCGCGCCAGTCCATGAACGAGGTCTCGCCGCGGTACAGGCCCACGCGCGCGTCGAAGGCATAGGTGCGGTCCTGCGCCAGGGTGTCGCGCAGCGCCCGCCAGGCGGTGACGGCGAAGGCGCGGTCGTCCAGCAGGTGCCGCGCACCCAGGAACCACACCACGCGGTCGGTGCTGACCGGCCAGCTGCCGCCGGAACCGGTGTCCTGCAGCACATACAGTCCCTGCGGCGCATCCGCGACGCGCACCCCGGACACCTTGAACGCCAGCGAGCGCCGCGCGCGCGGTGCATCGAAGCGCCACAGCGCGAGATCGGTCGAGTAGGAAAGATCACGCGTCCACACGAACGGCCACTGCTTGCCGGCGATGAAGCATTCGCAGGGAATGGGCCGGCCGTGGTTCCAGGCGCCGTCGGTGATCTGCGCGACGGCATCGCGGCGCAGGTCGTCCTGGGCCATGGCGAACAGCCCGTCGAACAGGGTGCTGGCGGTATCGGCGCGCCAGGCCGGCGCCGGGATGCGGCGTGCGCCCCGTGCGGTGTGCAGCACGAAGCCCGCACCCTCGCGCCGCATCGAGGCCGTACGGCCCTGCCAGTCCAGCCGGGTGTGCCAGGCGTCCGCAGCCTGGGCGCGCAGCGGCAGCACTGCCGCCAGCACCAGCAGCGCCGCGCCCGCAAGCCGCATCACGGTGCCTCCAGCGTCAGTTGCTCGCCCTGTCCGGCCGGCAGGCGGATGTAGGTGACGGCGCCGTAGCGGTCGCGCCCGGTGGTCCAGCCCGGCGCGGTGCCGGCTTCCAGCGCGCGCAGGCCGGCGCGCCGCGGCAACGCATCGCCCGAACTGCGCAGCGCCCGTGCCGAGATGCCGTGCACGGCGAACAGGTACGTGCGCAGGGCCGGCCGGAAGCCGCCCTGCGGCGGCGACAGCGTCAGCCGCACCGAACCGCCCAGCCGCTGCGTGCCGATGCGCTGCACGAAGTAGGCCCCGTGCTCGTAGGCGTAGCTGTCGCCGTCATCGTCGTAGTAGTCGAAGTCGCTGCGGGCGGCGGCGGGAAACACCTCGACCGTGATCTGCGTCACCGGCTTCTGGTGCACGTACTCCATCACCGGCTGCATCGGGATGATGGCCCCGGCACGGATGAACAGCGGGATGTCGGCCCAGGTCTTCGCGTCCACCGGGAGCGTGATGGTTCGCCCGCCGGCGTAGATCCGGCCGCTGCTCCAGTCGGTCCAGGTACCCGGCGGCAGCCGGAGCGTCTTCTCGGTCTGGCCCTGCCGCATCACCGGCGCCACCAGCAGTCCGTCGCCGAACATCCAGGCATCGATGTCGTTGCGCAATGCGGCATCGTCCGGGAAGGCCATCGCCAGCGGACGCACGGGACCGACCCCGCGCCGATGGTCCTGCCAGGCGTAACTGTAGATGTAGGGCAGCAGCCGGTAGCGCAGGCGTATGGCCGCCACCGCGGCGGCCTCGGCCTTGGGCCCGTACACCCAGGGCTGCCGGCGCTGGTCGAAGGTGCCGTGCACGCGGAAGATCGGGCAGAACGCGTCGAACTCGATCCAGCGCGCGTAGTTTTCCGGGCTGGGATGGCCGTTGAAGCCGCCGCCGTCCATGCCCCACCACATCTCGCCGGCGTTGACGGCACTCAGCATGCGCTCGCGCTGGGCCGCCATGCTGGAGAAACCGGTGTCGATGTCGCCCGACCACAGCGCGTAGGCGTAGCGCTGCGCGCCGAGGTAGAAGTCGCGGTTCAGCGAGAACACGCGCGTGTCGGGGAAATACTTGCGCTGGCCGTCGTACAGCGCGCGCTCCATGTTCATGAACTGGGTGTCGTCGGGCGTGGTGTCGGCCTCGTCGTTCCACCAGCCGACGATGCCGGTGGCGAAACTGTGGCGCAGCGCCGGGTTGAAGAACCAGGCGCGCACCGCCGGGTTGTCGAAGGCCAGATCCTGCACCAGCTTGTGCGAGAAGTAGTCGGGCTCGGCGGCGAGGCCGGGGAACCAGAAATCGTGTGCACTGGCGTACTCGCCTTCGATGGTCGCCACGTGGATGCGCGGCTTCATGATGCCGATCAGGTGGACACCGAGCCGGTCGAGCTGCTTTTTCAGCGAACCGTCGGGGCCGCCCGGGAATTTCTTCGTATTCCAGCGGAATTCGCCGTAGTCATTGCGGCCCCAGGCCTTCCAGTCGAAGTCCAGCGCGAAGGCATCCAGCGGAATCTGCAGCGCGCGGTACTTGCGCACGATGTGCAGCAACTCGCGCTGGTCCATGCCCCACTGGCTGTTGATGAAGCCCAGCGACCACTTGGGGAACAGCGGCGCCGCGCCGCTGAGCGTGCGCAGGCCGGCGAACAGCGCATCGGGCGTACCGGCCAGCACGAACAGGTGCGTGTCCGGCTTGGACAGGCTGCTCCAGGCGATGCGCCCGTCGTCGATGGACACGTCGGCGCCGAGGGTATCGACCAGCACGCCCCAGCCCGCCGTGCTCCACAGCCACGGCGCGCCGGGGTGGCCCTGCTCGCCGGCCTTCACCGCCCATGCACCCGTGCGCAGGATGCCCGCGCTCGAATCGCTGGACTTGCTGTAGCCGCCCAGGCCATACAACGCGTCGTCGGGTGCTGCGCGCAGGTCGATGCGTCCCCGCGCCAGCAGGCCGACGCCGTCCACGGTCAGCAGCGGCCTGCCGGCGGCATCCTCGATGCGCAGCTGCTGCCGCGCTGCGCGCCACAGCACGCGCATCGCCGGCGAACGCTGGGTGATGTCGCCCTGCGCGTCCTGCCGCACCTGCGGCGCGTAGCGCGCGGGCATGCGCTGCGGGTCGAGCACCGGCGTGTCCGGGCCGGCGTGGGCATCGGGCAGCAGGTGCAGTTCGACGACACCGGGCGCGCACCAGCGCACGCTGAGCACGTCGGTTCCCCAGGGGGTCTTCGCGGCGGGCGTGCCCGCTGCGGCGGCGGACGTCGGCACGCGCAGGCTGCGCAGATCGAAGCCGTAGCGGTGCGCGCTGACCAGCGCGAAACGCACCGCTGTCGCGGGCTGCGCCCGCGCCGGCAGCGCAGTCGTCAGCGCCAGCAGCGCGCCGGCGAGGAGAACGGTGGTGAAGGTGCGCATCAGCGGTTCTCCATGGCGGCGGCCGTTGCGGATCCGGCGCGCCCCTCCAGCACGGCGCTGCCGTAGGCGGGCAGCCGCAGCACACCGGCCTCGAGGCGCGTGGCCGGTTCGCTGGCGCGCAGCAGTGCGTCGTAGGCATAGCCCCGCACCGGCCGCAGCCGCAGGCTTTGCGCGCGCGCCGAGAGGTTGTGTACCACCAGCACGCGGCCGGATTCATCCTGCAGTCGCCACGCCGCCAACACCGGGTTGCCGGTGGCGTATTCGCCGGCCACACCGTCGCGCAGCGGCGCGATGGTCTCGCGCCAGCGGATCAGCATGCGGTAGCGGCTGAGCAGCGAGTGCGGATTGCCGTTCTCGGCCTGCACCGAGACATCCTGACTCATCGGTACCGGCGAGGTTTCCCACGTCGTTTCGCCCCGCGCGCTGCGGCTGAGGTTCCAGCGCATGGGTTCACGGATGTGCGGGTCGGGCTTCACCCCGCGCATGCCGATCTCCTCGCCGTAGTACACGAACGGGTTGCCCGGCAGGGTCATCAGCATGGCGGCAGCCAGCTTCATCTTGCCGAGGTTGCCGCCCAGATCGCTCATGACGCGGTTCTGGTCGTGGTTGCTCAGGAACGGCGCGTCCATCACGTAGTGCCCGGCGGCCGCCCGGTACACGGTCTGCATGTGCACCAGAGCATCGCCAATGCCGTCATCGCGCCCGCTCCTGGCGCTCTTGACCAAACGCACCGCCATCGGGAAATCGAACACCGCGTTCAGCGGCTTCACGAAAGGCGCGTTCAGCCTGTAGCGGTTGCCCGTCACCTCGCCCACCAGATAGGCGTGCGGGTCGACGCTGTCGAGGCCTCGCCGGTACTCGTCCCACCACGTCGCGTCCTTGTCCATGATCGCCATGCTGTGGTCGTCCTGCTCGAGCTTGTCGAAGATGTGCTTGGCGGCATCCAGCCGGAAGCCGTCGGCGCCTTGGCGCAACCAGTAGCGTCCGATCGAAATCATCTCGTTGCGCACGGCGGGATTGTTGTAGTTCAGATCGGGCATGCACCCGCAGAAAATGCCCATGTAATGCTGCTTGCCCGACGTGCGCCACACCGGGCCGCCCCACGGGCTTTTCTCGTCGAGGTTGGTATGCGGTCCTGCCCAGAGGTACCAGTCGTGGTAGGGGCTGGCCGGATTCTGCGCGGCGACGAACCATGGATTCCGGTCGCTGGTGTGGTTGATCACCATGTCCAGGATCACCTTGATGCCGTCGGTGTGCGCGGCCTTCACCAGGCGTTCGAAGTCGGCCATCGTGCCGTACTGGGGATTGATGGCGCGGTAATCGGTGATGTCGTAGCCGTGATAGCTGGGCGAGGAGAAGATCGGCATCAGCCACAGCCCGCTGACGCCGAGGCTCTTGAGGTAGGGAAGCTTGGCGGTGACGCCGTCGAGATCGCCGATGCCGTCACCGTTGCTGTCGTAAAACGAACGCACGAAGACCTCGTAGTACACGCCCGAGGGCGCCGGTGCACCGATGCCGGGGGCGGTATGTGCGCGCGCGGCGAGCGGCAGCAGGGGCATCAGCAGCAGTGCGGGCAGCAGGCTGCGCAGCGGACGTCTTGGCGTCATGATCGGCATCTCTCCCGTGGTAGGGCCGGTGGTGGCGGCGGCACCGGTCGATGGTAGGCCGCCGCGCCGCCGTCTGCAGCGGGTGCATACGTATTCATCGGGACCCGTGTGCGGCACCGTGGGGCCGCGACCACGGACGCCGCGCGCGGCGGCGGCGGAATCAGGCGCCCGGAACGGGATGCAGCTGCCTGCCCTCGGCGTCGATCACGCGCGCGCTCACCTCGATGCCCTCGCGCACGCTCTGCGTCACCACGCAGAACTGCTCGAACTGCCCGAGGATGCGTTCGAGCTGCTGGTGGCCGGCGGCGGATTCGGCCAGCCGCAGTTCGACCTCCACATGCGGCACGCGCCAGCGGCCCTCGGCGTTGCGCGCGGGCGTGGCGCGCACGCGCACCGTGAGCGGCCCCGGTCGGTTCCTGAACTTGCGCAGCGCGAACACCAGGCTGGCGCCCATGCAGTTGCCGATCGCGGCCAGCAGCAGGCGCGAGGGATTGGGTCCTGCGCCCTGCCCCAGCGGCGGCGGCTCGTCGCCCAGCAGCGCCGGCACACCGGCACCGTCGAATTCGATGCGGAAGGCGTAGTCGCCGACCTGGGTCAGGTGCAGCAGCAGCTCGCTGTCGATGCTCATCGCGACATTCCGGAACGGTTCAAAGACACGCGGCCAGAGCCTGATCGAGGCGCTCGGCGGCGACGATTTCCAGCGCGCCATGATGGCCCTTCCTGGGCGCATTGGCGCGCGGCACGATGGCGCGCGCGAAGCCGTGCGTGGCGGCTTCCTTCAGGCGTTCCTCGCCGTTGGGAACCGGCCGCAACTCGCCGGACAGGCCCACTTCGCCGAAGGCGACGGTCTTGCCGAGCAGTGCGCGGTCGCGGAAGCTGGAGTACACGGCCAGCAGCACCGGCAGATCGGCCGCGGTCTCCTGCACGCGGATGCCGCCGACCACGTTGACGAACACGTCCTGGTCGTACACCGCGGCACCGCCGTGGCGGTGCAGCACCGCCAGCAGCATGGCCATGCGGCTGCCGTCCAGGCCCAGCGCCACGCGCCGCGGGTTGGCCAGCGGCGAGGCGTCGACCAGCGCCTGCACTTCGACCAACAGCGGGCGCGTACCCTCGCGCGTGGCCATCACCGCGCTGCCCGGCGTCGGCCCGCTGTGCGCGCCGAGGAAGATCGCCGAAGGATTGCTCACCTCGCGCAGGCCACGCTCGCCCATGGCGAACACGCCCAGCTCGTTGACCGCGCCGAAGCGGTTCTTGAACGCGCGCAGCACGCGGAAACGGCTGCCGGCATCGCCCTCGAAATACAGCACCGCGTCGACCATGTGCTCCAGCACGCGCGGACCGGCGATGCCCCCTTCCTTGGTCACGTGGCCTACCAGGAACACGCTGGTGGCGGTTTCCTTGGCGTACCGCACCAGCCGCGCGGCGGTCTCGCGCACCTGGCTGATGGAGCCGGGCGCGGCGCCGAGCTGCTCGCTCCACAGCGTCTGCACCGAATCGACGATCAGCAGTTGCGGGCGCGCCGCCTGCGCGTGCTCGAGGATGCGCTCGATGCAGGTCTCGGCCAGCCCCTGCAGCGGTTCCAGCGCCAGGCCCAGACGCTGCGCGCGCGCGGCGATCTGCGCCAGCGATTCCTCGCCGCTGACGTACAGCCCGCGCAGGCGCGCGCCGAGGGCGCCCAGCATCTGCAGCAGCAGCGTGGATTTGCCGATGCCCGGGTCGCCGCCCACCAGCACCACCGAGCCCTGCACCAGTCCGCCGCCCAGCACGCGATCCAGTTCGCCGATGCCGATCAGGCTGCGCGCCTCGATCTCCAGCGCCACCTCGGTCAGCGGCGTGATACGCGCGCTGGTCTGCCCGGCATAACCGCTGCGCTTGGGCGCCGGTTTGCCCGCCGCCGTGGCCGGCTCCACCACGAACTCGCTCAGCGTGTCCCAGGCGCCGCAGGCCGCGCACTGGCCCTGCCAGCGCGCGTGTTCGGCGCCGCACTGGCTGCAGACGTACGCGGTCTTGGCCTTGGCCATGGCGGACTCCATGCGATCCCCCGCAGCATAGCCGCGCGCCGTCGCACGCCGCGAGACGCGCTCAATCGCGCCGGTGCAGATCGTGCGTCACGAACGGCCGCGCGGCATCCGGCAACGCAAACCAGTCGACGTGCTGCAGCGTGACGCGGGCGTCGGCCAGGCCAGTCCGCCAGTGCCGCAACATGGCGCGGCGGCCGAACTGGTAGTCCTTCTCGTGGCCGTCCATGACCTTGTCGCGATAGATCAGATGCACCACGTTGTAGCGCTCGTCCCGCGCCATCTCGGCCACCTGCGCGCACAGTGCATCGCGTTTGCCGGGCGGGATGCGCGCCAGTAGTTCGCGCAGGATGTGGCGCTGCTGGTGCGCACGTTCGAGCAGATCGGTGATGGCGCGGGTGCGGCTGGAGTACTGGATGTCCTTCTGCCGCGACAGTACCTGGCCGAGATCCTCCGGCAGCGCGCCGCGCGCGTTCCACAGGTCCACCTGGAATACCAGCGTGTGCTGCCTGGGGTGTCCGCCCAGCACCTGCATCAGCGGGGTGTTGGACACCAGCCCGCCGTCCCAGTACCAGCGCGTGCCCACCTGCACCGGCGGAAAGCCCGGCGGCAGCGCGCCGGAGGCCATGATGTGCTCGGGGCCGATGCGCGTGTCGCGGCTGTCGAAGACTTCGAAGTTGCCGCTCTCCACGTCCACCGCCGCCACGCTCAGACGCACCGGACCCCGGTTGAGCAGGTCGAAATCGACCAGTTTCTCCAGCGTTCCGCGCAGCGGCTCGGTGTCGTAGAAGCTGGTGAAGCGCGGTGCCCGCAGCAACAGGTCGGCACGCGGCCGGAAAAACCCGCGTTGCCCTTCGGCGAGGGCACGCAGGCCTTCCACGTGGCCCTGCCACTCGCGCAGCGGCGCCGGCCACTCCGGCACGTCCTCGACCAGTTCCCAGGGCGAGGGCGGCAGCAGCGGCTGCCGCGTCACCAGACGCCAGAACGCGCGCAGGGCCGGCAGCCGCCGCTCGGGCGGGTTGCCGGCGATCAGCGCGGCGTTGATGGCGCCGATGGAGATGCCGGCGATGCGGTCGATGCGCACGCCGGCGGCATCCAGCGCCTCGTAGATGCCGCCCTGGTAGGCGCCCAGCGCGCCGCCGCCCTGCAGCACCAGCGCGATCTCGCCGTAGTCGGCGAGGTGCGCGTGCAGGCGCTCCGGCGCATCGTGCACCGCGGCGCCGGCGGCACGCGCGGCCCGGCGGCCGGACGCCGCGGCGCGCGGCCCGGGTAGCCGACTGCCGGCGGTGGACTTGGCCATGGTCGACTCCACCTGCGGCTTCAGTTCATGTACCAGCCGTGGCTGGCGATGATCGACTGGCCGGTCAGCGCATTGCTCGGGAAAGCGGCGAGGAACAGCGCCAGGTTGGCGATGTCGGCGGTGGTGGTGAACTCGCCGTCGACGGTGTCCTTGAGCATGACGTTCCTGACCACGTCCTGTTCGCTGATGCCCAGTTCTTTCGCCTGCTCGGGGATCTGCTTTTCCACCAGCGGCGTGCGCACGAAGCCGGGGCAGATCACGTTGGCGCGCACGCCCCTGTCGCCGCCCTCCTTGGCCAGCACGCGCGCCAGGCCTAGCAGGCCGTGCTTAGCGGTGACGTAGGCGCTTTTCAGCTTGGAGGCTTCGTGCGAATGCACCGAACCCATGTAGATCACCACGCCGGACTTGCGCGCGTACATGCCCGGCAGCACCGCCCGGGTGGTGAGGAAGGCGCCGTCGAGATGGATGGCCAGCAGCTTCTTCCAGTCGGCGAAGCTGTATTTCTCGATCGGATTGACGATCTGGATACCGGCGTTGGACACCAGGATGTCCACCGGCCCGTAGGCCTTGGCCACCGCCGCGCAACCCTCGTTCACCTGCTGTTCGCTGGTAACGTCCATGGCCACGCCCATGGCGCTGCCGCCGGCCTGCGCGATGGCCGCAGCAGTGGCCCTGGCGGCATCCGGGTTGAGATCGGCGATGGCCACCCTGGCGCCGGCACGCGCATAGGTCTCGGCGATTTCCTTGCCGATGCCGCTGGCGGCGCCGGTGACCAGGGCGACCTGGTCCTTGAGGCTGAGCTGCATGTTCATGCGGAGGATCTCCTGTGCGGGATGCGGAGGACGCGCGCGGCGCGTCGCGCGCGGGTTCATTTGCCGCGCGGCCGGGCCAGGTAGTCGTGCACCACGCGGCCCAGGCCCAGGGTGAGGTCGGTCATCAGGTGCACGGCGGAAACCACTTCCAGCACCGGCAGTTCGGCCACCGGCGCCAGTGCGTGCGCGTGCAGCTCCAGCGCGGCCGGACCGCTCCAGGCGCCTTGGACGACGAGATCCTCGAGGTCGTATTCGACCAGCTCGCACACGCGCGGCGTGCAGTCGACGTGCGGGATGATCTTCAGCAGGTAGTTGGGCACCGCCAGACTCTTGCGCACCGCATCCACATCGAGCGTGCGGTGCTTGTAGCCCATGGTGCCGGTGGCCACGCGCACCGGACCGTAGTCGAGTGTGCCGAGCAGCGTGTCCTTCTCCACGCGCAACGTCGGCCGGCCCATGGTCTTGGGAAAGCCCCAGATTTCGCGGCCGCCGGCCAGCGGCGCCTCGTCGTCGAGGAACATGGCGATCTGGTAGGTGCCCGGCTTGCCCCTGTACGTCACCGGCACCACCTGGCCCGACTCGTGGTAACGGCCGAAACCGGTGGAATCCGGCATGGCGATGAACTCGAACTTGACGGTGTCGTCCAGCGGCTGCAGCGGTGCGGGCACCAGCTTGCGCAACCGGGCCGGATCGGTGCGGTAGGTGATGACGAAGAACTCGCGATGGACGAAACGGTACGGCCCGCGCGGATAGGCGGGATGCGCCAGCGGCATGGCAAAGGCCTGGCGGGCGACGTCCTGGGCTTGCATGTACGGTCTCCTCGAAATCGGCGACGCCCTCGGCGCCGCGCCGGGTCGGCGCGCCACGCGACATGGCGCGCACCGCGGCAACGTGGGGACTCCGGCGGCCGCGTGTACCTGGGACACGCTGCGGCGCAACAAAGTTCCTGCGGGCGGCACAGCCGGGGCGGGTCGAACCACGGACCAGGAACGGCGACGAGGCCGCCCGCCGGCCGCCCCAGCATCGCGCGGCGGCCGCGGAATCCGTCCGCAGGCGTCGCCCCGCCGCCGCGCTCAGGGATACAGCAGCCGCTCGCGCCAGACGTCGGCGAAACGCTCCCAGCGCCGGCGTTCGTGCAGACGGAACTCGCGGCCGCGCCAGATCTCGACCATGTCCGGCAGCACGCGATAGCCGCCCCAATGCGGGGGCCGCGGTACCGGGCCGCCGGCGAACTGCCGTTCGTATCCGGCGACGCGCTCGTCGAATTCCTCACGCGATTCCAGTGTCTGCGACTGCAGCGAGGCCCAGGCACCGATCTGGCTGCCGCGCGGACGGGTGGCGAAGTAAGCATCGGATTCGTCGTCGCGCAGACGAGAGGCGCGGCCCTCGACGCGGAGCTGCACACCGCCGGCCTTCGCTTCTCCCAGCAGCTTCCAGTGCAGGCACAGCGCCACTTCGGCGTGTGCCTGCAGTTCCTCGCCCTTGGCGCTGAGGTAGTTGGCGTAGAAGCGCAGCCCGTCGGCCTCGATGCCTTTCAGCAATACGATGCGCGCGTGCGGCCGGCCGTCGCTGCCGACGGTGGCCAGGGTCATGGCAGCGGCGTCAGGATCGCCGGAGGCGCGCGCCTGTTCTAGCAGGTCGCGCAGCAGTTGCAGCAGATCGGGGCTCAAGATGGTGTCCTTGCGTGATTCGATGCGCCAGTCCGCGGCCTGCGGTCCACCCCGCGGGGGTGCGCGGCGGCGGGATGCTAGCACGCGCGCATGCGCGCTCGGCGCGCGGCTGTGGCCCGCGCTGGCGCACACATTGCACGGACGCAACGCGCCGCTGCTGGTGGGTCTCTCGGGGCTGCCGGGCAGCGGCAAAAGCACGCTCGCGGCAGCGCTGGTGGACGAGGCGCGTCGCCACGGTGTCGAGGCGCAGCGGCTCTCGCTGGACGATTTCTACCTGGGCCGTGCCACCCGCCGGCGCCTGGCGCGTGACGTGCACCCGCTGCTGCTGACGCGCGGCGTACCGGGCACGCACGACCTGCCGCTGCTGCGGGACACGCTGCGTGCGCTGGCCCGGGCCAGTGCGCGCAGGCCCGTGCGGCTGCCGCGATTCGACAAGGGCCGCGACACGCGCCAGCCGCCCTCGCGCTGGCCGCGGGTGACGCGGCCGCCGCGGCTGGTCATTCTCGAGGGCTGGTGCCTCGGCATGCCGCCGCAGACCACCGCGCAACTGCAGCGGCCGGTCAACGCGCTGGAGCGGCATGCGGATGCCGACGGCCGCTGGCGGCTCCACGTCAACGCGCAGCTGAGGCGCTACCAGCCGCTGTGGCAGGCGCCCGCGCTGCGCATCTGGCTGCACGCACCCGGCTTCGCATGCGCACGGCGCTGGCGCGCCGGAGCCGAGCGGACCCTGCGCCGGCGCGCGCTGCCGCAGGCCCTGTCGAGCCGCGCATTGGCAAGGTTTCTCGACCACTACCAGCGTCTCGGCACGCACGCGCAACGCACCCTGGATGCCTGGGCCGACCTGCGCGTGGATCTCGACGGCGCGCGCCGCGTGCGCGCGATCCGGCGGCTGCGGCCCTCTCAACCGGTCGGTTCGACCACGACCGCGGTGCCGTAGGCCAGCACTTCGGTGACGCCTTCGGCGACGTCGTTGGCGTCGTAGCGCATGGCCAGTACGGCGTTGGCGCCCATCGCGGCGGCGTGCTGGCACATCAGTTCGAACGCCTCCTCGCGCGCCTTCTCGCACAGTTCGGTGTACAGCGTGATGTTGCCCCCCACCAGGGTCTGCAGGGCCGCGCCGATGTTGCCGAGGACACTGCGCGAGCGCACGGTGATGCCGCGCACGATGCCGAGCGTGCGCGTGACGCGGAAGCCGTGCAGTTCGTTGGCGGTGGTCACCGCGGCATGGGAAATGCCCGTGTTCATGCCTGCTCCAGTCGGTAGCCGTGCTGGTAGACGGCGGTGAGCTTCCAGCCGTTTTCGCCGCTGAGCGCCAGCTTCTTGCGCAGACGGCTGATGTGGGTGTCCACCGTGCGCGTGGTCAGGCCCGGACTGAGGTTCCACACCTGCTCCAGCAGCGCTTCGCGGCTGACGATGCGGCCGTGGCGGCGGAACAGGTAGCTGGCCAGATCGAACTCGCGCTGGGTGAGATCGAAATCGTCACCGCCCAGACGCACGCGGCGCTTGGTGAAGTCGATGACGTACGGCGGCACTTCCAGCAATCCGTTGGCGTCGCCCTCGCCTGCGCCGCGCCGACGCAGCACCGCAGCCACCCGCGCCAGCAGTTCGGCCTGCTTGGGCGGCTTGACGACGTAGTCATCGGCGCCGGCCTCGAGGCCGCGCACGATGTCGCTCTCGGAAGCCCGCGCGGTGAGAAACACCACCGGCAGGTTGGGGTTGGCGGCACTGCGGATCCACTCCAGCACCTCCAGGCCGCTGGCGTTGGGCAGCATCCAGTCCAGCAGCAGTAGGTCGATGGCTTCGTGGCCCAGGCTGCGCCGGAATTCGGCCGGGTTGGCGTACAGCAGGGCTTCGTAGCCCGCCTTCTCGAGCCAGATCTGCACCAGCCCGGCCTGGTCGGGATCGTCCTCGAGCACGCCGACTACCCAGCGATGCTGCTTGCTGCTGCTCATCCGTGCGGTTCCTCGTTGCGGGTCATCGACCGGGGCCGCGCCGCGCACCGGCGGTTCCGGTACGGGTTGGCCGCAGAGTGTAACAAACCGTCAAGCGTCCGCCGCCGGCGCGGTATGGCCGGCACGCGCATCCGGCTACCGGGTCGCAACCGCAGGCGCGTGGGCAAGCGTTGTGCAGGCACCTGCTGCCGATGCCGGGTGCGGCCCCGGCCGCGGCGGGTGACGCCACGTTCAAAGGGTGTGGGTGGGCTTGTCCGAGGCCAGCCGGGCGCCCAGCAGCGCCTCGATGCGCTGGCGCGCCGCCTCGCCTTCCGGCGATTCGGCGAACTGCACGCCGATGCCCGCCACGCGGTTGCCCTGCGCGCCGGGCGGCGTGATCCAGACCACGGTGCCGGTGACCGGCAGGCGCTCCTTGTCTTCCAGCAGGTGGATCAGCAGGAACAGTTCGTCACCCATGCCGTAACGCTTGTTGCCGGTGGGAATGAACAGCCCGCCGCCCTTGAGGAACGGCATGTAGCTCTGGTAGAGCGTGGTCTCGTCCTTGATCGCCACCGGCAGAATGCTCTGGCGGGCACCGCCGACGGGCGGTTGGGTCGCAGCCATGACCGGCCTCGCGGATCAATCGTCGCTGCGCCCAGACTGGCCGAATCGCCGGCCGCGGTCAAGGCGCGGCAGCCACCTGCCGCCAGCCCCAGCGGTCGAAGATCCACATGCTGCGCCGGCGGCTGTGCAGCTTGACGAACAGCGGGCCCGGCGGCGGCGCGGACCATTCCAGAGAGGGCTGCGGCCGCAGTCGCAGCCGCAGGGGTCCGCTCTGCACGCCATCCTGCCAGGGCAATTGCCAGCACTGCGCACCCGCAACAACCAGCAGTGCGCAGGCGGCGGGGCCGGGCAGCACCGGATGCCACGGCAGGGCGATGCCGGCAGCGGAATCGCCCTGCAGTGGCGGCGGCGGCTGTATCTGGTAGAACTCGCCGGCATGCACCCGGCGCCGCCAGCGTCCGCCAGCCAGCGCCAACTGGCTGGTGTGGGCTTCGAGCGCGCGCAGCTTGGCCGCCCGTTCATGCGTGGCCAGCACCAGCGGCTGCGCGGCCGGCGCCGCGCCGTGCACGGCGAAGCCCCACAGCGGCGGCCGCGGCAGAGCGGACGCGGCCAGTGCCAACTCCACCAGCACGCGCGCGGCGCTGTGATCGGGATGGCGGTCGGCCAGCGCCGGCGCAACCACCAGGGTGGGCCGCAGCACCCCGAGCAGACCGCGCAGGCGCTCCAGGGTGTCCGGCAGATGGCGCTGGATACGTGCGGTGAGGCCCTGGTCGGGCCAGCCGAAGGCGTACAGATCGCCGGGATCGAGACCCAGACGGATCAACGCGGTCAGCGCCTCGGCGCGGCGGCGGCGGCCCCACGCGGCGCGTGCCGCGGCATCGATGCGCCAGCGCCGCTGCAGCCAGCGCTGCGGCCACGGGTTGTTGTCGCCATCGGTGAGCAGCAGCACCGACACGCGCGCGCCGGCCGCGCGCGCGCGCTGCAGCAGGCCGCCGGCGGCAAGGGTTTCGTCGTCGGGGTGCGGCGCCACCAGCACGATGCTGGCCTCCGGCTGCTGCAGCAGGGACTCCAGCAGGGCCGCCGGTGCGCTGCGCGAGGCCGCATGCATGGACCGCAGCGCCGCTGCGGCGGGAACCGGAGCCGGCATGCTCAATCCCCACGCAGGCTGAGAAAATCCAGCAGCGCGAGATCGGCACGCAGCGGCCCGCGCAGCAGTTCGCGCGTGCGCACCGCCTGCTCGTAACCGCGCATCAGCCGGCGCAGGTCACGGCCGCTGGCCAGCGGCCCGCGCTCGCCGGCGGCCTGCGCGCGCATCTCGCGGGCCAGCCACTGCGCCGCGAACAGCAGCCGCTGGCGCGGCTCGTCCTGCGCCCAGGACTGGGCCAGCGCCAGCGCGTCGGCGCGCCGCGCCAGCAACTGCGCCAGTTCGCTGCGCACCGCCTCGCGGCGCGCCAGCGCACCTTCGCGCAGATACCCGGCGGCCAGTCCCGGATTGCCGTCGGCGGCATCCAGGGCGTGTGCGCGATCGCCGGCGAGATCCTGCGCCTGCAGCCAGGCCACCGCCTCGGCCGCAGGCGGCAACCGGAACTGCACGCGCCGGCAGCGGCTGCGCACGGTGGCCGGCAGCCGCTGCGGATGGTCGGCCAGCAGGATCAACAGCGCGGCGGCCGGCGGCTCCTCCAGGGTTTTCAGCAGCGCGTTGGCGGCCGCCGCATTGAGCGCGTCGGCCGGATCCACCAGTGCCACGCGCCGCCCGCCCAGGGCGCTCGCCAGTTGCAACCGCTCGCACACTTCGCGGATCTGTTCGATCACGATCTCGCTGCGCGGCTTGCCTTCACGGTTCACGCCGAGACCTATGGCGTACGCGTCGGGATGCGTCTGCGCCAGGCGCAGCCGGCAACCGTGGCAGTGCCCACAGGCCTCGCCCTGCTGCGGCGCGGTGCACAGCAGCCGCGCCAGCAGACGTTGCGCGAAGACGCGCTTGCCCAGACCCGCAGGTCCGCACAGCAGCAGCGCGTGCGGCAGACGGTCGGCGTCGAGGGCGGCACGCAGGCGCTGCCAGTGCGGCGCGTGCCAGACGGGCGCCGCGCTCACGGCCTCCCCCGCAGCAGCGGCGCGATCTGCTCCAGCGCCTGCGCCAGTACCGCGGCGGCGGAAGCCTCGGCGCGCAGCACGCGGAAGCGCTGCGGCGCGGCTTCGACGCGTGCGCGGTAGGCGCCACGCACACGCTCGAAAAAGGTGTCGTCCTCGCGCTCGATGCGGTCGGGCGCCTCGCGTCCGGCGACGCGTGCGCGGCCGGCGGACACCGGCAGATCCAGCAGCAGCGTCAAGTCCGGCTGCAGATCCAGCGCAGCCCAGCGCTCCAGCTCGCGGATGCGCGCCTGCGGCTGGCCGCGGCCGCCGCCCTGGTAGGCGTAGCTGGCGTCGGTGAAACGGTCGGCCAGCACCCACCGTCCCGACGCCAGCGCCGGTTGCACCACCTTGCGCACCAGTTCGGCGCGCGCGGCGAACATCAGCAACAGTTCGGATTCGGCGCATACGGCGTCGCGTTCCGCGTCCAGCAGCAACGTGCGCAGGGCCTCGCCCAGCGGCGTGCCGCCCGGCTCGCGCGTGCGCAGCACGGGCACGCCCCGGCCCTGCAGCCACTGTTCGATGCCGGCCAGCAACGTACTCTTGCCGGCGCCTTCGCCGCCCTCGAGCGTGATCAAGCGTCCGCGGCTCATGGCTTGCGATGCAGGATGTAACGGTCGATGGCCGCGTCCTGCTGCCGGAGGGTCTCGGAAAACACGTGGGTGCCGTCGCCGCGGGCCACGAAGTACAGCGACTTGCCCGCAGCCGGGTGCAGCGCGGCGATCACCGCCGGCGCGCCGGGCATGCAGATCGGCGTGGGCGGCAGCCCGGCATGCACGTAGGTGTTCCAGGGCGTGTCGGTCTCGAGGTCCTTGCGGGTGATGACGCCGTGGTAGGCCGCGCCCATGCCGTAGATGACCGTGGGGTCGGTCTGCAGCTTCATGCCGCGTTCGAGCCGGCGCACGAACACGCCGGCGATGCGTGCGCGTTCGTCGGGCCGCGCGGTCTCCTTCTCGACGATCGAGGCCAGGATCAGTGCCTGGTACGGCGTGCGCAGCGGCAGGCCGGAAGCGCGCCGCGGCCACTGCGCGGCCAGCAGCCGCTGCATGGCGCGGTACGCGCGGCGCAGCACGTCGAGGTCGGAATCGCCCAGCACGTAGGCGTAGGTCTGCGGCAGCAGCCAGCCTTCCGGGCCGGGTGCCGGGATGCCCAGCGCGCGGGTCGCCTGTGCGTCGTCCATGTGCTGCAGCGTGTGCCGCAGCTCCGGCGCCCGCGCCAGCGCCGCGCGCACCTGCGCGAACGTCCAGCCGTCCACCAGCGTGAACATGTGCTGCACCACGCGACCGGCGGCCATGTCCTGCAGCAGCACCCGCGGCGTCATGCCGGGCGCCAGCGCGTATTCGCCCGCATGCAGGCGGCCGGTCACACCCATCCACGCCGCCAGCGCACGCCAGTACAGGGTCGGCGCGCGCGTGTAGCCCCGTCGTTCGAGCTGCGCGGCGATGGCCTTCAGCGCGCTGCCGCGCGCCACCACGATGCGCGCCGGCGCGGCCACGGACAGCGGCGCATCGGCAAAGGCACGCACGTCGCGGACCAGCCATGCGACGCCGCCCGCCGCCAGCAGCAGGGCCAGCAGGATCAGCAGTGCGGCCAGGCGTGTGCTTGGGTGCAGGCTCATGCATCCGCCCCGCCGATCCCCACCGCCGCGAACAGCTCCTGCAGCCGCCGCGCCCAGGGGCCGACCCGCAGCCGGTGGTCCTGCAGCCGCCGTACCGGCAACGCGCCGCGCACCGCGGAAACCAGGATCAGCTCGCTGGCCTGCGCCAGGACCGCGGCCGGCAGCGTGCGTTCCCGCGCTTCGGCCACGTCGCGCAGCACCAGCGCACGGCCGACGCCGGCGACGCCGGCACGGTCCACGCGCGGCGTCAGCAGCCGCCCGTCGAGCACGGCGAAGAGATTGGCCGCGGTGGCACCGATCACCAGGCCGGTCGTATCCAGCATCAGACCCTCCGCGATCGCGGGATCGCACCATTCGGCGCGCGCCAGCACCTGCTCCAGCCGGTTGAGGTGCTTGAGGCCCGCCAGCCGCGGCTGGCGTGCGACACGCAGGTCGCAGAAGCGTACCCGGATTCCCCGCCGGTACCAATGCGCCGGCACCCGTGGCGCCGGTGCCAGACCGAGGACGCCACGCGGATGCGCCGGCCGCGGCGGCGCGTAGCCGCGCGCACCGCTGCCGCGCGTCCAGGTGATGCGCAGGACTGCATCGGCCGCGCCGCGGATCAGCCGGTCGCGCTCGTCGGCCAGCCACCGTGGATCAGGCGTCGGCAGGTGCAGCCGCCGGCAACCCTCCTGCAGCCGCCGCAGATGCTCCCGCCACAGCGGGCAGCGGCCATGTCGCACGCGCAGGGTCTCGAACAGGCCGTCGCCGTAGAGCAGGCCACGGTCATCCGCCGCCAGCGTGGCGCAGGTCCGGCCATCGACGCGGACGCGGGTTTTCACGCCTGCCCCAGAGCGCGCAGCAGCCCGCGCGCCTTGTGCCGGGTCTCCTCCAGCTCGTTCGCGGGCTCGGAGTCGGCGACGATGCCGGCGCCGGCGCGCAGCCGGACGCGATCGCCGCACAGCAGCAGGGTACGGATGAGGATGTTCAGATCCAGGTCGCCGCTGCGGTCCAGGTATCCCAGCGCGCCGGTGTAGGGCCCGCGGCCGACGCCCTCCAGTTCGGCGATGATCTCCATGCAGCGCACCTTGGGGCAGCCGGTGATGGTACCGCCGGGGAACACCGCCGCGATCGCCTCGCCCGGCGTGATCCCGGCGCGCAGCCTGCCGCGCACGTTGGAAACGATGTGGTGCACGTGCGCATAGCTTTCCACGACCATCAGCTCGTCCACGCGCACCGATCCCGGCTCGCAGACGCGGCCCAGATCGTTGCGCTCCAGATCGATCAGCATGACATGCTCGGCCCGCTCCTTGGGGTGGCCCACCAGCTCGTGCACGCGCGCCGCGTCGGCGCCGCCGGCCATGCGCGGTCTCGTGCCGGCGATCGGACGCGTCTGCGCTTCGCGGCCGCGCACTTCGAGCAGCCGCTCGGGCGAGGAACTGGCCAGCGCCCAGCCCCCGGCCTGCAGCAGCCCGGCAAACGGTGCCGGATTGGCCTCGCGCAGGGCCGCGTACAGCGCCGACGGCACAGGCGCGCGCGTGAACCGCGCGCGCCATTCGCGCGACAGATTGACCTGAAAGGTGTCGCCGGCATGCAGGTAATCGCGGATGCGCGCCACGCCATCGAGGAAACGCTGCGGCGGATCTTCGTGCAGCCACGCCCGCGGCAGCGGCGGCATGGCCTGCGCCGTCGCCTCCAGGTCGGCCCGCAGCGTGTCCAGCAGCGCGGCATGGCCCTCCTCGGCCACCAGCACGGTGCGCCCGCCGGCATGATCCACCAGCGCGGCGGCCGGACAGCGCAGCGCCAGCGCGACCGGAACGCCGGACTCCGGGGCCGCCGGCAGGCGCAGGCGCGGCTCGATCTCGCCGGCCAGTTCGTAGCCGAGGTACAGCGCCCAGCCGCCGGTGAAGGGCAGCCCGCACGCCCGCGGCGGCCGTCGTTCGGCGCGCCAGGCCGCATCCAGCGCATCGAGAAAACGCACTGCGCGCGGCAGACCCCCGCCGTCGTGCACGCGACCGTCGGCTTCGAGGCGCAATGCATTCTGCGGAAAGGCGAACAGGATGTCCCAGCGCGCCTGCGCGGTACCGCACGCCACGCTCTGCAGCAGCAGCGGATAGCGCTGCGGAAATGCCGCGGCCGG
This sequence comes from Pseudomonadota bacterium, assembly GCA_021792975.1. Classification (GTDB taxonomy): domain Bacteria; phylum Pseudomonadota; class Gammaproteobacteria; order Xanthomonadales; family Rhodanobacteraceae; genus Metallibacterium. The sequence continues at coordinate 15,655 of JAJYTR010000017.1, read as the reverse complement.
AACCAGCAGATCGCTGCGGACCGGCAGGATGCGTGTGATCGCACCCATGCGGGCGACAGTCAGAGCGGGCGGAACGCCAGCGTGCCGTTGGTGCCGCCGAACCCGAACGAGTTGGAAAGCACGGCACGCAGGTGCGCCTGGCGCGCGCGGTTGGGCACGAAATCAAGGTCGCAGCCTTCGCCCGGCCGCTCGAGGTTGATGGTCGGCGGCACCACGCCGTCGCGCAGCGCCAGCACCGAGAAGATGGCCTCGACGCCGCCGGCGGCACCCAGCAGGTGTCCGGTCATCGATTTGGTGGAACTGACCATCAGCCTGCGCGCCTGCGCGCCGAACAGGCTCTTGATGCCCTGCACCTCGGCGAGGTCGCCGGCCGGCGTGGAGGTTCCGTGGGCGTTGATGTAATCCACGTCCTCGGGATTGAGCCCGGCATCGCGCATGGCGTTGGCCATGCAGCGCGCGCCGCCTTCGCCGTTGTCGCTGGGCGCGGTGATGTGGTAGGCGTCGCCGCTCATGCCGAAACCGGCCAATTCGCAATAGATGCGCGCGCCGCGCCGGCGCGCGTGCTCGTACTCCTCCAGCACCAGCACTCCGGCGCCGTTGGACAGCACGAAGCCGTCGCGGTCGGCGTCCCAGGGGCGGCTGGCGCGGGTGGGCTCGTCGTTGCGCGTGGACAGCGCGCGCGCCGCGCAGAAGCCGCCGACGGCGGTGCCGGTGGTGGCGTATTCGGAGCCGCCGGCGATCATCACGTCGGCATCGCCGTACTGGATCATGCGCATGGCCAGGCCCAGATTGTGCGTGGCCGTGGTGCAGGCGGTGACGCAGGCGATGTTGGGGCCCTTCAGGTCGAGCATGATCGACAGGTTGCCCGAGATCATGTTGATGATCGAACTGGGCACGAAGAACGGCGAGATCTTGCGCACGCCGGCCTCGTGGAAGGTGATGCTGGTGCGCTCGATGGTGGCGATGCCGCCGATGCCCGCGCCGATGGCCACGCCGATGCGCTCGGCGTCGTGCTCGTGCGGGTGCAGCCCGGCATCCTTCAGCGCGTCCACCGCGGCGGCGATGCCGTAGTGGATGAACGGGTCCATCTTCTTGACGTCCTTGGCCGGCACGTAGGCGGCCGGATCGAAATCGCGCACCTCCCCGGCGATGCGGGTGGGAAAGGTGGAGGCATCGAACTGGGTCAGCGGGCCGATGCCGCTGACGCCCTCGCGGATGGCGCGCCAGGCGCCGTCCAGGTCGTTGCCGACCGGCGACTTGATGCCCATGCCGGTGATGACGACGCGTCTCTTGCTCACGCTCTACCTACCCCGGGCGCGCCCGCCCGCGCTGTCTGCACGCCATACGCGCGCGCAGGGACCCTCAGAAAACGAAAGCTGCGCCTTACGACGCAGCTTCGCGGATGCAGCCCTGGCCATGCCGCGCATGGCGCGCCGGATTCAGGCCTTGACGTGCGCCTTGATGTAGTCGATGGCCTGCTGCACGGTGGTGATCTTCTCCGCTTCTTCGTCGGGAATCTCGCACTCGAACTCCTCCTCGAGCGCCATCACCAGCTCGACGGTGTCGAGCGAATCGGCACCCAGATCGTCCACGAACGAGGCCGTGGGGGTGACGTCCTCCTCCTTCACACCCAACTGCTCGACGACGATCTTCTTGACGCGCTCTTCGATGGTGCTCATGGGATCTCAAGACCTCGCGGGAAAAAAGCCGGCGCATTGTAGTGTGAAAGCGGGGGTGTCGCTACCGTCCGGCGCCGGCGCCGTCACGGCATGTACATGCCGCCGTTGACGTGCAACGTTTCGCCGGTGATGTAGCCGGCCGCAGGTGATGCCAGGAACAGCACCGCCTGGGCAATGTCCGCCGGCGCGCCCAGGCGGCCCAGTGCGATCTGCGCCTCCAGTGCCTTGCGCTGCTCCGCGCCCAGCGCGCGCGTCATGTCGGTATCGATGAAGCCGGGCGCCACCACGTTGACGGTGATCCCGCGCGAACCGATCTCGCGCGCCAGCGATTTGGAGAATGCGATGATGCCGGCCTTGGACGCGGCGTAGTTGGCCTGTCCCGGATTGCCGGTGACCCCGACCACCGAGGCGATGTTGACGATGCGCCCGCGGCGCGCCTTCATCATCGTGCGCAACGCCGCCTTGCAGGTGCGGTAGACCGAGCTGAGGTTGGTGTCGAGGATGGCCTGCCAGTCCTCGTCTTTCATGCGCAGCAGCAGCTGGTCGCGGGTGATCCCGGCGTTGTTGACCAGAATGGACAGCTTACCGTGCCGCCGCACGATGTCCTCGACCAGCGCCTCCACCGCGGCACCGTCGGTCACATCCAGCACGCAGCCTTCGCCGCCGCGCGCGGCCAGCCGCTGCGTGATCGCAGCGGCGCCCTCGCCGCGCGTAGCGGTGCCGACCACATGCGCGCCGGCGGCGGCCAGCACGTCGGCGATGGCGGCGCCGATGCCGCGGCTGGCGCCGGTCACCAGCGCGACTTCGCCTTCGGGAAGAGTCTGCATGGGATCTCCGGTTGCAGGGTGGGAACGATGGCCGCCGCGCGGCGCGTGGACTCGGGCTCTCAGGCCCAGGCCGCAAGCGCGGCTTCCAGATCCGCCGGCAGGCCCAGCGCACGCGCATCCAGCGCGCGGTCGATGCGCCGGGACAGCCCCGTCAGCACCTTGCCCGGGCCGCACTCGGCCACGCGCGTGATGCCCTGCGCGGCCATCGCCTGCACGGTGTCGGTCCAGCGTACCGGCATGTAGAGCTGGCGTTCCAGCGCCGCACGGATGTATTCGATCCCGCCGTAGGCGCGCGCCTCGACATTCTGCAGCACCGGCGTGTGCGGCGTGCGCCAGGTCACGCCGGCCATACGCTCGGCCAGGCGCGAGGCGGCATCGCGCATCAGCTCGCAGTGCGAGGGCACCGAGACCGGCAGGCGCACCGATTTGCGCACGCCGCGTTCGGCCAGTCGCGCCAGTACGCGCTCGACCGCCTCGACGCGGCCGGCGATCACGGTCTGCCCCGGGGCGTTGTAGTTGGCCGGCGTCACCACCTGGCCTTCGGCCACCTCGGCGCAGACTTCGGCGATCAGTTCGTCCTCGCCGCCCAGTACCGCGGCCATCGCGCCCTGCCCTTCGGGCACGGCGTCCTGCATCAGGCGTCCGCGCTCGGCCACCAGTGCGGCAGCCTCGCCCAGTTCCAGGGCACCGGCGGCGACCAGCGCGGTGTACTCGCCCAGGCTGTGTCCGGCCAGCAGCGCCGGCTGCGCGCCGCCGCGGGCCTGCCAGACCCGCCACACCGCCACCCCGGCCGCCAGCAGCGCCGGCTGGGTGTGCTCGGTGCGGTTGAGCTGCGCCTCGGGACCCCGCTGCGCCAGCGCCCACAGGTCCAGGCCCACGGCGGCCGAAGCCTCCGCGAACGCGCGCTCCACTGCCGGCTGCAGTGCGGCCAGCTCGCCCAGCATCCCCAGCGCCTGCGAGCCCTGGCCCGGAAAGACGAAGGCGAGACCCGGATCGACGCGCGTGCCGGGCCCACCGCCCGCGGACGGATCGTGGGACAAGAGCGTCGCGGAGGGGGTGATCTCGTTCATGTGCGGTCAGGCTGCGGCATCGGACCGGTGCGGAATGCGGCTGTGGGCATGGGCTGGGCTGACGGTCAAAGGGTCGCGCGCCGCATCCGGCGGCAGGCCGGCCCGTGCGCGCGGACTAGTAGCGAATCAGCGCCGAGGCCCAGGTGAAGCCGCCGCCGAAGGCCTCCAGCAGCAGGGTCTGGCCGCGCTGGACACGACCGCTGCGCACCGCCTCGTCCAGCGCCAGCGGCACCGAACCGGAGGAGGTGTTGCCGTGCCGGTCCACGGTGACGATCACGCGCTCCATCGGCAATCCCAGACGCCGTGCGGTGGCCTCGATGATGCGCAGGTTGGCCTGGTGCGGAATCAGCCAGTCGACCTGCGATTCGTGCATGCCGGCCGCTTCCAGCGTCTCGCCGACGATGCGATCGAGCGTACGCACCGCCACTTTGAACACCTCGTTGCCGCTCATGCGGATGCTGACGCCGGCATTTTCGGCGCCGGGCCTGAAACCGACCGATACGCCCACCGGGTTGTACAGCAGATTCTTGTAACCGCCGTCGGCGTGCAGCTTGGTGGTGAGGATGCCGGGCTCGTCGCCGGCCTCCAGCACCACCGCGCCGGCGCCGTCGCCGAACAGCACGCAGGTGGAACGGTCGCCCCAGTCGACCATGCGGGTCAGGGTTTCGGAACCCACCACCAGCGCCCTGCGCGCGCTGCCGGCACGGATGAAGCTGTCGGCCACACCCAGCGCGTAGACGAACCCGGAACACGCGGCGTTGACATCGAACGCGGCACAGCCGTTGGCGCCCAGGCGGTGCTGCAACAGACAGGCGGTGGAAGGAAAGACCAGGTCCGGCGTGGTGGTGCCCAGCACGATCAGGTCGATCTCGCCCGGCGCCACTCCGGCATCCTGCAGCGCGGCGGTGGCGGCATGGAAGGCCAGATCGCCGGTGGTCTCGCCCTCGGCGGCCTTACGCCGTTCGCGGATGCCGGTGCGGGTGCGGATCCACTCGTCGCTGGTGTCGACCAGGCGCTCGAGATCGGCGTTGGTCACGACATGGCTGGGCAGATAGCTGCCCGTGCCGGCAATGCGTGCGTACATCGGGCCTGCCCCCCGGAGCGTGGCGTTGCGGACGCTGGCGCGGCTGGAATCGGCCGCGGCAGAGCGGCCGGTTCAGTCTTCGTCGACCGCCGCGGCGACGTCCTGGATCACCTTCCTGCCGCGGTAGTAGCCATCCTTGGTGATGTGATGGCGGCGGTGCACTTCACCGCTGGTCGGGTCGGTGGACAGCTGGACGGGCGTGAGCGCGTCGTGCGCGCGGCGCATGCCGCGGCGGGAAGGCGTCTTGCGGCTTTTCTGGACTGCCATGGGGTATCTCCGGAGATCCTCAGTCGTGCTTCAGTTGTTGCAGTGCGGCGAAGGGCTTGGCCGATGCCTCTCCGGCCGGGCCCGCCGCCAGCCACGGCGCCAGCGCCGCCTCGCTGCCGGGGCGCACCGGTACCAGCGGCAGCGCCAGCAGCAGTTCGTCCTCGATCACCTCCGCCAACCGCAGCGGGCCCTGCACCAGCAGGGGCTCGTGCCGCGGCGGCAGGCCCGCTTCCTCGGCCTCGTCCGCAATCAGGCCCAGCCGCTGCGCCACCTGCAGCGTGGCGTCGAACGGCTCCAGCGTACGCTGGCACAGCAGCCGCACCGAAGCCGTGGCCTCCAGCGCAAGGTAGCGCGTGCCCAGCTCGTCACGGCCAAACTCGAGCCGGTACGCCACACTTCCGCCATCGGTGGCCAGCAAACCCGCCAGCCGGGGCAGGCCAGCGACCGGCAGGGCACCGGTGAAGGAGCGCCGCGCCGCCACCATGCGCCAAGCGTCCACCGATTCGGGCAGATGCGCGGACATGAACGAGGCATGGTAGCAGCGCGGCGCAGCGAGTCAATCGCCCGTGCCCGCCGCCGGGGCACCGCCCTCCAGCTGGTCGAGGAAATCGACCGCGCGCCGCAGATGGGGGATGACGATCGAACCCCCGACCACCAGGCCCACCTGGAACGCTTCCATCATTTCCTCGCGGCCTACGCCGGCCTCCCGGCACTGCGCCACGTGGTAGCTGACGCAGTCGTCGCAGCGCAGCACCAGCGAGGCCACCAGTCCCAGCAGTTCCTTGGTGCGCACATCCAGCGCACCGTCGCGGTAGCACTGCGTGTCCAGCGCGAAGAAACGCCGCACCACCTGGTTGTCGTGTTCGAGGATGCGCGCGTTCATGCGCTGGCGGAACTCGGTGAACCGGCGCACACGGTCGCTCATGCGCCCTGCCCCGTGAGCCAGTCTGCCAGACGGCCGTCGCGGTCGGCGGCAGCCAGCTCGTCGAAGCCGCCCACGTGACGTGCGCCGATGAAGATCTGCGGTACCGTGCGGCGGCCGTGGCTGCGCGCGAGCATGGCCTCGCGCGCGGCGTGGTCGGTGTCCACGCGCGTTTCGCTATAGGCGAGGCCGCGCGCGGCCAGCAGATTCTTGGCGGCCACGCAGTAGGGGCAGACCGCAGTGGTGTAGATCTCGATGGACTGTTGCGACACGGGATGCTCCGGCCTGACGGGTCGAGACGGCTGCGCGGCAGGGTGCCGCGGCCGCAGCGCGTTCAGGATTGGGCCGCCGCGCCCAAAACGCAAGGCGACGCGGCATCCCGGCTGGCTGAACCACGGACGGCGTCGCGCTGGCCAGCCTGCGGGGCGCCGGCTAACGTAAGGATCCGCGGGCGTGCGCCACGGCCCGCGAACCGGGTCCGCCATGCGCCTCCGTCCGTTGCTGCTTTCGCTGTCGATCGCCCTGCTCACCGCCGCCTCCGGGGCCAAGGACACGGTGCGCCTGCCGCATCTGGGCAGCCGCGCGGACCAGGCCTTCACCCAGGCCGAGGCCCGCGCCTACGGCGCGTCCATGCTGCGGCAGATGCGGGCGCTGGGCCTGGTGGTGGACGACCCGCTGGCCAACCAGTACCTCAACGCGCTGGGCTACCGGCTGGTGGCGGCCAGCGAATCACCCGGCACCCGCTTCACGTTCTTCATTCCGCGCGAGCAGGTCATCAATGCGTTCGCCGCACCCGGCGGCTACGTGGGCATCAACGCCGGCCTGATCATCGCCACTCAAAGCGAGGACGAGCTGGCGGCGGTGATGGCGCACGAAATCAGCCACATCGAACAACATCATCTGCAGCGTGCCTTCGACGACGCGCGCAAGATGGGTCCGCTGTACGCGCTGGTGATGCTGGGGGCGCTGGCGGCGGCGGCCGGCAGCGGCAACGCCAACGCACCGATGGCCATCGCGGCGCTGGGACAGGGTGCCGCGATGCAGCACCAGATCAACTTCACGCGCAAGGACGAGGCCGAAGCCGATCGTGTGGGCATCCAGACGCTGGCCAACGCCGGATTCGACCCCGACGGCATGGCCGAGTTCTTCGGACGCATGCAGATGCTGCTGCGTGCCGACAGCGGCGGCTACGAGGTGCCGGCACTGCTGCAGGACCACCCGGTCACCAGCGTACGCATCGCCGAGGCCGAGGCGCGTGCGCACACGCTGAAGCTGGAAATGGCACGGCGCCGGCTGCCCGGTGGAACCGCACTGCACCTGCCGCGCTGGGAAACCGGCCTGCTGCCGCTGCCGCTGGCGCGCAACGGCGAGAGCCTGCTGCTGGATCGGGCGCAACGCACCGACGCGCCGGGCAGCGCGCAGGCGCATGCCTACTACCTGATGATGCGCGAGCGCGTGCGCGTGCTTTCCAGCAACGACCTCAGCGGCCTGCTGCGCTACTACGCCGCCAACCTGGCCGATGATCCTGCATTCGGCACCGCATCCAACCACTACGGGTATGCCCTGGTGCTCATGCGCAGCAACCGGGCCGCGGCGGCCATCGCACAGTTGCGGCCGCTGCTGGCCGCGCAGCCCGATAGCCTGCCGCTGCGGCTGGCGATGGCGCACGCCGAACTGCTGGACGGCCGGCGCAGCGATGCGCTGGCGCGCTATGCGCGCATCAGCCGCGACTGGCCGCGCAACACGGCAGTGGCGCTGGAATACGCACATGCGCTGATCCTGGGCGGCGACCGCCGCGACGGCAGCACCGCCGAGGCGCTGCTGCGGCCGTTGCTGGACGCCAGCGACGAGCCCGAGGTCTACCGCACCTACGGGCGCGCCGCGGAGCTGGCCGGGCTGAAAATCCGCGCCGCCGAGGCGTTCGCCGACGCTACCTTCCTCTCCGGACATGCGGCCGCGGCACTGGACCAGTTGACCCGTCTCGGCCAGCGCCCGGATCTGGACTATGCCCAGCGCGCGCGGATCGGCGCGCGCATCGCCTTTCTCACGCCGATCGTGCTGGAGCAGCAGCGGCAGCGCGACAGCGCCACCCGGCACGGCCCGTAAGGTCCATGCCACGGCCGCGGCGGCGCGGTGGCCGGGCCGCCGCCTGTCATCGGCCTGCAATAGCGGGTCGCTGTAATAATCCCGTCAAAACCACGGGGGTACGGCGTGCAGAAGCGCATCCTCATCGTCGAAGACGAAGCGTCGATCCGCGACATGGTCGCCTTCGCCCTGCGCAAGGCCGGCATGGAGCCGGTACCCGCCGCCGATGCGCGCGCGGCGCAACTGGCCATCGCCGAACAAGTGCCCGACCTGATCCTGATGGATTGGATGCTGCCCGGACTCAGCGGTCTGGAACTGGCGCGGCGGCTGCGCAGGGAACAGCTCTCGCGCGAGGTGCCCATCATCATGCTCACCGCGCGCGGCGAGGAGAGCGACCGGGTCAGCGGTCTGGAGGCCGGCGTCGACGACTACGTGGTCAAGCCATTCTCCTCGCGCGAGCTGGTGGCGCGCATCCGTGCCGTGCTGCGCCGCAGCCAGGGCGAGGACAGCGAAGGCGTGATCGTGGTCGGCCGGTTGCGCCTGGATACCGCCGCGCACCGCGTCACCGCCGACGGCCAGGCGGTACCCATCGGCCCCACCGAGTACCGCCTGCTGCACTTTTTCATGACCCACGTCGACCGGGTCTACTCGCGCCCGCAACTGCTGGACCACGTCTGGGGCGGCAGCGTGTACGTCGAGGAGCGCACCGTCGACGTGCACATCCGCCGCCTGCGCAAGACCCTGGAGCCGTTCGGCCTGGACGGCATGGTGCAGACCGTGCGCAGCGCTGGCTACCGCCTGTCCGTCGAGTCCTGAGGAATGCTGCGCACGAGCCGTCCGCGTGCGCTGGCGCTGCTGGCCGTGTGGCTGCTGGCCGCCACCGCCGCGGGGGCGTGGGCGGGCCACGCGCTGGCCGGATTCGCGCTGGCCTGTTTTGCCGCCCTGCTGCTGCTGGTGCTTCCGCGCCGGGGCCCGCCCCGCGGCGCCTCTCCCGCTGCGACCGGCATGCCGGTCCGCACCGCCGCACCGGCCGGCGATGTGCGCCGGATCCGCCGCCTGGCCACGCAATTCCGTGCGCTGCGCGACGCGGTGGCGGCACTGTCCGACGCGGTGGTGCTGCTGGATGCCGGGTACCGCGCGCTGTGGTTCAACGCCGCCGCCGGCCGGCTGCTGGGGCTGCAGCGTCCGCAGCATCTGCGCCAGGACCTGCGCACACTGCTGGCGGGCAGCAATCCCATCGGTCCCTGGCTGGCGCAGGATGGCCAGCCGCCGCTGGAGGATGCCCACGCGCCGGCCGATGCCAACGTGCACCTCAGCCTCACGCTGATCCCGGTCGGCAGCGGCCAGCGCCTGCTGCTGGCGCGCGACATCAGCGCGCTGGTGCGGCTGGAGCAGATGCGCCGCGACTTCGTGGCCAACGTCTCGCACGAACTGCGCACGCCGCTGACGGTCATCCACGGCTATCTCGAACTGCTCGACCCCGAGGACGTGCCGCAACTGGCGGGAGTGCTCGCCGACATGCGCGCGCAGTCCAAGCGCATGGCACAGATCGTCGAGGATCTGCTGACCCTCTCGCGCCTGGAGACGCAGAGCGGCTTCAGCGAGGAGCCGGTGGCGATGGCGCCGCTGCTGGCCACCCTGCGCCGCGAGGCGGAGGCACTCAGCCAAGGGCGCCATCGCATCGTGCTGGAAGCCGCCTGCCCGTCCGACCTGCTGGGCTCGCTGAAGGATCTGCACAGTGCGTTCTCCAACCTGGTCAGCAACGCGGTGCGCTACACGCCCAGCGGCGGCAGCATCAGCATCCGCTGGACGCGGCGCGAGGATGGGCGCGGCGCTTTCTCGGTCACCGACACCGGCTACGGCATCCCCGCCCACCACATCAGCCGCCTGACCGAGCGCTTCTACCGGGTGTCCTCCAGCCGTTCGCGCGAACTGGGCGGCACCGGTCTCGGCCTGTCCATCGTCAAACACGCGCTGGGCATGCACCAGGCGCAGATCGAGATCCGCAGCGAGCCCGGCCAGGGCTCGACCTTCACCGCGGTGTTTCCGCGCGAGCGCCTGCTGCCGGCGCCTGGAGGTGCCGCCCCGGCCACCGACTGAACCGCGCCGCAGCCCGCCTGCCGGCGGCCCTTGCCCGGCGGCGCAGCGAGCGCGATGCTGGCCGGCCGCACGGAACCGATCATGGACGCGCCGACCGATCTCACCCGCCCGGAGCTGTACCTCAACCGCGAGCTGGCCGCGCTGGAGTTCAACTTCCGCGTGCTCGCGCAGGCGCGCGACCCGCGCATGCCGCTGCTGGAACGCATGCGCTTCCTGTGCATCAGCTCCAGCAATCTCGACGAGTTCTTCGAGGTGCGCGTGGCTGTGCTGCGCCAGCACATCGCCTTCGGCGACGCCCGCCCCGGCTCCGACGGCATGCCGCCGCAGGATGTCCTGGCGCGCATCCGCGAGCGCGCGCTGGAACTGGTGTCCGGGCAGTACCGCGTATGGTCCGACGAACTGCAGCCGGCACTGGCCGAGGAGGGCGTGCGCTTCCTCACCCGCGACCGCTGGAACGCGCGCCAGCGGCGCTGGCTGCAGGGCTATTTCCGCAACGAGATCCTGCCGGTGCTCTCGCCGCTGGGCCTCGACCCGGCGCATCCGTTCCCGCGCATCCTCAACAAGAGCCTCAACATCGCCGTGGTGCTCGAGGGCCGCGACGCCTTCGGCCGCGCCGGACACATGGCACTGGTGCGTGCGCCGCGCTCGCTGCCGCGACTGATCCGGCTGCCGCCACAGGTCTCCGAAGCGCCCTTCGAGTTCGTATTCCTGGCCGGACTGCTGCAGCAGTTCGCCGACGAGATGTTCCCGGGCTTCAAGGTGCAGGGCTCGTACCAGTTCCGGGTCACCCGCAACAGCGAGCTCAGTGTCGAGGAGGAGGAAGTCGAGAACCTGGCCAGCGCGCTGTCGGCGGAGCTGGCCGTGCGCGGCTACGCGCGGCCGGTGCGGCTGGAGGTCGCCGAGAACTGCCCCCGCGGCATCACCGACCTGCTGATGGCCAACTTCGAGTTGAGCGAGCAGGACGTGTACCGCTGCGCGGGTCCGGTCAATCTCAGCCGCGTCGTGTCCATCTACGACCAGGTCGAACGCCCCGATCTGAAGTTCCGGCCGTTCACGCCGCGGCTGGACCCTGCGCTGGTGCAGGGCGGCAACGTGTTCGAGGTGATCGGCAAGCGCGACGTGCTGCTGCACCACCCCTACGAATCGTTCCAGTCGGTGATGGAGCTGCTGCGGCAGGCCGCCTCCGATCCCGACGTGCTGGCCATCAAACAGACGCTGTACCGCGTCGGCAGCGAGTCGCCGCTGGTCGAGCACCTGGTCGAAGCCGCGCGCGCCGGCAAGGACGTGACGGTGGTGGTGGAACTGCGCGCGAGATTCGACGAAGAGGCCAACATCCATCTGGCCAACCGCCTGCAGAGCGCCGGCGTGCAGGTGGTGTACGGCGTGGTCGGCTACAAGACTCACGCCAAGATGCTGCTGGTGGTGCGCCGCGAAGGCCGGCGCCTGCGCCGCTACGTTCACCTGTCCACCGGCAACTACCACCAGGTCACCTCGCTGCTGTACACCGACCTGGGGCTGATGACCGCACACGCCGAGATCGGCGAGGACGTGCACAAGGTGTTCCAGCAGCTCTCCGGGCTGGGCCCGGAAATCCGGTTGAAGCGTCTCCTGCAATCGCCGTTCACCCTCTATCGCGGACTGATGCAGCGCATCGAGCGCGAAATCACCCACGCGGCGTCCGGGCGGCCCGCGCGCATCGTGGCGCGCATCAACGCCCTCAACGAACCCAGCGTGGTCGAGGCGCTGTACCGCGCGTCCATGGCGGGGGTCGAGGTCGATCTCATCGTGCGCGGTGCCTGCACGCTGCGGCCGGGGATGCCCGGGGTGTCTGAGCGCATCCGCGTGCGTTCGGTGGTGGGGCGTTTCCTCGAGCACAGCCGTGTCTACTGGTTCGCCAACGACGGTCATCCGGAGCTGTTCTGTTCGAGTGCCGACTGGATGGAGCGCAACCTGATGCACCGCATCGAGGTGTGCTTTCCCATCCTCGATTCCCGGCTGGCCCAGCGTGTCCATGACGAGGCGCTGGCCAACTACCTGGCCGACAACACGCAAGCCTGGCTGCTGCAACCCGACGGGCGCTACACGCGCGTGCAGCGCGGCGAGGATCCGGCGCATTCGGCGCAGCGTACGCTGCTGGCCAAGCTCGCCGGCTGATCCGCGACCCGGCCGGAACGCGATGCGACCCGCGCCGGCGCGCTAGAATACGCGCCCCATCGCGCGCTCTGACGCGGCCGAGGCCGCCGGCGCGCTCCGCCCGTCCATCGCGCCGCCGTGCCGGCGCGCCACGCTCCGGAGCTCCCCCGCATGATCTTCGAAACCCTCGGCACCTACGGCCACGAACAGGTCGTGTTCTGCCACCAGAAGGACGTCGGCCTGAAGGCCATCATCGCCATCCACAACACCGTGCTGGGGCCCTCGCTGGGCGGTCTGCGCATGTGGGCCTACAAGACCGAGCAGGAAGCGCTGAACGACGTGTTGCGCCTCTCGCGCGGCATGACCTACAAGAACGCGGTGGCCGGCCTCAACCTGGGCGGCGGCAAGGCGGTGATCATCGGCGATCCGACCCGCGACAAGTCCGAGGCGCTGTTCCGCGCCTTCGGCCGCTTCGTGCAGTCGCTGGGCGGACGCTACATCACCGCCGAGGACGTCGGCATCGACGTCAACGACATGGAATACGTGTTCCGCGAAACCGAGTTCGTCACCGGCGTGCACCAGGTGCACGGCGGCTCCGGCGATCCCTCGCCCTTTACCGCGTACGGCACGCTGCAGGGCCTGATGGCCGCGCTCAACCACAGGTACGGCCACGAGGACGTGGGCAAGCTCAGCTACGCCGTGCAGGGCGTGGGCCATGTGGGCATGGAGTTCGTCAAGCTGCTGCGCGAGCAGGGGGCCAAGGTGTTCGTCACCGACATCAACAAAGCGGCCGTGCAGCGCTGCGTGGACGAGTACGGCTGCGAGGCGGTGGCGCTGGACGAGATCTACGACGTGGACGCCGAGGTCTACAGCCCGGCGGCACTGGGTGGCACCGTCAATGAGCAGACCCTGCCACGCCTCAGGTGCAAGATCATCTGCGGCCCCGCCAACAACCAGCTGGCCAGCGACGCCGTCGGCGACGAGGTCAGCAGGCGCGGCATCCTGTACGCACCCGACTACGCGGTGAACGCGGGCGGCGTGATGAACGTGTCGCTGGAGATCGACGGCTACAACCGCGAGCGCGCCATGCGCATGATGCGCACGATTTACTACAACGTCGGACGCATCTTCCAGATCGCCGAACGGGACAGCATCCCCACCTACAAGGCCGCCGACCGCATGGCCGAGGAACGCATCGCCACCATCGGCAAGATCAAGTTGGCGACCATGGGCAACGGTCCGCGTTTCCTGGGCCGCATGCGCGGGCAGTGACCAATGCGCGCGGTCGGGCATCCTGCCGCGACGTGCGCGATACGGGCGCGGAGCGGCCGCGCCCGGTCCGAGCCATCCGGAGCCAACCATGCGCCCTTTCTCCCTCGGTGACGACCTCGACCTGCTGCGCGAGACGGTGCACGCCTTCGCCGAGAAGGAGATTGCGCCGCGCGCCGACCGCATCGACCGCGAAAACGCCTTCCCCGCCGACCTCTGGCGCAAGCTCGGTGAACTGGGCCTGCTAGGCATCACCGTCGCGCCGGAGTACGGCGGCAGCGGAATGGGCTATCTGGCCCACCTGGTGGCCATGGAGGAGATCTCGCGCGCATCCGGCAGCGTGGGCCTCAGCTACGGCGCGCACAGCAATCTGTGCGTCAACAACATCTTCCTCAACGGCACGACGGAACAGAAACGGCGCCTGCTGCCCAAACTGTGCAGCGGCGAGTGGGTGGGTGCACTGGCGATGAGCGAACCGGGCTCGGGCTCGGACGTGGTCGGTTCGATGGCGTGCCGCGCCGAACGCAAGGGCGACGGCTGGATCGCCAACGGCTCGAAAATGTGGATCACCAACGGCCCCGACGCAGACGTGCTGCTGGTGTACATGCGCACCGCCGGGCGCGAGGCCGGCAGCCGCTGCCTGACCGCTTTCATCGTCGAGAAAAGCATGCCCGGCTTCCGCACCGCGCAGAAGCTGGACAAGCTGGGCATGCGCGGCTCCAACACCTGCGAACTGGTGTTCGAGAACTGCGAGATCGCCGATGCCAACCGCGTCGGTGAAGTCAACGAGGGCGTGCGCGTGCTGATGAGCGGGCTGGACAGCGAGCGCCTGGTGCTCTCCGGCGGCCCGATCGGCCTAATGCAGGCGGCGCTGGACCTGACCCTGCCCTACGTGCGCGAACGCAAGCAGTTCGGTGCGCCGATCGGCACCTTCGAACTGATGCAGGCCAAGATCGCGGACATGTACACCGCGCTGCAGTCCAGCCGCGGCTACGCCTACATGGTGGCGCGGCAGTTCGACGCCGGCCAGCGCTCGCGCATCGATCCGGCGTCATGCCTGCTGCTGGCCAGCGACAACGCCGTGCAGATCGCGCTGGAGGCCATCCAGGCGCTGGGCGGCAACGGCTACATCAACGACTACCCGGCCGGCCGCATCCTGCGCGATGCCAAGCTGTACGCCATCGGCGCGGGCACCAACGAAATCCGCCGCATGCTGATCGGCCGCGAGCTCTATCACGGCAAGTCCTGAGCGATCGCACCGCAGGTCGCGCCCGCCCATATTACGCAATCGTAACTTGCCGCATCCTCCCGCCGGCGCTGTGATGGCGCAACGGAGGGGGGCGCAAGCGATGCGCGGCATGGACACAGCCTTGATCGCCGGTTTCCTGGGTGCGACCACACTGCTGGCCGCAGGCTGCAGCGCACTGCCATTGCACGCAGCGCCCGAAAGCGCAGCACCCGACTACAGAGCAGAGACCGCCGCACCCGCGGTGCGCGTCGACGTGCGTACGCTGGGCGCGCTGCAGGCCGCACTCATCGTGCATCTGACTACCCGCTCACCGCTGGCCGAGGTGATCGTGTCGATCGACCAGCAGGGCACCGCATTGTCCGTGCAGCCCGCCGCATGCCGCTTCGCACCACTGCGGCCGCCCGTGGTCCGGCATGCCTCCGCGCCGCCCTATCCGCTGCCGGCCATCCCGCTGTGCAGCCTGGTGCTGAGCGCGCCGCGCGGCGGGCGTTATCCGGTCACCGTGCGCGTGACCGACGGTCACGGCCGTGATCTCGTCACCCCCATCCGCACCACCATCGTCATGCAAGGGGAATCACCGTGAAGGGAACCTCCTGGTGGGCCATGCTGGCCATCACCTGTCTGACCGCCGCAGCTGCGACGGCGCCCGCGCCGCGGCATGCCTCGGCGCGCGACCGTGCGCTGGCGGCCTACACCGCGCGCGCACTGTCCACGGCCTCGGGGCAGTACGCCGGCGCGCAATACCAGGCCGCACTGCGCGCCCGCGCGCGCATGCTGAGGAACGCGCAGGTGCAGACGCGCGCCCGGCCGCCGGGCGGCGCGGTGACGCGCGCCGGCACCGCGCCCTCGGTGATCAACTGGACCGAGATCGGGCCCGGCAACGTCGGCGGGCGCATCAACAGCATCTGGATCGACCCCGCCAATGCCCAGCATCTCATCGTCGGCGCCGCCGGCGGCGGTCTCTGGCAGA
>JAJYTR010000068.1 GCA_021792975.1 Pseudomonadota bacterium | reverse complement strand
CAACAGGGCGGCGGCCAGCGCATCGCCGGCGCCCACGGTGTCCACCAGCCGCGACACCGGCGCCGCCGGCTGGCGCGCGATGCAGCGGCCGCGCGCGTCCCAGGCACTGGCCCCGGCTGCACCGTGAGTCAACACCAGCAGCCCCGCGTGCAACCGCGTAGCCAGTCGCGCGATCGTGTCGCCCGCACCAGTAACCGCCGCTCCGGCGCGGGTGACTGGGAGGCCTGTCCAACTGCACAGTAGCGCCAGCTCCTCGTCGTTGAGCTTGAGTACGTGTACGCCGCGCAGCGCTGCCAGCGCCTGTTCGGGCGTCGCGCCGGCCTCGCGCCAGTTGAGATCGACGAAACGGCGCAGCGGCAAGGCTGCCAGCGCGGCCAATGCAGTCGCTGCCGGGCCGCGCGAGATCAGGCTGCCGTGATACAGCCAGCCAGCCGCGCAGGCGGCGGCATCACAATCCTCCAGCGCGCGCCGGGCGTCAGCCGCATCGATCCAGTCGTAGGCCTGATCGGCGAGGATCTCGAAGCGATGAGCGCCGGCCTGCTCGTGCACCCGCACACGCCCGGTGGGCCGGTGCACGTCGCGCTGCACGTGCCGCATGGACAGGCCGCAGAGCGCGGCGGCGGAATCCAGACGCGCGGCCGCGGCATCGTTGCCGACGCGGCTGATGAAACGTGGTGTCAGGCCCAGCCCGGCCAGATGGCAGGCCACGTTGAACGGCGCACCGCCCGGCAGCTCACCCTCGGCGAAGACGTCCACCAGCGCCTCGCCGAGCACCACTACCGGCGGCGCGGCGCTCACGCGCGCACCCACCAGACGCAACCCCAGGGCGGCAGCGTGACCTCAGCGGGCGCGGCCGTCGCCACATCCGGCCACAGCGGACGCCAGTCGCCCGCCATTGCGCGGCCGCTGTCCAGCACTTGCGGCTGCGCGCTGAAATTGAACGCCGCTAGGCTGTGCGCGCCGCGCGCCAGCAGCAGTATGGCGGCATCCAATCCGGAACAGTCCTCGATGTGGGTCTCGTGATGCGACGCGGGCAGCCGGCGCCGCGCCGCGCCCAGTCGCTGCAACAACGCGAAGGTCTGTGCTGGCGTGCCCTGGCCGACTTGCGCCAGTGCCAGCCTGGTCTCGTCGTAGCGCGGGCGCTGCAACCAGCGTCCGTCGGTGGCATGCGGCGGCGTCTCGCCGGAGCCGGCATCGTTGCCCTGACCCAGTTCGTCGCCGCTGTAGACCAGAGGCACCGCCCCACACCAGTACGCCAATGCGTACAGCAGCGCGTAGCGCGCCAGCGCCTGCTCATCGGCGAGCTGGCGCGGATCTTCGGGCAGGCCGACCAGGCTGGCGGTCATACCGTTGCTGCCGTGCACGCCTTCGCCGTCGGCCCGCCGCACACTGAGACCATGCGCGAAACTGCCGGGGCCGCCGGACAGAAAGCGTGCGGCGGCGGCGATGGCGGCGCGCTCGTCGGGCCTGCTGCGTTCGGGTTCCAGCACGCTCCAGATGATGTCGTCGTGACAGCGCACGTAACTTAGCCAGCCGCAACCGGAAGGCAGGGCCGGCGTCAGCCGCAACTGGGTGCGCAGCAAGGCGGTGTCCTGGCGCGCCAGCGCGGCCCAGGATGCCGCCATCAGCCCGCTGTGGTAAGCCAGATGGCAGGCGTGGCCGGCATCGTCGCCGCTGCCGAAGTAACGCGCCAGATCGGGGGTGGGCATGATCGCCTCGGCCTTCAGCAGCGTGCCCGGCGCGGCCAGATCCAGCACGGCGCGCAGCGCCACCAGCACGCGTTCGACCTCGGGCAGGTTGATGCAGGCGGTGCCGCGCCGCTTCCACAGGAACGGTGCGGAGTCCAGCCGGAAGATTTCTATACCGCGGTTGGCCAGATCCAGCAGCACCGCGGCCATCGCCGCGAACACCTCCGGATTGGCGTAGTTCAAATCCCACTGATAAGGATAGAAGGTGGTCCAGACCCAGCCGCCCATGGCCGGTACGTGCGTGAAGTTGCCGGGTGCAGTCTGCGGAAATACCTGATGCAGATCACGCTCGCAGGCCTGCACTTCCGCGACATCGTGCAGGACATGAAAAAAGCCTCGATAACGGACGTTACCGGCGCGCGCTGCCTGCGCCCACGGATGATCGTCAGCGACGTGATTGAGCACCAGGTCACCGCACAGGAGGATGCCGTCGGCACGCAAGGCTGCGGCCAGATCCTCCAGATCCTGCATGTCGCCCAGGCGTGGCTCGACCTCCTCGAAGCTGGCGACCGCGAAGCCGTCGTCGTTGTCGCCGGCGCGCGCGCGCAGGAACGGCAGCAGATGCAGGTAGCCGACGCCCAGCGCGCGCAGCATGGGAATGCGCGTCCGCACGCTGCGCAGGGTTCCGGCAAAGCGATCCACGTAGGCGCTGTAGCCCAGCGGTGGTGCCCGCGACAGCCATTGCGGATCGTCCTCGCGCTGCACGTCCAGCGCCTGCAGCGACGCCGGGCGGATCGCCGCCGCCGCGGCGATGGCGACGAGTAGCCGGGCGTACCAGTCCGCGAATTCAGGCCGATCGCCGTAGAGGCTGGATAGCGCCGCATGCAGGCGGGCGCCCGCCGCATCGAAGCGATGCTCGCCGGCGGCGCGCTGCGCGGCGGGCAGATTGTCCACAAACAAAGCGCGCGCCGCCTCCTGCTGCTGCGGCGCGCGCGCCCGGGCCTCCGCTGGGATCATTTCAGCTTGTACTGCCAGACCACGTAAATGCTGCGCGGCAGGATCGACCGCGCCGTGTTCAGACCGTTGGCGGTGATCGCATTGGGGCTGTTGTCGATCTCGGTCAGGCCGACGGTGTTGAACACGTTGTCCGCGTACAGGGCGATGTTCATGCGTTCGTTGATGTCGTACTGCGCAAACAGGTTGGTCTGGGTGAAGCCCGGCATGACCAGGCCATTGGGCGTGCCGCCAGGCGATTTCGTCGTACCCAGGATGGTCGCACCGACCGTAAGCCGGTTCCAGGCGTAGGTGGGGCTGATCTGGTAGATCCAGTGCGCCTGACGCTGCGGTGCATTGCCGATATCCGCCGGGGTGATAGCGTCTGCGGTGATGCGCGAGAGCGTATAGGTGGCGCCGGCGCGCAGCACGAAGCCGCCGTAATTCACCGAGCCCTCCAACTCTAGGCCCTTGGCGCGGTAGCTGCGGCTGATCACCGCCAGGTTCTGGGTGATGTCCTGGTTCTGCTCCTGCGTGGTGGCCAGGAAGCCGGTGGCGAACAGCGAGTAATGGGTGTCGCCCCACTTCAGCCCGGCCTCGTACTGCTTGACCACGTTGACCACCACCGGCTGCGTGGCGTTGCCGTCGGGCAGGATGCCGCCGCCGAACAGCAGGCGGTCGGCGTTGAAGCGCGCGCCGCTGCTGACGCGCGCAAACGCGGCCCAGTTGAGGTTGAACAGGTAGTTGGCGCCGAAGGAGTACTCAAGATGCGAGCGCGTGTAGTTCACCGGCATGGCCGCGGCGTTGTTGACCACCGGCACGGTGCGCTCGGGGTACTCGATGACGCCGTCCTGGTTGACATCGATCGGCGCGGTGCCGGTGGACCCCGCGTAGCTGCCGCTGGCGCGCATGCGGTCCCAGCGGAAGCCGCCGTCGAAACGCCAATTGCCCGGCTCCCAGGTCAGCGAGACAAACGGCGCGTCCATGGTGTACTGCACGTCGTAGGAGCGCTGGCAGCAGTTGCCGAACACCGGTTCGCCGTAAGCCACCAGGCCGTTCTGGGTCAGCAACTGGCCAGACGCGCTGGTGACGTTGAGCAGTTGCGCGTTCTGGCCCTGCACGGTCTCGAGATACTGGTTCCAGTGCCAGTCCTGATTGATGTGCTGTAGCGAGTGGTAATAGCCGAGCTGCACGTCCAGCGGGCCGCTGCCGGTGTCGAAATTGCGAGTGAAGGTGAGGTTGTTGGTGGCGTTGTCCATGTTGGGCAGCGTCACGTTGAACAGCAACGTCTGCATGGCCAGACCGTTGCCGCCGACGGTCGCGGGGTTGACGGACTGGCCTGCTGCGGGTCCCGTGGCATAGCTCAGCGTGGCGCCGGCGCCACCGATCTGCTGCGCCAGTGCGGCGGCGGTGTTCACCTGGGCGGGATAAGGCCCGACGAATGCACCCGAGTTGCGCGCGATGCGGAACTGCTCGCGCATCTTCCAGCCGCCTTGCAGGGTGAACTCACCGATGCCGCCTATGGCTGTGACCTTGGAGTGGTAGCCGTTGGCCAGGTTGGTGACCACGCGGTTGCCGGCCGCGTTGATGGCCAGATCGCGCTGCCAGTAAGGCGTCTGCAGCGCGCCGTCCTGGATGCTGAAGCCGGGGATCGAGCTGACGCTGGGATTGCCGTTGCTGCCGGTGATGTAGAGCGGCACCGGCAGATACACCGGCTCCTTGTCGTTGAGGTACTGGAAACTCAGGCGCAGGAAGCCGCCGTCGATATCGTGGGTGATGTTGCCCATGAACTGGCCGCCTTCTTGCGCTGTGTAGCCCACCGGCTTCTGGCCTTGGCCCGAGTGGATGAAACCGCCGACGTGATAGCGCGTGGTGCTGTTGATCGGGCCGCCGTAGTCGAAGTCCAGGCGGCTGGTGTCGTAAGTGCCGAGGCCGTAGGTCAGGCCGACCGCGCCGCCCTCGTGACGACCGGTCTTGGTGATGAAGTTGATGATCGCGCCCGGCGCGTTGCTGGCGAAAATCGACGAGGAGCCGCCGCGCACCACTTCGACACTGCGTAGGTTGTAGTCGGGGCGGATGAAGGTGTCGGGCGTGGCAAAGGCGATGTCGCCGAACTCGAGCACCGGCATGCCATCGATCTGGTACTGCACGTATTTTGCGCCGCCCGATGCTTCCGGTAGGCCGCGCACCGAGATGTTGGCATTGCCGTCGCCGCCCGAGGATTCGGCGCGGATACCCGGGATATCGCGCAGGATGCCGGAGGCACTCTGCGCACCGCTCTGCTGCAGTTGGGTGGCGTCCAGCGTACTGACCGACACGCTGGAGCCCATCACCGAGACCGCCTCGGGCACGGCGGTGACGATCACCTGCGAGAGGCTGACGGCTTTCTTCTCGTCCGTTTTGTCGCTTCCGGACGGCGTGCGACCGGCAGCGCCGGCCTGTTGTGGGGCGGCCTGGGCTGCGGCCCAGGGTGACAGCGCCAGCGCGAGCGCCAGCGCCAAAGTGGTTCTGCGGTACGACGGTGTAGGCATGGTGATCCCCTCCATTCTGTGCCGGACGTGCCGGGCGCGTCGCGGTATGCGTGGGCAACGCCGGTGCAGCCGCTGCGGGCTTGACCGGGCGCCGGCACTCTGGCGCGATTTGCAATCGATTGCATCATGCGGTGCACCAATACAATCAATCTGATACGGCAAAGATCACGCCGATCGTGCAATCGTATGCATGAGACCAGCGTCAACTGGTTCCCCGCGCTCAGTGCGCGCTTCGCGACGGCTCGGCCCGCACGCTGCCGCGCGCAATCAGCTCGGTGGGTAGCAGCCGCGAGGGCGGCGTGGTTCCCGCCAACCGCGCAAGCAACGCGTCCACCAGCGCCGCCGCACCGGCCTGCACCGACTGCCGTACGGTGTCCAGCGGCGGCGAGAAGTACGCGGCCAGTTGCACGTCGTCATAGCCGACTACGGCGATCTCTTCGGGTACGCGCACGCGCTGCGCGGACAGCGCGCTGATCAGCGCCATCGCCAGCACGTCGCTGCAGGCGAATACGGCATCGCAACGTGAAGGCAACGCCAGCAGACGCTGCGCCGCGTCGAGGCCACCCGCGGGCAGAAACGGCTCGGTGAGTTTAAGCGCCGGATCGGCCGGCACGTGCAAGGTCCGGTGCGCGGCCAGATAGCCTTGGTAGCGCTGTTCCACTTCCGGCAGGCTGACATCGCCGATGAACGCCACGCGGCGCCGGCCCGAACGCAGCAAGTGTGCGGTGGCCAGCCGGCCGCCCTGGAGATTATCCGAACCGACCGTGCAGTAGCGCTGGCCCTCCAAACGCGCCCCCCACCCCCTCAACGGAATGCCTTGCGCAGCCAGTGCATTGAGTTGGGCGTGCTGGTGCCACTGGCCGATCACCACCAGGCCGGCGGCCTTGCCGGTGCGCACCAGCAGACCGGCGCCCGGCAGTTCGCCGGCGTCGGTGCGCACTAGCAACATCTGATAGCCGCGCTCGGTGAGCACGTCGGCCAGACTGCCGATCAAGCCGAGAAAGAACGCATCGGTCAACGACTGGCGTGCGCCCGGTTCGTAGGGCACCACCACCGCGATGGTCTGGTTGATGCCCGAACGCAGCGCCGCCGCAGTGCTGTTGATGCTGTAGTCGAGACTGCGCGCCAGCGCTTCGATGCGCAAACGGGTCTCGGGGTTGACACGCGGGTGCCCGGTCAGCGCGCGCGAGACGGTGGAAGTGGACACACCGGCGATGCGCGCCAAGTCGGCCATGCGCGGATGGGCCGGCATTTCGGCGGAGCGGCGCGGGCGGGCGGTTCGAGGCATCGGGCGGCGCGGTCGTCGGTCGGAATGCTGCTGCGCGGTCCCGCAGTGCCTACGGCAGGCATGCGCCACGGGGCCGCGTAAGCTGCATCATAGAGACAGCAGGTCATGGAGCACAGCATGCTCAAGAACATCCTAGTCGGATTCGACGGTTCGCTAGCCGCGCAGCGGGCGCTGGACTATGCCTTGGAAGTGGCCGGTGCGTTGGGTGGCCGCGTGCGCGTGGTCTACGCGGCACAGCTGCCCACCGGCAGCCCGGAGGCTGCCGCTTCGCTGATGGCGGACGCCGAGGCGCTGCAGCCGCGGCTGGCCGCACAGGTTGCCGCGCGCGCCGCCGCCGCCGGCAGCGCCGCTGATTTCAGCGTGCGCGCCGGCTCGCCCGGCGACGTACTGCTGGCCGAGATCAGACAGGGCGGCGTAGACCAGTTGGTGATCGGCAGCAGCGGCCGCGGCACCCTGGCGCGCTGGCTGCTGGGCTCGGTGATGGGACAACTGATGGGCAACGGCCAGGTACCGGTGACGGTAGTGCCCTAGGCTGGAGCCGGCAGACTGCGTGGCTACACCCCCGGCTCAGTGCCTGGCGAGCGGCGGAAAATCTTTCGGTATGAAGCCGGCCACCTCGTATTTCAGCGCGCGCGTTCCGCCCTGCTTGAGGTCGACGTCGACGACCAGCGTCTTCGCCTTCTCCAGCATCGCGATGAAGCGCACATCGTCCTTGATGAACAGCGCCGGTTCGCCGGTCGGCGGCAGGTAGGCCGACCAGGCGTGCGGCCTGCCGCCGTCCACGGCGATGGGTACGCGGCACACGCCCTTGCACACGAAGCCCGGCGCCTGCCCGTACAGGTACACGCTCTGCCCCCA
>JAJYTR010000067.1 GCA_021792975.1 Pseudomonadota bacterium | reverse complement strand
GTGCGGCCCGCGGCCGCCCGCGACAACTCCGGCGCGCCCATCCAGCTTCTGCGAATTGCCCTGTAGCGACCACAGCTTCATCGTTGGCCTCGATCCATAATCACCGCGGCGACGGTGACTAGCCTCGACATCCCTGCCTCGTCAAGTCACCCGGCCGGCGCGTGCGGCCCGCGGCCGCCCGCGACAGCTCCGGCTCGCCCGTCCAGCCGCCGGCTGTTGCCCGCAAGGGAGTGGAGCTTCATGCGATGCGCTCCGGATCGCCGGTCAGCACCCGGTATTTGGCCTCGAGCTGCGCGCGCGACTCGCTGTGCAGCGCATCGGGCACGATGCACTCCACCGGGCACACCGCCACGCACTGCGGCTCGTCGTGATGGCCGACGCATTCGGTGCAGCGCGCCGGGTCGATCGTGTAGTACTCCGGTCCCATGGCGATGGCGCGATTGGGGCACACCGGCTCGCAGACATCGCAGTTGACGCAGGCGTCGGTGATTTTCAGGGCCATGGCGCCGGGCGCGGCGGGCACGTGGTCCGCCGTGCCGCACCCCCGTTCACATCTGCACGAACTTGAAGGTGGCCGAGCTGGGCGCCACCGCCTGCTGCACGGCGGCCTCGTCGGCCTTGTCGCCGATGAACAGCACCGTCACGCCCTTGAAGGAACCCGCCTGCGCACCCTTGAAGGCGTCCTCGATCAGCTTGGCCGTGAGCGCGGAATCCGGACCGCCGAAGGCGAGCATATTGCCCGGCAGCACGGTGCGCGCCACCACGTCCTGCACCTGCTGGAGCTGGCGGCCGCGCTCGGCGGCGGCCTGGGGATCGGACCCCGGCGGTACGTAGTACATGTAGGGGCTATTGGTGTTCACGCCCTGCATGTTGTTCTGCACCACGTAGACCAGGTAGTTCTGCCAGGCCTTGGCGTCGTTGGGGTTGCTGGGCCGCTGCACGGCCGCGGTCTGCTGCGTCGCGGCTTCCTGCTTCTTGTGGCAGGCGCTGAGCGAAAGGGCCAGGCCCAGGCCCAGCACCATTGCATGAACAGTCTTGCGCATGTCGTTCTCCTCTTCGGATGGTTCCGGTGGTAGCGGGTCGCCCGCGCCCTGCGGTTCGGCTGGGCGCTATTGTGCCGCGCCTGGGCGACGCAGGCGCCAGCGCTGGCGCAGCGCCTGCTGCACCGCCGGATGCACGAAGCTGGAAACGTCCCCGCCCAGGCGCGCGATCTCGCGCACCAGCGAGGAGGAAATGAAGCTGTACTGCTCGGCCGGGGTGAGGAACAGCGTTTCCGCTTCGGGAATCAGATACCGGTTCATGCTGGCCAGCTGGAACTCGTATTCGAAATCGGATACCGCGCGCAGGCCGCGCAGGATCACCCCCGCGCCGATCTCGCGCACGAACTCGGCCAGCAGTGAATCGAAGCCGCGCACCTCGACGTTGCGCAGGCCCGCAAGTGACAGCCGCGCCAGGGCGATGCGGTCGTCCAGGCTGAAGCCCGGCTGCTTGCCGGGGTTCTCGGCGATGGCCACCACCACCCGCTCGAACAGCGGCGCGGCGCGGGTGACCAGATCCGCGTGGCCGTTGGTGATCGGATCGAAGGTGCCCGGATAGACCGCGATGCGCTGGCGCGCCCCGGCCGGCGTGGACTCGCTCATGGCCGCGTCCCTGGAAGCAGGCGGCTACTGTAGCAGCCCGTTCAGCGGGGCCGCAGGGCGTCGGCAGGCGCTTGCGGCACCCCGTGCAGCGCGTAGGCCACCTGTCCGGCGCGCGCCTGGCGCAGGGTCTGCCAGTGCGCCGGCAACTCCGGCGGCGGCCACGCCGCCGGCCATTCGACGTAGACCCGCGCCTGCGGCGCCAGCCAGGGCGCCAGCACCTGCGCCGCCTCGCTCCACAGCGCGGCGGCGTAGGGCGGATCGAGAAACACCACATCGAATGGCTGCACCGTGCCGCGCAGGAATGTCAGCGCATCGTCCTGCACCACCTCGCCCGCGGGCTGTCGCAGACGCTGCAGCGCGGCACGCAGCGCCGCCGCCAGCCGCGCATCGCGCTCGACGAACAGCACCCGCGCCGCGCCGCGCGAGAGCGCCTCGATGCCCAGCGCGCCGCTGCCGGCGAACAGGTCCAGGCAGCGCGCGCCGGCGATCACCGGCGTCAGCCAGTTGAACAGCGTCTCGCGCACGCGGTCGGGGGTGGGCCGCAGGCCGGGCGCATCGGCAACCGCCAGGCGCGAACCGCGCAGGGTTCCGGCGATGATGCGCACGCCGCTGTTGCGCGGATTCATGCGCATGGCCGCGCGCGCCACGCACGCTCAGCGGAGGCTGATCGCCGGAGTGTTAGCATCCGGGCATTGTCGCCGCAGTGCCCCGCGCATGATCAAGCTGTTCCGCAAACCGGTTGCAACGGACGAGCCGGCGGCCGCCGCGCCGTCGCCGGAAGCGGCTGCGCGCCGCTGGCGCGAGCGCCTCTCCGGAAGCCTGCTGGCGCGCAGCATGGCGGGACTGTTCAGCCGCAATCCCCGCCTCGACGACAACCTGCTCGACGAACTGGAAACCGCGCTACTGGGCGCCGACGTCGGCGCAGCCGCCACGGGTACGCTGATCGAGCCGCTGCGCCGGCGCCTGCACGCACGCGAATTCGCCGATGCCGACGCGCTGCTGTCCGCGTTGCGCGACGAGCTGACCGCGCTGCTGGCACCGGTGGCGCAGCCGCTGCGCAGCGAGGGCGCGCAGCCGTTCGTGCTGCTGGTGGTGGGCGTCAACGGCGCCGGCAAGACCACCACCATCGGCAAGCTGGCGCTGCGGTTCCGCACGCAGGGCCGCTCGGTGCTGCTGGCGGCCGGCGACACGTTCCGCGCCGCCGCCATCGAGCAGTTGAAGGAATGGGGTGCACGCCACCAGGTGCCGGTGATCGCACAGGCGCAGGGCGCCGATTCCGCCAGCGTCATCTTCGACGCGCTGCAGGCCGCGCGGGCACGCCGCGCCGACGTGCTGATCGCCGACACCGCCGGCCGCCTGCACACCCAGGGCGGGCTGATGGACGAACTGGCCAAGGTGCGCCGCGTGCTGGCCCGGTGCGACGTCGCCGCACCGCACGAGGTGCTGATGGTGATCGACGGCACCACCGGCCAGAACGCGATCAGCCAGGTGCGCCAGTTCCGCCAGAGCGCCGGCGTGACCGGACTGGCGGTGACCAAGCTCGACGGCAGCGCCAAGGGCGGCGTGGTGTTCGCGCTGGCACGCGAGTTCGGCCTGCCGATCCGTTTTGTCGGCACCGGCGAGCGTGGCGGGGATCTGGCCGAGTTCGACGCCGCCGCCTTCGTCGAGGGCATGCTGCCCGCGCGCCTGCAGGGCGCCGCGTGAGGACACCATTGCGATGGGCCGCCGCGCACGCGCCTGGCTGATCGGCACACTCGCCGCGCTGGCGCTGCTGCTGGCCTGCGCGCTGCTGGCCGTGCACCTGCTGCTGCAGCCGCGGCGCTTCACGGCCCTGCTGGAGGACGCTGCCGGCACCGCGGGTCTGAAGCTCACCCTAGCGCAGCCCGCCAGCCCCGAGCTGTTCCCCTCGCCCGGCCTGGTGCTGCAGGGTCTGCGCCTGGAAGTCCCCGGACACGCCGCGCCCATGCTGAGCGCCACGCGCGGCAAGCTGTTCGTGCCCTGGCGCGCGTTGCTGGGGGGTGCGCCTGGCATCACCCGGTTCGAACTCGACGAACCCCAGATCAATCTCGATGAAGTCGATGCCTTCGTGGCCGCCATGCCCGCCGGCAGGACGCCCTGGCTGCCGCGCATCCGCACCGGAATCCTGCTCGCGGACGGCAGCCTGCTGCGCAACGGACACCCCGTGCTGGACGCGCTGCGCATCACCAGCGGTGCGCTGGAGCCGGGCCAGCCCTTCCTCCTCACGCTGGCTGCGCGCAACGCCAGCGGCCAGCCGCTGTCGATCCGCATCGCGGGCGTTCCGTCGCGCAGCGAGAACGCCGTCGCGCTCGACCGCATGCAACTGACCGGCAGCCTGCCGCGCTACGGCGATTTTTCGCTCGCCGGCCAGGCGCGCTGGCTGGGCGGAAGCCGCGCACAGCTCGCGCTGTCGGGCCGGGCGGGCGCACCGCCATGGGCCCTGCATGTCGCGTTCAGCAGCACCTCCGCGCCCGCGCAGTTGCAGTTGCTGGCGCAGCGCGCGGGGCAGCGGCTGCAGGCGCGTTTCGATCCGTCCGCCCTGCTGGCCTGGTGGCGGGGCCTGCTGGGCTCCGGGCATGGCCTGCCGGCCCTGGCGCCGCCGCCGCTGGCCGCCAGCGCCAGCGTGGCCCGGTTGCAGGTGGGCAGCGTGCACATCCATGGTCTGTCGCTGCAGGTGGATACCGCTCCGGCCGCCGCGCGCAGTGCCGCGGGGCCCGTGCACGGCGATACCGGCCGGCGATGAACACGCTGGCCGCAACGCTGTCGGACTGGCATGCGCGCCACGGCCGCCACGATCTGCCCTGGCAGCGCCCACCGCGCACGCCCTATCGCGTCTGGCTGGCCGAAGTGATGCTGCAGCAGACCCGGGTAGCGACCGCGATCCCCTATTTCGAACGCTTCACCGCCGCACTTCCCGATCTGCCCGCACTGGCTGCGGCCGACGAGGACCGCGTGCTCGCGCTGTGGTCCGGACTGGGCTACTACCGGCGCGCACGCCATCTGCATGCAGCCGCGCGCATCTGCATGGCGGAACACGGCGGCGAGCTGCCGCGCGACTTCGCGGCGCTGGCCGCGCTGCCCGGTATCGGCCGTTCCACCGCGGGCGCCGTCCTGGCGCAGGCCTGGGATCTGCCGCACGCCATCCTCGATGGCAACGCCAAGCGCGTGCTGGCGCGCTGGCATGGCATCGAGGGTTGGCCCGGACAGCCCGCGGTGACGCGCCGCCTGTGGCAGCTCGCCGAAGCACACACCCCGCGCCGACAGGCGGCCATCTACACCCAGGCCATCATGGATCTGGGCGCCACGCTGTGCACGCCGCGCGCGCCGCAGTGTCCGCGCTGCCCGCTCGCGCAGGGCTGCGCGGCGCACCGCGCCGGGCTCACCGCCCGGATTCCCGCCGCCCGCCCGCGCCGCGCGCTGCCGCGGCGGCACGTGCACTGGCTGCTGCTGCGCGACGCGCAGGGCCGCATCCTGCTCGAACGGCGCGGCAACGCCGGCGTGTGGCCGCGCCTGTGGAGCCTGCCCGAGACCACCGCGGCACCGCGGCGGTATGCCGCGCAACTGGTCCGTCTGCACGGCCCCGCGCAACGCCTGCGGCCGCTGCGCCACGGCTTCACCCACTTCCAGCTCGAGGCGCAGCCGCTGCTGTTCGAGGGCGCCACGGCCGTGCCCGGTGTCGAGGACACGAACGCCCGCTGCTGGCTGCACCCGCAGACCGCACGCGCGCTGGCACTGCCGGCGCCGGTGCGCCGCCTGCTCGAACTCCTGCCGGAGATTCCGCCATGAGCCGCACCGTGTATTGCGAGTACCTCAAGCGCGAGGCCGAAGGCCTGCCCCACGCCCCGTGGCCGGGCGAACTGGGCCGACGCGTTTATGCGCACATCTCGCGCGAGGCCTGGGCGCTGTGGTTGCAGCGTCAGACCATGCTGATCAACGAATACCGCCTCAGTCCGCTGGACCCGCAGACCCGTATCCTGCTGGCACAGGAAATGGAACAGTTCCTCTTCGGCGGCGGCGAGGCGCCGCCGCCGCCGGGCTACCAGCCGCCGGATACGGACCGCTAGTTCTTGACCGGTTCGGCAGCCAGCGGTTTGGGACCGACCGCGTCCGCCTTGCCGCCCATGCTCTTGCGCACCGCCAGGTAGTCCACCTTGCGGATGCTCTCGATCTGGCAGGGCATGCCGCGCACGTAGACGTTGTCGAAACGGGTGCGCAACTGGTTCATGTGCGGCTGGATGCCGATGCCGTTGCTCCAGCTCAGATTGATGCAGGGTTTGGCGACGCGGATCAGATACACGTCGTTGACGCCGGTCCAGATCGCGATGTGGTCATCACCCAGCGCCTGCCAGCCCTGCAGCTGGAACACCGTCACCGAATCCTGCGGCTTGCCGGCGAACTTCTTGAACCGCGCCAAGTTCTCGGCCATCACTTTGGCGGTGTCGGCCAACGCCGCGCCGGCCGCCACCAACGTCACCGTCGCCAGCGCGGCCAGAATTGCTGTCTTGATGCGCATGACAACCTCCAGCGGACGTGCCGCGCACCGCGCGGCTGCGAAACCATGGTAGTCCCGCGCCCGGCGGCCGGTGTGTACGTCATGTATGCGTTCGCCGCGCGTTCATGCGCCTGCCGCGCTTGACGCCATCTCCTCCGCGCCGGTCTAATACGCGGCTCGCGGCGCAAGGCCGTGCGCTTCCGGCCAGGTAGCTCAGTTGGTAGAGCAGAGGACTGAAAATCCTCGTGTCGGCGGTTCGATTCCGTCCCTGGCCACCATCCGCACTTCCGCCAACATCCCGCAAGTCACCTAAGCCCGCGTCAATGCGGGCTTTTTCTTGACTAGAGCTTCCCGCAACTGCTGGGGGTATCTCTTGCTTTCTCCCAAGTCTGGGGGTACAAGGCGGGGGTACATGGCAACGCTGGGGGTACAAGACATGCTGACCGCATCCGATGTGGCGAACGCGAAGCCGCAGACCAAGCCGTACAAGCTGGCCGACGAACGCGGGCTGTTTCTGCTGATCCATCCGAACGGCTCGAAATACTGGCGCATGAAATACCGGCGACCCGTGACACGCGCCGAGAACGTGCTGGCCTTCGGCACCTACCCCGACGTATCCCTGCGCCAAGCCCGCGAGCGCCGCGACGCGGCCCGCAAGCTGCTGGCGGACGGTATCGACCCCGGCACGCAGCGGCAGGCTGACAAGGCCGCCCAGCGCGCGGCGGCGGCAGATAGCTTCGAGGTCATCGCGCGCGAGTTCATCGCCCAGCGACTGGCGGACAAGGCCGAGGGTCACCGCAGCAAGGTGCAACGCCGACTCGAACGCGACGTGTTCCCCTTCCTGGGCAAGCGGCCCGTTTCGGCCATCACTGCGCCGGAGATTCGCGCGGTGCTGCACCGGATCGAGTCGCGCGGCACTCTGGAAACGGCGCACCGCGCCCTGCAAAACATCGGACAGGTGATCCGCTACGCCATCGCCACCGGACGCACAGAGTTCGACCCGACCCCCAGCCTGCGCGGATCGCTGCGCCCCGTGAACCCGCGCAACATGGCAGCCCCTACCGATCCCGTGGCCGTGGGCGCGATCCTGCGCGCGCTGGAAGCGTTCCAAGGCGGCCCCGTGGTGCAGGCCGCCGTGAACCTGCTGCCACTGGTGTTCTGCCGTCCGGGCGAGCTGCGCACGATGAAGTGGGCGGACGTGGGCCTGGACGCTG
>JAJYTR010000016.1 GCA_021792975.1 Pseudomonadota bacterium | reverse complement strand
CGCTGCCTCTGCCCGCGCGCACACTGGCGCGCGGGCATCCGCAATCAGAGGAAACACGCATGCAGATCACCGCACAGACGGTCAAGGAACTGCGCGAGCGCACCGGCGCCGGCATGATGGAATGCAAGAAGGCGTTGACCGAAAACGCCGGCGATATCGACACCGCCGCCGAGTGGCTGCGCAAGCAGGGCCTGGCCAAGGCCGACAAGAAGGCCGGCCGCGTCGCCGCCGAGGGCCGCATCGCCGTGGCCCGACAGGGCGGCAGGGCGGTGCTGGTCGAGATCAACTCGGAAACCGACTTCGTGGCCAAGGACGAGAACTTCGTCGCCTTCGCCGCCGCCGTGGCGCAGGCCGCGCTGGCCTCCGGTGCCGGCGACGCCGAGGCACTGAAGACGGTCCGGCTGCCCGGCGGAGAGACCGTGGAGGAAGCGCGTGCCGCGGTCATCGCCAAGGTGGGCGAGAACGTGCAGGTGCGGCGCCTGACGCGCGTCGACAGCGCGCACACCGTGGCCGCCTACGTGCACGGCGCGCGCATCGGCGTGCTGGTCGAGCTGCGCGGCGGCAGCGAGGAGCTGGCGCGCGGCGTCGCCATGCATGTGGCCGCCATGAACCCGCCCTACAACAAACCCGGTGACGTGCCGGCCGCGTTCATCGCCAAGGAGAAAGAGATCGAACTGGCACGGATGCCCGGGAAGGACAAGTCCAAGCCAGCCGCGATCCTCGAGAAGATCGTCTCCGGCAAGATCGCCAAGATCGTCAACGAGAACACGCTCTACGGCCAGCCCTACGTGCTCGATACCGAGCAGACCGTGGAGGCCGTGCTGAGGGCCGCCGGCGCCGAGGTGCTGCAGTTCCAGCGCCTGGCTGTGGGCGAGGGCATCGAGAAGGTGGTGGAGGACTACGCCGCCGAAGTGATGAAGCAGGCCGGCCTGGCCTGAGCGCCATCGAGCTCCGGGCGATGCCTGTACAGGCCGTTGTGGTTGGCCGACCGCGTCATGGTGTTCGTGACGAAGTCGTACTCCCAGACGGCGATACCGGCCATCTCCGTGGCCAGGTGCAACAACTCGTCGGTGCCCGCAGGATGCCGTGGGCCATCATGTGTTCCAGAGCGGAGTCCGTTGCCGCAAGTATGCAGCGACCCCTCCGGACAGGACCATCCCCGGAATCCGGGCCACGATGGCGGACTCGATGCTTCCGCACCGGCTTCCGGATCCTGTTCGGCGGATGCCCTGCCTGCTGTCACAGAAGCACTCGGGGCGGCAGTGACGGAAACCGCGATGGAACGACACCGTTCCCGGTCTATCGCTTCGATGTGGCCTGCGGGTCAGGCACGATGCAACGGCGCGGCGCTGTCGCCGGCGCCTCCCGCATTCCGCGCCCGCCGCCGTCCGTACCCGGCAGCCGGATCCGCGGCACCTCAACCGGCCTCGACCGCCCGCCTTGCATCGCTCACCCAGCCGCTCCACGAGGGCGCGTACAGGCGCGAGCCGGCAAGACCGGCGAGTTCCATGGCCAGCAGGTTGTGGCAGGCGGACACGCCGGAACCGCAACTGTGCACCACGCGTGCGGGATCGGTGCCGCCCAGCAGCGCCTGCCACTCGGCGCGCAACTGCGCGGGCGGCTTGAAGCGGCCGCCGGCATCGAGGTTGTGCGCGAACGGGCGGTTGCGCGCGCCGGGGATGTGGCCGGCCTTGGGATCGATCGGTTCGACCTCGCCGCGATAGCGCTCGGGAGCGCGTGCATCGACGATGCAGACACTGCCGTCGCGTATGCTGCGCTCGAGCTCGGGCGTATCGACGATGGCGTGCGAATCGAAATCGCGCGTGAAAACCAGGGCAGCGGGGCGCGGTGTGCGCGGAGCGGGGGTCTCCCGCTGCTGCGGGAGGCCCGCAGCCGCCCACGCGGACCAGCCGCCGTCGAGTACCGCCGCCGGCTGACCCAACAGGCGCAACATCCACCACAGCCGCGCCGCGCCGATCGCGCCGGCGTGCGCGTCGTAGGCGACCACCGGCAGTCCGGGCCGCCAGCCCCAGTGCGACAGCCGTCCGATGAACGCGGACGCGGCGGGCAGCGGGTGCCGGCCCAGACCCTCGGCCCTGCGCGACAGATCGGAGAGGTCGCGATCGAGATGCGCATGCACGGCGCCAGGCACGTGGCCGGCGGCATAGGCACGCGTGCCGGCCTCCGGATCCCCCAGGTCGTGGCGGCAGTCGACGACCAGTGCGGCACCGGCCGACAGTGCGGCCAACGCAGCGGCATCGAGCAGCAGATCGGACATGGTCAGGGCTCCAGGCGCTGCAGCAGGTTGAGCAAGATGCCGGCGGTGGCGCCCCAGATGCGGTGCGGGCCGTAGTTGAACTCGTGCAGGGTGCGCATGTGACCGCGGTACTCGACGCGGCGCGCGATATGGTTGGCCGGCTCGCGCAACCAGGCCAGCGGCACTTCGAACACCTCGGCCACCTCGTCCGGGTTGGGCCGCGCCACGAAGCCGGGCGCGATGCGCGCCACCACCGGCGTGACGCAGTAGCCGCTGATGGTGTCGAAGCAGTCCAGATAACCGATGGGCCGCACTTGCGCGGCGGTCAGACCGATCTCCTCCTCGCTCTCGCGCAGCGCCGTGGCCAGCGCGCCGGCATCTTCCCGATCGCAGCGGCCGCCGGGGAAACTCACCTGCCCCGCATGCTGGCGCAGATGCGCCACGCGCCGCGTGAACAGCACCTGCGTGCCGTCCCCCGCGGGACGCAGCGCCAGCAGTACCGCCGCCGGCGCCAGCGGCGCATCCTCCAGCAGGCCGGCCAGTTCGGCGTGATTCCAGCCCGGCGGCCGCGGCGGCTGCCGCAGCGGATGCAGCACCCGCAGCAGCCCGTCGTCAGGCACGCCGCGCCTCGATGCGACGCAGCGGCAGCACCTCGCGCATCAGGCGCAGCCGCTCGGCCTCGCTCATGCGTGACCATCCGGCGATCTCGCCCAGGCTGCGCCGGCAGCCCATGCACAGGTTGTCGCGATCGAGCCGGCAGACGCCGATGCAGGGCGTGGATGCGGGGATGTGCGGCATCACGGACATGGCGCGCAGTGTAGCCCGGCACGTGCCGCACGCCACGGTGGAATTGCCGTGCGGCACAGCAGTACTAACGTCCCTGCCGGTCGCCATGCCACCGGCTCACAAGCCGGTTGCGCAGCGCTGCCGCAGGATGGATGTCTCGGATTGCCGGCCGGCGGCAGGCACGCCCGGGAGCCCGCGAAGATTCCCCTCGCCCCCATATCCACGCCCGGGCCGTCCTTTCCCGGTCGACGTGTCATGCCACGCCCGGCCAAAAACGAAGCCCGGCTTGCGCCGGGCCTCGTTCTGCAGTGCGGACGGCCGCAATTACTGCTGCATCTGGTTCGGATTCTGAACCTTGAACTCCACGCGGCGGTTGCGCGCACGGCCGTCGGCCGTCGAGTTGCTCGCGACCGGGTCGTCCTTGCCGAAGCCCTTGACGCCGACGATCTGCGATGCGGACACGCCGTGGGCGATCAGGTAGTTCTTCACGAACTCGGCACGCCGGTCGGACAGCTTCAGGTTGTAGGCCTGCGAACCGATCGAGTCGGTGTAGCCATCGATCTGCACCTGCATGTCGGGGTAGCGCTTCAGCGTGTCGGCGGCCTGCTTGAGAATGGCTTCCGAATCGGCGACCGGCTTTTCGAGGATGCCGTTGATGTCGGTCTGGCCGGGCATCGGCCGCGCGAACTGGAAGTGCACGCCGCGCAGTTCGATGACCACCTGGTGCGCAGCCGGGGCCGGAGGCGGCGGCGGCGGCGGGGGCGGAGGAGGCGGAGGCGGAGGCGGCGGGGGCGGAGGCGGAGGTGGGGGCGGGGGCGCCATCGAGATCACCAGGCCCAGCGTGGCGGCCCAGTCACCGTAGTTGTTGGTGGTGGGCAGCGACACGCGGTCGCGGTTCCAGCGATAGTCGATTTCGCCGCGCAGGGCCACGCGGTCGGTCAGCGCGCGCTGCACGCCGCCGCCGACCAGGAAACCCGGACCCCAGCCGGCGTGCGTCATAAAGGCGTCGTAGCCGTACATGCCGAGGCCGCCGGCCACGAACGGACGCCAGCCGGCAAAGCCGTCACCCTTGGGGTCGCCGAAGAAATAGCGTCCGGTGACACCGAGGCTCTGCGTCTGCCAGCTGTGCGTAGCGAACGGAGAACTGGTCTTGTAGTTGGCGTCGGTGAGCGTGTACTCGAGATCCACCGCGAAATTGGGGGTGGCCCAGAAGCCCACTCCCAGGCCGCCCAGCACGGAATTCTGGGTGTCGCGCTTGGAATCGGGCACCAGCACGCCGAGGCGCGGCGCGATGTACCAGTTGCCGTAATCCACGGCCTGCGCGGTGCCGATACCGCCACCTGCAACAGCCAGTGCGATCAGAGCGTAGAGGCCCTTTCTTTTCATCGCAGTCTCCCAAGGTTTGATGATGCGCCCGTTCGGTCTGGCGTCGGCGCCACGCGGATCGCGGTTTCCGTTGCCTGCCGATCCGCCGGTGAACCGACAGCAACAGCTCCCAGCTTAGCAAAAAACAAACAAATTCCGTCGACTCCGTCACGTCCGTTCAGTTTCGCGTCAATCCCGCGAGCCTGGCGTGAAAACCGGATCACAAAACGAACAGGTCCATGAACCGGTCCACCGGTTGCGCGTCGAAGCGCCCGGCATCGGCGCACAGCGCCAGGATGGCGTCCGCCCGTCGCGCCGGCAGATGCCCGCGCAAGGCCTGCTCGAACTTGCGCAGCAGCACCGGCTGGCCCTCGCCCCGGCGCCTGCGATGGCCGATCGGGTAGTCGATCGAAACCTTTCGCGTGTGACTGCCGTCCTTGAAAAACACTTGCACGGCGTTGCCGATGTAGCGCTTGTCGGGGTCGAAGTAGTCGCGGGTGAACTGCGGGTTCTCACGCACGGTCATCCTGGCGCGCAGGGCGTCGATGCGCGGGTCGGCGGCCACGGCGTCGCCGTAGTCGTCGGCGGTGAGGCGGCCGCAGATCAGCGGCACCGCCACCATGTACTGGATGCAATGGTCGCGGTCGGCGTAGTTGGCCAGCGGCCCGGTCTTGTCGATGATGCGGCAGCCGGCTTCCTGGGTCTCGATCTCGATGCGCTCGATTTCCTGCAGCCGGTGCGCCACCTCGGGATGCAGGCGCAGCGCGCATTCCACCGCAGTCTGCGCGTGGAACTCGGCGGGATAGCTGATCTTGAACAGCACGTTTTCCATCACGTAGCTGCCGAAGAGGCGCTCGAACTCGAACGGCTTGCCGCCGAAGGCGACGTCGTAGAAACCCCAGGTCCTGGCGCTCAGTGCCGAGGGATAGCCCACGACGCCCTTGTCGACTGCGTTCAACGCGTGGATCACCGCACGGCGACAGGCGTCGCCCGCGGCCCAGCTCTTGCGCGGGCCGGTGTTCGGCGCATGCCGGTAGGTGCGCAGGGCGCCGTTGTCGATCCAGCTGTGCGAAACCGCGCTGATGATGGCGTCCTTGTCGCCGCCCAGCATGTGCGTGGCCACTGCGGTGGAGGCCAGCCGCACCAGGATCACGTGGTCGAGGCCGACGCGGTTGAAGCTGTTCTTCAGCGCGTAGACGCCCTGGATCTCGTGCGCCTTGATCGCCCAGGTCAGCACCTCGCGCAGGGTCGGCTTCGAACCGCCCTCGCGTGCCGCCCGCCGCGCGAGATAGTCGGCCACGGCCAGGATTGCACCGAGGTTGTCGGAGGGGTGGCCCCACTCGGCCGCCAGCCAGGTGTCGTTGAAGTCCAGCCAGCGGATCTGCGTGCCGATGGCGAACGCCGCCTGCGCCGGGTCCAGCTCGTGGCTGGTGCCCGGCACACGCACGCCGCCGGCCATGGTCGCACCGGGCACCACCGGACCGAGATGCTTGACGCACTCGGGAAACTTCATCGCCAGCATGGCGCAGCCCAGCGAATCCATCAGCACGTGGCGCGCGGTGTCGTAGGCCTCTTCCGAGCGGATCTCGAAATCGGCGACGTAGTCGGCGATCGCCGCCATCGGTGCATCCGGAGCGGGCCGGCGGGCGGAGCGGATGTCGTGCTGGGCCATGGGTCGATTCCTGCAGGCGATCGTCGAGACAGCCCGGCATTGTGCCAGAGGACCTGTTCGCACCCGATGCTGTTGCCCCCGGGGCAACAGGCCATTCGCACGGTGCGAGCTGTGCCCGGCAGCGGGCGACGCCATCATGGGCGCATGTCCGATCCGATCCGTTCCGTCACGATGCCCAGCCTGTTCCTCTCGCACGGCGCGCCGACGCTGGCGCTGGAGGACAGCGCCACCGGTCGCTGGCTGGACGGCCTGGGTGCAGCGCTGCCGCGGCCGCGCGCGGTACTGGTGGCCTCTGCGCATGCGCTGGCGGGCGTACCGCACCTGGGCGCCGGCGCCCGCCCCGCGACGTTGCATGATTTCGCGGGATTCCCGACGGCGCTCGACGCGCTGCGTTACCCCGCACCGGGGGCACCGGATCTCGTGCCGCAGGCGGCGGAACTGCTGGGTGCTGCGGGTTTCGAGGCGACCCGGGATGCCGCCATGCCTTTCGATCACGGCATCTGGGTACCGCTGATGCGGATGTACCCGGCGGCCGACCTTCCGGTGCTCGCGCTCAGCATCTCTCCGCGGCGCGATGCATCCTGGCATTACGCCCTGGGCCAGGCGCTGGCGCCTCTGCGCGACGCCGGCGTGCTGATCGTGGGCTCGGGCGGATTCGTGCACAACCTCGGCGCACTGCAGTGGCACGAACACGATGCACCGCCGGCGCCGTGGGCACAGGCGTTCGCGCGGTGGCTGACTGCACGCGTGCGCGAGGGCGATACCGGTGCCGCGCAGGACTGGTCGGCACGGGCGCCGCATGCCTCCCGCGCGCATCCGACCCCCGAACATCTGCTGCCGCTGTTCGTGGCCTGGGGTGCGGCCGGAGGCAGCGGCACGCCGCTGCACGAGGCCTGGGAATACGGTTCGCTGGCCATGCACGCGTTCCGCTTCGGGACCCGCGCTTGACCGCGCCGGGTACAGCCTCAACACTGCGCGCCTGCTTCCCATCGGGAGTAGCTCCGGGCAGCCGTCATGTCTGCCTGTGCGGCGGTCGTCATCACGGGCCTCGCGCTCCGGCCGCCGTGGCAGCCTGCATGCGGCAGGCGGCGGGCGAGACGCTGGGCAGGCCGCGGTGGCCGCGCGCACCGCGTTCTGCCGTTCCCGCGCGCCGGAGTACGCATGGATGTCCTGAATTCGAGCTTCTGGTCGGGCCTGGCCAGCATCATCCTGATCGACCTGGTGCTGGCGGGCGATAACGCCATCGTGATCGCGCTGGCCGCACGCAACCTGCCCGCGCATCTGCAGAGGCAGGCCATCTTTTGGGGCACGCTGGGCGCGATCGCGGTACGCATCGCGATGACGGCGATCGTGGTGTGGCTGCTCGCACTGCCCGGCCTGACGCTGGCCGGCGGGCTGCTGCTGCTGCCGATCGCCTGGAAGCTGCTGCGCCAGGACGATGGCGGGCATGCGGTCCGCCCGGCGGCGGGATTCTGGTCGGCCATGCAAACCATCGTCGTTGCCGATGCGCTGATGGGCCTGGACAACGTGCTGGCGATTGCCGGCGCCTCGCACGGCCACCTGTCGCTGGTGGTGATCGGTCTGCTGGTCAGCGTCCCGCTGGTGGTGTGGGGCTCGACGCTGATCCTCAGGCTGATCGAGCGTTTTCCGGTGGTGGTCTATCTCGGCGGCGCGGCGATCGCGTGGACGGCCGGGCGCATGCTCAGCCACGACCTGCTGGTGAGGTCCTGGTTCGCCCTGCGCCCCTGGGCCGGCTACGCGCTGGAGGCCGTGCTGGTGCTGTCGGTCTGCGGCGGCGGCTGGCTGGCGCAGCGGCGCACGCAGCGCGCACGGGCCGAATAGGCGCGCCCGGCGCGGCGGCGTTTCCCGTTGCGTCCTGCAGATGCGGCCGCATGCGGCGTGGCTTGCCGGAGGGGTTGGCGCGCGGCGATGATCGAACGATCGTTTGCAGCGATCGTTCCGCCATGACCGCCTACCCGCACCTGCTGGCGCCGCTGGATCTCGGTTTCACCACCCTGCCCAACCGTGTGCTGATGGGCTCGATGCATACCGGGCTGGAAGACCGTGCAGGCGATTACGGCAAGCTGGCGGCCTACTTCGCCGAGCGCGCGCGCGGCGGTGTCGGGCTGATGGTGACCGGCGGCATCGCCCCCGGTATCGAGGGCTGGATCAAGCCGTTCTCGGGGCGGCTGTCGATGCCCTGGCACGTCGCCCGCCATCGCCGGATCACGCGCGCGGTGCACGCCGAAGGCGGGCGCATCTGCATGCAGATCCTGCATGCCGGGCGCTACGCCTACCATCCGCTGGCGGTGGCGCCATCGCGGATCCGCTCGCCGATCTCGCCGTTCGCGCCGCGCGCGCTGGGTGAACGCGGCATCCGCCGCACCATCGAGAACTTCGCGCACTGCGCCGAGCTGGCGCGCGAGGCCGGCTACGACGGCATCGAGGTGATGGGCTCGGAGGGCTATCTGATCAACCAGTTCCTCGCCGCGCGCAGCAACCGCCGCACGGACCGCTGGGGCGGACCTTACGAGAACCGCATGCGTTTCGCCGTGGAGGTCGTGCGCCGCACGCGCGAGTGCGTGGGCCGCGACTTCATCATCATCTATCGCCTGTCGATGCTGGACCTGGTCGAAGGCGGGCAGAGCTGGGACGAGATCGTGACGCTGGCCAAGACGGTCGAAGCAGCCGGCGCGACGCTGATCAACACCGGCATCGGCTGGCACGAGGCGCGCGTGCCCACCATCGTCACCAGCGTGCCGCGCGCGGCCTTCACCTGGGTCACCCGGCGCCTGAAAGGCGAGGTGCGGATTCCGCTGATCACCACCAACCGCATCAACATGCCGGACGTGGCCGAACGCGTGCTGGCCACCGGCGACGCCGACATGGTGTCGATGGCGCGGCCGCTGCTGGCCGATCCGCACTGGGTCGCCAAGGCGCGCGCGGGCCACGCCGCCGACATCAACACCTGCATCGCCTGCAACCAGGCCTGCCTCGATCACGTGTTCGAAAACCGGCGCGCTTCGTGCCTGGTCAACCCGCGCGCCTGCCACGAGACCGAGCTGGTGCTGGTCCCCGCCGCGCAGAGGAAACGCTACGCCGTGGTCGGCGCCGGGCCGGCCGGACTCGCCTGCGCCGCTGCGCTGGCCGAGCGTGGCCATGCGGTGAGCCTGTTCGAGCGCGAACCGCGCATCGGCGGCCAGTTCAATCTGGCGATGCGCGTTCCCGGCAAGGAGGAATTCGCCGAGACGCTGCGCTATTTCGGCCATCGCCTGGCGCAGGCCGGCGTAATCCTGCGCCTGGGTGAACAGGCCGACGCCGATACCCTGGCCGCCGGGTTCGACGCGGTGATCGTGGCCACCGGCGTGCGGCCGCGCCGTGCCGGCATCCCCGGCGAGGATCACCCCAGGGTGCTGGGCTATCTCGATGTGCTGGCGCGCAAGGCGCCGGTGGGACCGAAGGCGGCCATTGTCGGCGCCGGCGGTATCGGCTTCGATGTCGCCGAGTACCTGGTGCAGGACGCGCCGTCGCCGGCTACCGACGTGGCGCGCTGGGCGCGTGAATGGGGGGTGGACACCGCGCTGACCGCACGCGGTGCGCTGCTGAAGCCGCAGCCCGAACCGTCCCCGCGCCAGGTGTGGCTGCTGCAGCGCAGTCCCGGCGCGCCCGGCAGGCGCCTGCACAAGACCACGGGCTGGGTGCACCGCAGCAGCCTGCGCGCCAAGGGCGTGCAGATGTGGGGCGGCATCGTCTACGAGAAGATCGACGATTCGGGCCTGCACCTGCAGCGCGACGGCGAATCGATCACGCTGGCCGTGGACCACGTGGTGATCTGCGCCGGCCAGGAATCCGAGCACGCACTGGCCGATGTGCTGGCGGCACGCGGGGTGCCGGCATATCGCATCGGCGGCGCCGCCGTGGCCGCCGAGCTGGATGCCGAACGCGCCATCCGCGAAGCCACCGAACTGGCCGCGCGGCTGTAGATCCGGCGGGCATGCGCGCGGCCGATGACCGCCGCCGCCTCAGCGCTTCTCGATCGGCACGTACGCGGTGTCTTCCGGACCGGTGTAGTTGGCGCCGGGACGGATGATCTTGCCGTCCTCGCGCTGTTCGATCACGTGCGCACCCCAGCCCGAGGTGCGCGCGATGACGAACAGCGGCGTGAACATCGGCGTGGGCACGCCCAGCATGTGGTAGGCGCTGGCCGAGTACCAGTCCAGGTTGGGGAACATGCGCTTGAGGTTCCACATCACCTGTTCGATGCGCTCGGACACCTCGAACAGCCGCGGGTTGCCGCCCTCCGTGCAGAGCTTGCGGCTGATCTCCTTGATGATCGGATTGCGCGGGTCACCGATGGTGTACACCGGATGGCCGAAGCCGATCACGATCTCCCTGCGTTCCACCCGCGCGCGGATGTCGGCCTCGGCTTCGTCAGCACTGCGGTAGCGGGCGATGATCTCCATCGCCACCTCGTTGGCCCCGCCGTGCTTGGGCCCGCGCAGCGCGCCGATGGCACCGGTGATGGCCGAATACATGTCCGAACCGGTGCCCGCGATCACGCGCGCGGCGAATGTGCTGGCGTTGAACTCGTGCTCGGCGTACAGCGTCAGCGAGCGGTCCAGCGCCTGCACCTGGGCGTCGCCGGGCGCGTGCCCGTGCAGCAGGTGCAGGAAGTGCCCGGCGATGGAGGCATCTTCGGTTTCGGTGTCGATGCGCCGACCACTGTGGCTGTAGTGGTACCAGTACAGCAGCATCGAACCGAAGCCGGCCAGCAGGCGGTCGACGATGGCGCGGGCGCCGACTGCGTCGTGCGATTCGTGCTCGGGCAGCGTGGTGCCCAGCACCGAACAGCCGGTGCGCATCACGTCCATCGGATGCGTGGCGGCCGGCAACTGCTCCAGGGCGACGCGTACCGGCTGCGGCAAGCCGCGCAGCGATTTCAGGTGCGTCCGGTAGGCGTTCAGTTCGGCCCAGTTGGGCAGTACCCCGTGCACCAGCAGGTGCGCGACCTCCTCGAAACTGGCGCGCGTGGCCAGATCGTGGATGTCATAGCCGCGATAGTGCAGGTCGTTGCCGCTGCGCCCGACGGTGCAGATGGCGGTGTTGCCGGCGGCCACACCGGAAAGAGCCACCGATTTCTTGGCCTTGGGCAGGATCTGCTGGGTGTTCTCGTTCATCGTCATGGCTCCGTGGGATGCGCGTCTGCGTCGCGGCGGCTGCAGCGGAATGCCGGGGATCAACCGGGACGGCCGCCGCGCCCGAACAGCGCGTCGAGCTTCTGCTCGTAGCCGTGGTAGCCCAGCACTTCGTACAGCTCCTCGCGCGTCTGCATCTTCGGCAACAGGGCTTTCTGGGTGCCGTCGCGGCGCAGGGTCTCGTAGAAGTCCAGCGCCGCCTTGTTCATGGCGCGGTAGGCACCACAGCAGTACAGCGCGATGTCGACGCCGGCGCCGCGCAATTCCTCGAGCGTGAAGTACGGCGTGGCGCCGAACTCGGTGAGGTTGGCCAGGATCGGCACGCGCACCGCCTGCCTGAAGCGGCGATAGTCGTCCAGCGTGCGCATGGCTTCCGGGAAAATCATGTCGGCGCCCGCGTCGACATAGGCACAGGCGCGCTCGATGGCCGCGTCGAGACCCTCCACCGCGGTCGCGTCGGTGCGCGCCATGATCACGAAACCGCCGTCGCTGCGCGCATCGACGGCGGCCTTGACGCGGTCCACCATCTCTGCGCACGCCACCACCTCCTTGCCCGGGCGGTGGCCGCAGCGCTTCTGTCCGACCTGGTCCTCGATGTGCACGGCGGCCGCGCCGCAGCGCTCGAAGCTGCGGATGGTACGGGCGATGTTGAAGGCGCCGCCCCAGCCGGTGTCGATGTCCACCAGCAGCGGCATGCGCGTGGCTTCGACGATGCGCCGCGCGTCGGTCAGCACGTCTTCCATGGTGCTGATGGCCAGATCCGGAACACCCAGCGAGTTGGCAGCCACGCCGCCGCCCGAGAGATACAACGCGCGGTAACCCGCACGCCGCGCCAGCAGACCGGCATAGGCGGTGATCGCGCCCACCACCTGCAGCGGGCTTTCGTCGGCGAGGGCGGCGCGGAACCGCGCGCCGGCGGATGCGTCTGTACCCATGGGCGCTCCGGTGAAAGCGCCTATTGTAGTCGCGTCGCGATCGCCGGCGGCTCAGGCTGCCGGCTTCAGTACGGCGCGCAGTTGCGTCTCGAGGGCGGCCAGGTCGGGAATCAGCGCCGGCTCGTCGCGTACCATGACCTCGCTGCGCACGCCCGGCGGCGGTGCCTCGCTGCCGCCCGCCGGCATCAGCACCTCGTGGGTCAAGGTGACCAGTCGCGGGAAGCCCTGCGTCAGCAGCGCCAGATAGGGCATGCGCGGGTCGCCGCCGAGCGCCTTCAGCACGGCGACGCGGGCGTGCACGGTGCCTTCCGCCGGCGCCAGGCCGGCGAGTACCGAATACGCCACCAGCGGCAGCCGCCAGCCGCGCCAGGGGATGCGCCCCAGCAGCCAGTCCGGCGCGCCGGACACCGGATCGGGCGTGGTCAGCGTGATCACCTCGGCCACGCTGGCGTTGGGCAGCAGGACGCGGCCTTCCGTCACCGGGATCATCACACCGCGAATTTCCGAGCTGCTCATCAACATGGCTTAGCCCTGTGCGAGACGGGTGTTGAGTTCAGCGGCCAGCGCGCCCGGCAGTCCGCTGCGGCGCTCCAGTCGAGCGGCCCGTGCCGCGTCCACCATGGCGCTCACCACGCAGTTCTCCGGCGCCTGCGTCCAGATCTCGCCGCCGGCCGCCGCGACCGCGCGCATGCCTCGCACACCGTCGCTGGCCATGCCGGAGAACACCAGCGCCAACGTGCGCGCAGCAAACACGCCGGCGACGGCTGCGAACGTGTCGTCGATGGAGGGCGTGTAGCGCGCCTCGGCCGCGGGCTCGACGTGCACGCTGCCGTCGGCACCGAGCAGCAGACGCGCACGCGGCGGCACCAGCAGCACATCGCCGGCCTGCACCCGCAGTCCTGCGCGGGCAACGTGCACGGGATGCGGCAGCGCGCGCTGGAACTGTTCGGCATATCCGGGGAAGAACGTCTCGTCCAGGTGCTGCGCCACCACCACCAGCAACGGCAGGCCCGGCTTCAGCGCCACCAGGAATTCGCGCACGGCATCGGGTCCGCCGATGGATGCACCGATCACCACCACGCGCTCGAAATCGCGCGCTGCACCGGCCATTCGCGCCGGAGCGGCGGCATCATCCAGAGGCACCAGTTCCAGCCCCTCGGCAGCGTACGTACGGGCCGGCGGCGCGGCCATGGCCGCCACGGTGGAATCCTGCAGCGGCGCGGCCGGCGCGGCGTCGGCATCGAGCAGTCCCCATTCGGGCGCGGCGGGCGGGGCGGGGCGATCGGCCGGATTTTCGGCGGACAGCGGCTGCTCGAACATGGCGTCCAGCATCAGTTCGAGATCGGGTTCGGCATCGCCCAGATGCACCGCCACCGCGGCGGGCGCCTCCGCCGGCGCGGGCACGGCGGCGGTTTCCGCATCGGCAGCGGGTGCCGCTGGCGCGATCTCCGGCGGCGTCCAGGTTTCCGGATCGAACCCGGCCAGATCCTCGGGCAGGGCCGGCTCGGACTCCGCGTCCAGGCTGGCCAGCAGCGGATCGGCGGATCCCAGCAGGGGATCGGGTCCGGCCAGGGTCGGCAGGACCGCCGCATCGGCGGCAGGCGCCGACTGCGGCAGCAGTTCGGCCAGCAAGGCATCGAGCTCGGCACCGTCGAACGCGGGCATCGGCAGATCGGGTGCGGCCGGCGCCAGAGCCTCGTCGCGCGGGATGCGTCGCGGCAGCACCGGCTCGTCCGCCGCGGGTCCATCCTCCGCAGGCACCCCCGCGGGGTCGACTTCCGGTGACGCCGGCGGCTCCGGAAAACCGGCCAAAAGGGCATCGAGATCGGCCGTCGCGCCGTCGCCGTCCGGCGAGACCGCGACCGGTTCCGGGCCGGCCCGTGGCACGGCCGCCGGATCGTCCGCGGGGAAACCGCTGCGCAGCGAGGACAGCAGGACGTCAAGGTCGTCCTCCGCAACCGGCGGTGCCGGGGGCGCCGCGGCTGCGGCGATGTCAGGCAGGAGGCTTTCGGGTGCGGCGGATTCGATCAGTGCCTCGATCTCGCGTCCCAGCGCCGCATTCATGGCCGGCTCGGTCATTGCGACAGGAGCGGCCGTGTCGCGCCCCTCGGGCAACGCCCCGCCCGGGCCGGCATCCGCAGCGGCAGCTGGCAACAACGACGCCGCCGGCGGCGGCGGCTCGGCGCCGGCCGGGCGCGGCGGATCGACATCCGTACCCAGGATCTTGTTGGCCAGGTGCCGCGCCCAGCGCGCCGCATCCCAGCCGGCCAGCCCGCGCGTGGCCTCGGCATCGTTGAGCAC
Source organism: Pseudomonadota bacterium (assembly GCA_021792975.1). Taxonomy (GTDB): domain Bacteria; phylum Pseudomonadota; class Gammaproteobacteria; order Xanthomonadales; family Rhodanobacteraceae; genus Metallibacterium. The sequence goes on along the minus strand of JAJYTR010000016.1, from coordinate 27,357 downwards.
CAGACGCTGCCGTGCCGGATCCAGCGCCTCGAACACGCGCTCCAACGCGGCGTCGTTGGCCGGATCGAGATTCAGTACGACCACTTCCGGCGCATGTTCGCAGAAGGTCTGCGGCTCGAAGGCTTCCATGCCGCCCTCGAACACGATGCGCGCGCCGCGCGCCTGCAATGCCTCACGCAGGCGTGCGCCGCTGTCGGCGTCGTCGAACAGCAGCGCGACCGTGGTGGGCTCGCGCTCAGGCGTGCTGTCCACCGAGCACCTCCTGCACGTTGCGCAACAGATCGGCCTCCTGGTAGGGCTTGCCCAGATAGCGCTCGACGCCGACCTCGAGCGCGCGCTGGCGGTGCTTCTCGCCGGTGCGCGAGGTGATCATGATGATGGGCACCTGCCTGAGGCGGGCATCGCCCTTCATGTGCGTGGCCAGCTCGTAACCGTCCATGCGCGGCATCTCGATGTCCAGCAGCATCACGTCGGGCACGCGTTCCTGCAGGCGTTCCAGCGCGTCGATGCCGTCCTTGGCGGTGACCACGTCCATCTCCATGCGTTCGAGCACGCGCGAGGTGACCTTGCGCATGGTGATCGAGTCATCCACCACCATCACCAGCGGCCGCGCACGCACGGCAGCGGGCACCACCGGCGGCAGCCCGGTGGATTCGGATTCGGCCAGCGCGCGCGCGGCTTCCGCGTGCTGGCCCAGGGCGGTACCGCGGCGCACCAGCGGCGGCAGATCGAGAATCATCACCACCGAACCGTCGCCCATGATGGTGGCGCCGAACAGGCCGGGCACCGAGCTCACCTGCGGGCCGACCGACTTCACCACGATCTCGCGCGAACCGACCACCTGGTCCACGTGCACGGCGGCGCGCAGATCGCCGCTGCGGATCAGCAGCAGCGGCAGCTGCGGCTCCTCGCTGCGACGCGAGCCGACTCCCAGCAACCGGCCCAGTTCCTGGATCACGTAGCGCTCGCTGGCGTAGGTGTACAGCGGCACTTCCTCGGCCAGCCGTGCCGCCAGGTCGTCGCGCGCGATGCGCGCCATGCCCTGCACCGAGGTCATCGGCACCGCGAACACCGACTCGCCCTGCTTGACCAGGATGGCCTGGGTCACCGCCAGGGTGAACGGCAGGCGCACCTGGAAACGCGTGCCCCTGCCGCGCTGCGAGTCGATGCTGAGCGAGCCGCCGAGCTGCTTGATCTCGCTGGCCACCACGTCCATGCCCACGCCGCGGCCAGCGATCTGGGTGACGGCCCCGGCGGTGGAAAAACCGCTCTCGAGAATGAATGCGTAGAGATCCCGGTCGGACAGCTGCGCATCCTCCAGCAGCATGCCGCGCTCAATGGCCTTGGCGCGGATGGCGTCACGGTCCAGGCCACGGCCGTCGTCGCTGACTTCCAGCACCACCTCGGTGGCTTCGCGGCCGACGCGTATGGTGACCGTGCCCTCTTCGGGCTTGCCCGCTGCGCGGCGTTCGGCGGCCGACTCGATGCCGTGCGCCACCGCATTGCGCAGCATGTGCTCGAACGGGGCCTTCATGCGCTCCAGCAGCGTGCGGTCCATCTCGCCGTGGGCGCCTTCGACCCGCAGTTGCACCTGGCGGCCCAGTTCCTGCGCGGTCTGGCGCAACGTGCGCCGCAACGACGGTACCTGCGCTTCGAATGGCACCATGCGCGTACGCATCAGGCCTTCCTGCAGCTCGGAGCTGACGCGCGACTGCTGCAGCAGCAGGGTCTCGGCCTGGCGCGCGGTATCGTCCAGCAGGCTCTGCAGCGAGGTGAGGTCGGACACCGATTCGGCCAGCGCGCGCGAGTATTGCTGCAGCTGCGAGAAGCGATCCAGCTCCAGCGGGTCGAAGGCGCTGTCGGCCGCGGCGATCTGCTGTTCGCGCTGGAAGCGCGCGATGATCTGCGCCTCGGTCTCGATCTCCAGCTTGCGCAGCTGTTCACGCAGGCGGGTGACGGTCTGGTCCAGCTCGACCAGGTTGAAGCGGAACGTGGTGACCTGCTGCTCCAGGCGCGAGCGGTAGATGGACACCTCACCGGCATGGTTGACCAGGGTGTCCAGCACTTCGGAGCGCACCCGGATCATTTCCTGCGCACTGCGCTGCGGCTCGTCCAGTTCGATCGGCGGCAAGGGAGTCAGCGGGACGCGCGGCGCCTCCGTGGCCCGGCCCTCGGCTGCAGGCATGCCTTCGCCTTGCGGCTGCGCCGTAGCAACCGACGCCAACTGCTCGAACAATCCGATGGCGCCGTCGGGGCGTGCCAGCGCCTGCCCCACCTGCACGCGCCGTACCAGCTCGTGCAGGCGGTCGAAACCTCGTTCCAGCGATCCGACCACCGCGGTATCGGCCAGGCGGCGGCCCGCAGCGACGGCATCCAGCAGGCTTTCCATGGCATGCGCGAGATCGCCCACCGGCAGGATGCCGGCCATGCGCGCGCCGCCTTTGAGGGTGTGCAGATCGCGCTGCAGTCCGATGATCGGCTCCTGCGAGTCGGGCTGGACGCGCCAGCCTGCCAGCCGTGCATCGGCGGCATCGAGGATTTCGAGACCCTCCAGCACGAACACATCGACCAGATCCGGATCGGATTCGGCCAGCGCCAGCGCACCGTCGGGCTGGATGTCCTCGGGAAACTCCGGTATCGGCGCCTCGGGCAGACGCGCGCGCGGCGGCGGTACCGGTTCATCGGCGGCGGGTGTCGCGGACGGCGCGCCGTCGGCATCGGCATCGACGGGAACCTCGGCATCGTCAGGCACGGACGCGGCCACGGACCCGGAGTCTTCCAGACCCTGCAGCAGCAGTGCGGTCAGCGGATCGGCAGCCAGGCCTTCCACCGATTCGGGTTCGGATGTCGCCATCGGGACGGTCGCAGCGCGCGGCAGATCATCCGCCAGTCCGAGCAGCCACGTGTCGAGCTGCGCATCCTGCAAAGCTTGCTCGCGGGCCTGCTCGGATGCTTCCCGCGCTGCAGCCTCGCGCGCCTCGGCGGCGAGGCGCTCCGCCTCGGCCTGTTCAGCCAATTGCCGGGCAGCCAGACGCTCGGCCTCGAGCTGTGCCGCCTGAGCACGCTCGGCTTCGAGACGCTCGGCTTCGAGACGCTCGGCTTCGAGACGCTCGGCTTCGAGACGCTCGGCTTCGAGACGTTCGGCTTCGAGACGTTCGGCTTCGAAACGCTCGGCTTCGAGACGCTGGGTTTCGGCAGTTTCCTCTCCCTGCATGGACACGCCGTACAGCGTGCCGGCCTGCTCGGGCTCGGGCAGCGCATCGCGCAGGGCGCGGATACGGGCCGCCAGCGCAGCGGAGTCGGGTACCTGCGGCTGTGGCCGATCGTACTGGTCCATCACGTGTTCGATCAGTGCGGCCGTTTCCGCGAGCACGGCGCGGCCCTCGGCATCCAGCGCCTGGCCGCACCCGCGCAGGCGCTTCAGGCAGGTCTCCAGCGGCGCCAGCACCTGTCCGATCACGGGAATGTCCACCATGGCAATGGCGCCGTTGAGCGTATGCACGCTGCGCAGCAGCGGCTCGCCGACGTCGCCATCACCCGGTGCGGCCAGCCATCCGCGGATGGCCTCGACGTGTTGCGCGGTTTCGCTGCGCAGGATCTCCAGCAGCACGGCATCGAGCGGCGGCAGCGGCGGACCGGCAAGACCGGAGGCATCCGCGACCGGCACGGCTTCGGTTTCGGCTGCTGGCAGCGGTTTCCACACCCGCCGCGTGACGGTGCGCCTGCGTACCGCCGGACCGGCGGCGGTCTGATCCTCCACCGTCGCGGCTTCGCCCACGGACAGCCGGTCGGCGACCTGCATGATGGCGGGCAGCGGCGCATACACCGTCTCGCCCTGCAGCGACGCCTGCACGGCGGGCAACGCGGCGATGGCGTGCTGCACCAGCGATTGCACCAGCGGTGTGGGCGCGACGCTGCGATCGAGCACACGGTTGAGCAGGTTCTCCACTTTCCAGGCGAACTCGCCCAGCTCCATCGCCCCGACCAGGCGGCCGGAACCCTTGAGCGTATGGAATGCCCGGCGCAGACCGCGCAGCGTTTCCAGATCCTCGGGATTCGCCAGCCAGGTGTCGAACCCGCTGCGCAGGATCTGGATCTCCTCGCCGACTTCCTCGATGAACACCTCGCGGATCTCTGCATCGGCGGCCTCGCCGTCGGTACGGAATCCCAGCAGCGGCACCTCGCCTCCTGCTGTCGTTTCCTCGATCTCCTCGCTGATCTTGATCCACTCGCCCGGGCCTTCGCCGGCGGTCACCGTGGCATCGGGCATCGGCTCGGCGGCCTGCTGCGGCCCGGGGCCGCCCACGGCGGCGGCCCCCACGACTTGCGTATCGTCCGCGGCCGGCACCGGCAATGCCGCAGCGGCGGCGGTGGCCTCCCCGCCTGCCGCGGCGGGCGCAGGCGCCGGCTCTTCCGCGGGCACGGAGGTCGCGGCGGTTTTCGGCAGCGGCCGCGCGGCGGGCGCCGGCCAGTAGCCCAATGCCGCCAGGCTGCGCTGGGTGACGTCGAGAATGCGCTCGCGCTGCGGTCGCTGCTCGCGCACCGCCTCGAGGAAATATTCCACCGAGGCCAGGGCGTCGGCCAGCAGGTCCATCTGCTCGGCGGTGGGCACACGCCGGTCCGCCAGCAGTTCGTTGTGCACGAAGCGCCCGATGGCCTCGGTCAACGCCGGCAGCCGCGGCAGATCGAGCATGCGCAGCGCGCCGCCCAGTTCGTCCATCAGCGTCGGCACCGCCTCGACGCGCGCGTGGATCCACGGCGACTCGATGAAAGCCACCAGGTCGTCCTTCACTCTGGCCAGATTGGCGGAGGCTTCTTTCAGCACCGCATCGAGCAGACGGCGCGCCTCGGCCTTGGGCAGGCTGAGGCCGGCATCGCCGCTCTCGGCGCCCAGGCGGTCGATGTGGTCATCCAGCGAGGATTCGACATACAGCAGCGCGCCGGCCACATCCAGCAGCGTGGCCTCATCCACCATGCGCGCGCCCGCGGCGATCTGCGCGATGGTCTCACGCTGCTCGTGCACCACGCGGCGCGGAACGTTCAGGCCCAGCATGCCCAGCGTATCCGCGACGCGGCTCAGCGTGTCGGCCTCGGCGTGGAGCTGCTGCGGATCGTGCTCGGTCTTGCGCAGGTAGAGGTCCAGCGCATCCTTGACGCGCAGCAGATCCTCGCGGATGGCCCGCGCCACCGTGTCCAGCAGCATCCGGTTGTGGCCGGAGATGGCACTGGTGGCGTGCTCGATCTCGCTCTGCGAGGGCAGCAGGCGGTCCAGCCGGTAGGTGCTGTAGACGGCGGCCAGACGCTCGCTGCCGGGGCGCGCGCGCGCCACGTAGTACAGCAGGCTGCGCGCCAGCTCCTCGGATTCACCGCGCGCCAGTGCGGCCTCGCCCTGCTCGACCAGCGCGCGCACGCTGCGGTCGACCTTGCCGATCAGTTTCCTGACCTCGACGCTGTGCTCCTCGAGCAGGCCGCGTTCGAGACCCTCGACTACGCTGCCGGCGATCCACCACAGACGCCGGCCGGGCAAGGTGTAGCACTGCGCGCCGATGGCATCGAGCGTGCGGTGCATGACGGCCAGATGCTGGCGGGTATCGCCCTGGTTGCGGATCCACGCCAGCAGCGGCAGCTGCAGCTGGGTCCGCAGCGCGCCCACCGCGCGCTGCTGCGCGGCGGGCGCCGGCGCCGCGGCCAGGCCCGGCACGAATGCGGGCAGTTCGGCGCCGAGGTCGGGCATGAACAACGCCGTTTCGCCGATCTGCATCTGGCCGCGGCAGCCGCGCAGTTCGTTGAGCAGCGGCAGCAGCACCAGCGGCACATCGCGATGCCCCCCCTGCAGGCGCTCCAGATAGTCCGGCAGCTGCATCATGCCGCGCATCAGCACGGCGAGCGCGGCGTCGCGGTCGGCCACCGCGCTATCGAGCAGCGCACGCGCCAGCGCTTCCATCTCTTCGGCGACCATGGCCGCGCCGTACAGCTCGACCATGCGCAGCGTGCCCTGCACCTGGTGCAGATAGGTGGCGCAGAAGCGCATCTGGCTGGTATCGGCCGGATCCTGCGCGTAGGCCTCCAGGGCGATGCGCGCCTGGCGCAGGGTCTCATCCAGCTCGCTCTTGACCCAGCCCAGCGTGGTGAAGTCGAGATCTTCGTCGAGTCGCATGGTGTGGTCCTGGATCAGTGGCCGGCACGGGTGCACATGGGCGTGCCGCCGGTTCAGCGCCGCCGCTGGTAGGCCAGCGTGCCCTGCCAGGCCACCCGCGCCAGCGCGGGATGGTTCCAGGCGGTGACCTCGCCGGGGCCGATCAGCAGCAGGCCGTCGGGTTCGAGCAATCCGGCCAGACCGTCCAGCAGTTCGCGCCGGCGTTCGCGCGAAAAGTAGATCAGCACGTTCTGGCAGAAGACCAGATTCAGGCGCTGCAGGGGCGCCGCGGCCGCTTCCAGCAGATTGACCCGTGCGAACGCCACGCGCTTGCGCAGGCCGGTCACCGGCGAGAACGCGTTCTCGCCGCGCATTTCCACGTAGGTACCCCGGTACAGCGGCGGAATCTCCTCGATGCGCTCGCTGCGGTAGACCGCGGTACGTGCCGCAGCCACCGCGGCAGCGCTGACGTCGCTGGCGGTGACGCCGAAATGCGCCTTGCCGCCGGCCTGCGCCAGGCCATGGTGCAGGACCATGGCCAGCGACCACGCCTCCTCGCCGCTGGCACAGCCCACGCTCCAGGCGTGCAGGTTGCCGCCACCCGCGGCCAGATGCTCCGGCAGCCAGCGGCGGGCAATCAGGTCGAACGAAGCCTGATGGCGGAAGAAGCGGGTCTCGTGCACGGTCAGGCGGTCGACCAGCGTGGCCCATTCGACCGCGCCCGCGCCGGGGGCGCGGATGTGCTGGAAATACTGCTCGAAGCTTGCGTAGCCCACCTCGCGCATGCGCGCGCGGACGGCGCTGACCAGGAAGGGCTTGCGTTGTGGCGCCACCACCACGCCGGTGCGGGCCTCCAGCAGATCCACCCAGGACGCGAACACGGCGTCGTCCATGCCGGCAAGGGCAAGGGTGGCGGCGTCGGGCGTGAGGGCGGTGGCCATGAGGGATCCGGATTCAGCGCGGCAGCTTGAAGTCGGCGACCGAACGGCGCAGATCCTGCGCCATCTGCGCAAGGTTGCCGATCGACTCGGCGGTCTGGCTGGCACCCATCGAAGTCTGCGAGGTGATCTCCTGGATGACGTTCATCGTCGAGGAGATGTTGGTGGCCGCCGCCGACTGCTGGCGCGCCGCCTCGGAGATGTTCTGGATGAGGTCGGCAAGGTCGTTGGAAACCTTCTCGATCTCGCCCAGCGCGGCGCCGGCGTCCTCGGCGCGGCGGGCGCCGGTGACCACCTCGGCGGTGGTCTGCTCCATCGAGCTGACCGCCTCGTTGGTGTCGGACTGGATCGCCTGCACCAGCGCCTCGATGCGCTTGGTGGCGGCGGCGGAGCGCTCGGCCAGTCGCTGCACCTCGTCGGCCACCACCGCGAACCCGCGGCCGGCCTCGCCGGCGGAGGCGGCCTGGATGGCGGCGTTCAGCGCCAGGATGTTGGTCTGCTCGGCGATGTCGTTGATCAGTTCGACGATCGAGCCGATCTCCTGCGAGGACTCGCCCAGTCGCTTGATGCGCTTGGAAGTTTCCTGGATCTGGTCGCGGATGGCGTCCATGCCGGCGATGGTCTGGCGCACCACCGCCGCGCCCTTGCCGGCGATCTGCACCGAGCGCTGCGCCACTTCGGCCGACTCCGACGAGTTCTTCGACACCTCGTCGATCGACACCGCCATCTCGTTGATGGCCGCCGAAGCGGAGGTGATCTGCTGCGCCTGCTGCTCGGCCGCCTCGGCCAGATGGGTGGCGGTGGCCTGCGTCTCCTGCGCGGCGGCGGACACTTGCACCGCGGTCTCGTTGATGGTCGACACCAGGCTGCGCAGGGCCTCGACCGCGAAGTTCACCGAGTCGGCGATCGCGCCGGTGATGTCCTCGGTCACCGTGGCGCGCACGGTCAGGTCGCCTTCGGCCAGCGAGCCCATTTCGTCCAGCAGCCGCAGGATGGCCTCCTGGTTGCGCTGGTTCAGCTCGCTGGAAACCGCCAGACGCTGCCGCTGCGCACGCGACTGCGCGAACACCAGCAGGATGGCGAACAGCAGTGCGCCGCCGGCCCCCAGGGCACCCAGCCAGACGTTGGGGAACAGACGCCGCAGCGGCAGCTGGTCGAGGCGCTTGGCGGTCTCGTTGGCGGCCAGCAGCACCGATTGCGAATCCACCGAGGCCTGATTGGCCGCCTGCTTGACCTCGACCAGCGTCGGTGCCGCCGCCAGCAGCTTGTTGAGCGGATCGGACACGCCCTGCCAGCCCTTGGCCACGGCCTGCAGGATGCCCTGTGCGGCGGGCTGCGGCAGGCGGTTGACGCCGACCTCGCTGTTGCCCTGCTGCAGGCCGCTGAGCACGGCGCCGTAGAGCTGCGCATCGCGCGCCAGTCCGTCCGCGGCGGTCTGCGCGTCCTCACCGCCGGCCTGCACCTCCAGGGCGCGCCGGATCATGCGGTCGCCCAGCAGCATCTGGCTGACCACGGTGTAGGTCTGGCCGGCGCTGCCGCCGCCCTGCTTGACGATGTTGGCGACCTGGTCCATGCGCGAATCCAGCACCGGCACCTCGCGGGTGAACGCGTCGGTCTGCTGCTTGGAATCGAGCACCAGTTCCTTGTTGTGCAGCACTTTGGTGAGATCGCCGTCCAGTTGCGCCCACGCCTTGTCCAGCGCGGTGACCGCGGCGCCCACACCGGCACCGGCGTTGCCGTAGCCGGGCATGCCGCTCTGCGGGTTGCCGCTTTTCAATCTGCGGTTCAGCGTGTCCAGGGTGGCACGGGTGGCGTCGAGCTCCTTGAACGAGTCCAGGTTGCCCGATGCCGCCTCCAGCGCGAACTTGGCCGCGGACTGCGAGAGCACCTGGATCTGCGTAGTCAGATTGGACGCTTCGCGCTCGTTGCGGCTGTTGTAGGTCAACAGTCCGAAATCGACCGCCGCCAGCGCGATGGATGCCAGCAGCAGCACGATCAGGACCGTGTTGCTGCGCTCCTTGCCGATGACGTTGCTGGTTGCACTCATGCTCCACCTCACCCCGGATTCTGGACCGCGCCGCTCATGCGGCGGCTTGCTGGAAATCGGCCGCGCGCGTCAGGCGCGGCATGCTGAACAGCCCCAGGCGCTGGCCGTCCACGCGTACGTTGCGTTCGACGAAGCGCTGCAGCGCCGGATCATCCTCGCCCTCGGCGTCTGCCTGCATCTCCATCGTCAGGCTGCGCTGGCCGTACACCTCGTCGACCAGCAGCCCGACGCTGCCGCCGGCGCCCTGCCGCACCAGCAGTACGCGCACGCGATCACCCGGCGCGGTGGCACTGCCGAAGAGGAAATGACCGAGATCGATCACCGGCACCAGGTTGCCGCGCACGTTGGCCACGCCCAGCAGCCAGGGCCGGGTACCCGGCACCGGCGTCAGCGCCTGCGGCAGGGTGATCTCGTTGACCTCGGCGATGCTGCTGGCCAGGCGGCGCGCGCCCACCCGGAAGGCGATGCCGCGCCAGAGACCCGGCGCCTCGATCTGTTCGGGCGGGCCGGCCGAGTGCGCCAGGCTGAGACGCTCGTATTCGGCCAGGATGGCGAAGGGCATCTCGACATTCATCGCGCGCCCCTCACGCGGAAGATCCCAGCAGCTTGTTGATGCGCGCCAGCAGTTCCTTCTCGCCCACCGGCTTGGTCATGAAATCCTTGGCACCCTGGCGCAGTCCCCAGACGCGGTCGGTTTCCATGCTCTTGGTGGTGATGATCAGCACCGGCACGTTCTGCGTGCCCGGATCGCGGCTGAGCGTGCGCGTGGCCTGGAATCCGTTCATGCCCGGCATGATCACGTCCATGATCACCAGGTCGGGACGCATGCTGCGCGCCATCTCGATGCCCTGCTCGGCGGTGGCGGCGCTGGAGACGCGGTGGCCGGCCTTTTCGAGCAGCGTGGTGAACACGCGCACGTCGGTTGGCGAGTCGTCGACGATGAGGATGTGCGCCATGACCGGGCCCTCAGTGGGTGTCCACGTGGGCGCGGATGGCTGCCAGCAGCTCGTCGCGCGTGAACGGCTTGGTGAGGTACTGGTCGGAACCGCAGATACGGCCGCGCGCCTTGTCGAACAGGCCGTCCTTGGAGGACAGCATGATCACCGGCACGTGGCGGAAGTTCTGGTTGTTCTTGATCAGTGCACAAGTCTGGTAGCCGTCCAGCCGCGGCATCATGATGTCCACGAAGATGATGTGCGGCTGCAGGTCGGAAATCTTGGCCAGGGCCTCGAATCCGTCCACCGCCGTCACCACCTCGTAGCCTTCTTTTTTCAGCAGCGTCTCGGCGGTGCGGCGGATGGTCTTGGAATCGTCGATGACCATCACGCGCAGCGTCGGGCTGCCGGTCTTGCTGTCTGCGAGCACTTGTCACCCCCGCCGCGTCAGGGCCGCTGCGGCACCAATGAGCATGCAAGGCGCATGCCGTGGACAGGACACGCTGCGCGATGCACGTGGACGGAACCCTGTTCCGCGCTTGTCGGACTGTTTAGCGCGCGTTTATGAGAAGTGTCAAGTTGAGCGCGCAAGTCGTTGTCGGCGATCATGGTTTCGTTCCGCCCACGCTGCGTGACGCGGGTCACGCCACATCCCGGGAGCGCGCATGACCACAAGCCCCAGCCGCAGTCTGGCCGTGCTGATGGATCCCATCGCCGGCATCCGGCCCTACAAGGACACCACCCTGGCCATGCTGCTGGAGGCACAGCGGCGCGGCTGGGCGCTGCACTACGCCGAACAGGGCGATCTGGCGCTGCGCCAGGGCGAGGCCTGGGGCCGGCTGCGGCCGCTCGGCGTGCGCGACGATGCGCACGACTGGTACCGGCTGGGTGACGCGCAGTGGCAACCTCTGACGCGCCAGCGCCTGATCCTGGCCCGCAAGGACCCGCCGCTGGACGCCGAATTCCTCTACGACACGCAGGTCCTGGAACGCGCCGCCGAGGCCGGCGTGCTGGTGGCGAACCCGCCGCAGGCCCTGCGCGACTGCAACGAGAAGCTCTATGCGCTGCGCTTTCCGCAGTGCTGCGCGCCGACCCTGGTGGCGCGCAGCCGGAGTGAACTGCGTGCGTTCGCCGCCGAGCACGGCGAGATCGTGCTCAAGCCGCTGGACGGCATGGGCGGTCGGGGCATCTTCCGCAGCAGCGCGCATGACCCCAATCTCAACGTGATCCTGGAAACGCTGGTCGGCAACGACCAGCGTTTCGCCATCGCGCAGCAATTCATCCCGGCCATCCGCGAGGGCGACAAGCGCATCCTTGTGGTGGACGGCGAGCCGGTTCCCTTCGCGCTGGCGCGCATTCCGCAGGGCGACGAGTTCCGCGGCAACCTGGCCGCCGGCGGGCACGGCGTCGGCGTGCCGCTCACGCCGCGGGACCGCTGGATCGTGGCGCAGGTGGCCCCCGACCTGCGACGGCGCGGCCTGCTGTTCGCGGGACTGGACGTGATCGGCGAATGGCTGACCGAGATCAACATCACCTCGCCCACCTGCGTCCGCGAGCTGGACGGGCAGTACGGGCTGAACATCGCCGGCCTGCTGTTCGACGCCATCGAGCAGCGCATCGCGTGAACGCCGCGCCCGCCCCCGACCTGGGCCGCGAGCGGATCGGCGTGACCCTGCTGTTCTCGCTGATCGTGCATGCCGTGCTGGTGCTGGGGCTGGGCTTCACGCTGCAACCGCCGCGGCCCAGCCTGCCGGCGCTGGACATCACCCTGCTGCACACCGCCAACGCGCAGACCCCCGCACGGCCGGATTTCCTGGCCCAGGCCGACAATGCCGGCGGCGGCACCCGCGCGCGGCCGCGCAGGCCCGGTGCGCCGTTCTCCACGCCGCTGCCGGACAGCCGCGGCCAGGCTCCGCGGCCGCTGGTCCCGGCCGCACCGGCGCCCATGCCGGCGCGCGGCCCGCAGCTGGTGACCACCCGCGGCGCCAGCCGCTACAGCGTCGACACGCAGCCACGCAGCGATGCGGCACCGCCGCTGCCACTGCCGCAAGCGGCGCTGCCGGCCGCACAGCAGCAGGAAATGGCGCAGTTGAGCGCGGAGATCCGCGCCGAACGCGAGGCCTACGCCCGCCGGCCGCACCGCAAGTTCATCTCGGCCAACACGCGCCAATACGCCTACGCGGCGTATATGCTGGCCTGGGTGGCGCGCATCGAGCGCATCGGCAACCTCAACTATCCGCGGGCGGCGCGCCAGCGGCGGCTGCACGGCAACCTGATTCTCACCGTCTGCATCGCGCGCGACGGCGGACTGTGCGGCGTGGACGTCGTGAAACCCTCCGGCATTCCGCTGCTGGACCGTGCCGCCGAACGCATCGTGCGCATCGCCGCGCCGTTCCCGCCGCTGCCGCAGGGGGACGGCCGCCTGGACCAGCTGTTCATCACCCGCACCTGGCAGTTCCTGCCCGGCGGCCGCCTGCGTGAGCGCACGCCGCCCTGAACGCGGACGGCCGCCCGCCGCTACAATGCCGGCATGATCGATGTCCGCTCGCTTACCGGAGATCTGCTGGTCGCCATGCCCGGCCTGCGCGATCCCAACTTCGAGCACACCGTCACCCTGGTCTGCCAGCACAACGAGGACGGCGCGCTGGGGCTGGTGATCAACCGGCCGTCCGACTACCGGCTGGGCGAGTTGCTGCGGCATCTGGATCTATCCAGCGACGACGACGGGCTGACCGGACAACCGGTGCTCAACGGCGGCCCGCTGCAACGCGAGCGCGGTTTCGTGCTGCATCCGCCGGACGGACACTGGGCCTCGACCCACACCATCGACGCCGGCCTCAGCCTGACCACTTCGCGCGACATCCTCGAAGCGCTGGCCGCCGGTCGCGGCCCCGCGCGCGCGCTGGTGGCACTGGGCTACGCCGGCTGGGAGCCCGGACAGCTCGAGCGCGAACTGCGCGACAACGCCTGGCTCACCGTGGGCGCCGACCACGAGCTGCTGTTCAGCGTGCCGCTGGAGCAGCGCTGGAGCGCCGCCGCAGCGCGCATGGGCGTGGACGCGCAGCGCCTCAGCCCCTATGCCGGCAACGCATGAGCCCGCCGGCGCTGGCGGCTGCGGGCAGCGTGCTGGGATTCGATTTCGGGCGCCGCTGCATCGGCGTGGCCGTGGGCGAGACGGTGACCGGCGGCGTGCGGCCGCTGGCGGCGCTGACGGCGCGTAACGGCGAGCCGGACTGGCCGGCCCTGGACACGCTGCTGCACACATGGATGCCCGCCGCACTGGTGGTCGGCCTGCCGCTGGACCACGACGGCGGCGGGCGGGCGATTACCGCCGCCGCGCGCGCGTTCGCCGCACAGCTCCGGGCACGCTACGCACTGCCCGTGCATCTGTACGACGAGCGGCACAGCTCGCAGGAAGCCACGCGCCGTTTCGCCGCCCAGCGCGCACGCGGGCAGCGCCGCCGTCGCGATGCGGCACGGCTGGATGCCGTGGCGGCGGCGGTCATCCTCGAATCCTGGCTGGGCGCATCCCGATGAGCACGCACCTCCGCCACCTGATCACCCTGCAGCATCTGGACGCCGCCACGCTGCAGCGTCTGCTGGACCGCGCCGAATCGCTGCGCGACGCCTGTGCGCACGGCACGCGCAGGCTGGACCTGCTGCGCGGACGCACGGTACTCAACCTCTTCTTCGAGCCGTCCACGCGCACGCGCACCTCGTTCGAGCTGGCGGCGCGGCGGCTGGGCATGGACGTGGTGAACTTCGACATCACCAGCTCCTCCACCAGCAAGGGCGAAACGCTGCTGGACACGCTGCACACGCTGGAGGCGATGCATCTCGATGCGCTGGTGGTGCGCCACCGCGAGAGCGGCACCCCCGATTTCCTGGTGCGCCACGCCGCCAGCGCCGTCAGCATCATCAACGCCGGTGACGGCAACCACGCGCACCCAACCCAGGGCCTGCTGGACGCGCTGACCGTGCGCCAGCACCGGCGCCGTTTCGACACGCTGACCGCCACCCTCTGCGGCGACGTACTGCACTCGCGCGTGGCGCGTTCGGACGTGCACGCCCTGCAGACACTGGGCGTGCGGCGGCTGCGGCTGTGCGGGCCGCCGGCACTGCTGCCGGCGGCGGCCGATTTCCCGGGCTGCACCCTGCACGACGACTTCGACGCCGCCATCGAGGGCAGCGACGTGGTCATCATGCTGCGCCTGCAGAAGGAGCGCATGGTGGCGACGCTGCTGCCGGACGAAGCGGCCTATTTCCAGCGCTACGGCCTCACCGCGGACCGGCTGCGCCGCGCCGCGCCCGAGGCACTGGTCCTGCACCCGGGTCCGATCAACCGCGGCATCGAGATCGCCTCCGAAGTGGCCGACGGCCCGCAATCGCGCATCCTCGAGCAGGTGGCCAACGGCGTGTTCGTGCGCATGGCCGTGCTGGCCGATCTGCTGGCGCGCTGAGCCGCGCCGGCGACACCTCAGCGCCGGTAGTCGCTGGGCGTGGCCTCCAGCACCTCGACATCGCCCAGGCCCTGCGCCAGCGTGTTGGCGTCGCCTCCCTGCGCCAGCTTGATCGCCAGGCGCACTTCGTTGGCGCTGTCGGCGTGGCGTAGCGCGTCGTCGTAGGTGATCTCGCCGGCGTGGTACAGCTCGACCAGGCTCTGGTCGAAGGTCCGCATGCCGAGCTGCGTGGAGTCCTTGATCACTTCCTTGAGCTTGTGGACCTCGCCCTTGCGGATGTAATCCGACACCAGCGGCGTGCCCAGCATCACCTCGACCGCCACGCGCCTGGCCTTGCCGTCCGGGGTGGGGATCAGCTGCTGCGCGATCACGCCCTTCAGGTTGAGCGAAAGGTCCATGAACAGCTGTTCGCGCACGTCCACCGGAAAGAAATGGATGATGCGCTCCATCGCCTGGTTGGCGTTGTTGGCGTGCAGCGTGCACAGCACCAGGTGGCCGGTCTCGGCGAAGTTGATGGCATGCGACATGGTCTCGCGCGTGCGCACCTCGCCGATCATGATCACGTCCGGTGCCTGGCGCAGGGTGTTCTTCAGCGCGTTCTCCCAGCTGTCGGTATCGATGCCCAGCTCGCGCTGGGTCACGATGCAGCCTTCGTGGCGGTGCACGTACTCGATGGGATCCTCGATGCTGATGATGTGGCCCGTGGAGTTCTGGTTGCGGTAGCCGATCATGGCCGCCAGCGTGGTGGACTTGCCGGCGCCGGTGGCGCCCACCACGATGATGATGCCGCGCTTGGTCATCGCCAGCTGCTTGAGGATGGGCGGCAGGTTCAGCTCCTCCACCGTGGGAATGCGCGTCTCCAGGCGGCGCAGCACCATGCCCACGCAGTTGCGCTGGTAGAACGCGCTGACGCGGAAGCGTCCCACCCCCGAGAGGCTGATGGCGAACTGGCACTCGTGGGTCTTCTCGAACTCCTCGCGCTGCGCCGGCGTCATCACGTTGAGCACCATGTCGCGCGACTGGCTGGCGGTCAGCGGCGTCTGCGTGATCGGCGTGATGCGGCCGTTGATCTTGATCGAAGGCGCCACGCCCGCGGTGACGAACAGGTCCGAGGCCTTCTTGTGCGCCATCAACTTGAGGAAACTGGTGAAATCCGGCGTGCTCATAACGCCCTCCCGCGATGCGCCGCGCCCGCGCGCGGCGGAACCTGCTGATTGCGCGCGGCGTACGCCGCGCCCCGCAACCCTACACCCGCGCGCGCCGCGCGGTCAGGCCTTGAAGATCTCCTTGTTCTTGGCGTATTCCAGCGCCTGCTGACGCGTGACCGCACCACGCTTGACCATGTCCTGCAGGCACTGGTCCATGGTCTGCATGCCGTACTGCTGGCCGGTCTGGATCGAGGAGTACATCTGCGCCACCTTGTCCTCGCGGATCAGGTTGCGGATGGCCGGAATGCCGACCATGATCTCGTGCGCGGCGATGCGCCCGCCGCCGATCTTCTTCAGCAGCGACTGCGCGATCACCGCGCGCAGGCTCTCCGAAAGCATCGAGCGCACCATGGGTTTCTCGCCGGCCGGGAACACGTCGATGATACGGTCGATGGTCTTGGCCGCCGAGGAAGTGTGCAGCGTGGCGAACACCAGGTGGCCGGTTTCCGCCGCAGTCAGCGCCAGGCGGATGGTTTCGATGTCGCGCATCTCGCCGACCAGGATGTAGTCCGGGTCCTCGCGCAGCGCCGAGCGCAGCGCTTCGTTGAAGCCGTGGGTGTCGCGGTGCACCTCGCGCTGATTGACCAGGCACTTCTGCGAGGTGTGCACGAACTCGATCGGGTCCTCGATGGTGAGGATGTGGCCGTAGTGGTTCTTGTTGATGTGGTCGACCATCGCCGCCAGCGTGGTGGACTTGCCCGAGCCGGTCGGCCCGGTGCATAGGATCAGGCCCTGCGGCTGGTCGATCAGTTCCTTGAAGATCTTGGGCGCGCCGAGATCCTCCAGCGTCCACACCTCGGAGGGAATGGTGCGGAACACCGCCGCCGCGCCGCGGTTCTGGTTGAAGGCGTTGACGCGGAAGCGCGCCAGTCCGGCGATCTCGAACGAGAAGTCGACTTCGAGGAACTCCTCGTAGTCGCGCCGCTGCTTGTCCGACATGATGTCGTAAATCAGCGTATGCACCTGCTTGTGTTCCAGCGCCGGCACGTTGATGCGGCGCACGTCGCCGTCGACGCGGATCATCGGCGGCAGGCCCGCCGACAGGTGCAGGTCCGAAGCCTTATTCTTCACCGAGAAGGCCAGCAGTTCGGCGATATCCATGCGCGTATCCCCCACAGCCGCCCCGGGCGGCGACGACACCCGTTTCGAGTATAGCCGGCGGCCATCGGCGCGCAGCAGGCGCGGGCCGTGAGCGCGCGCTGCGTCACGCTCGAGGCGGTGTGCCGGCGCATCGCGGCGGCGCAGGGCGATGGTCCCGGCGTGCGCCTGCTGGCGGTCTCCAAGAGGCAGCCGGCCGCCGCGCTGCGCGAACTGGCCGGCTGCGGGCAGCGCGCCTTCGGCGAAAACTATGTGCAAGAGGCGCTGGCCAAGCAGCGCGAACTGGCCGGACTCGGCATCGAGTGGCACCTGATCGGCCCGCTGCAGTCCAACAAGTGCCGCGAGGCGGCGCGGCACTTCGACTGGCTGGAAAGCCTGGACCGCGCCAAGCTGGTCCCCCTGCTGGCGGCCGCGCGCCCGCCGCAGCGGCCGCCGCTGAACGTGCTGATCCAGGTCAACATCGAGGGCGAGGCCGGCAAGTCGGGCTGCGCGCCGCAGGACGTCGAAACGCTGGCACGGCAGGTGGCGCAAGCGCCGGCGCTGGCCCTGCGCGGGCTGATGGCCATCCCGGCACCGCACCCGGACAGCGCGCGGCGCGTGGACGCCTTCCGCCGCATGCGCGCGCGATTCGAAACGCTGCGCGCGGAGTTCCCCGGCATCGACACGCTGTCGATGGGCATGTCCGAGGACTTCGAACTGGCCATCGCCGCGGGCGCGACCGAGGTGCGCATCGGCAGCGCGCTGTTCGGACCGCGCGGGTGAAATGCCGGGACTCGGGACTCGGGAAAAGTCCGAAAATCAAATAACCAAGCACAAGCTCCTTGCTCCCGGCTCCCGCCCCCTCTGCCGATCCTGATTAACCCCTAGAATTCAGGGAACCCGGATGTCTCCGGATCGTCGGCTCCCAGCATGAATTCGCTTCCACCCGAGTCCCGAGTCCCGAATCCCGAGTCCCGGGCATCTGTTTCGAGTCCCGAGTCCCGCACACCCGGCGCCATCGTCTTCCTCGGCGGCGGCAATATGGCACGCGCGCTGATCGGCGGGCTGCTGCGCGGCGACGGCGACGCCGCGCGCATCCGCGTCGCCGAGCCGCGCCCCGAGGCGCGCGACGAACTGGCACGGACGTTCGGCGTCGGCGTCCACGCGGACAACGCCGAAGCGGTACGCGGCGCCGCCCTGTGGGTGCTGGCGGTCAAACCGCAGGTGCTGCGTGAGGTCTGCCGCGGCCTGGCGACGCCGGCCCAGCGCGAGCGGCCTACGGTGCTCTCGATCGCCGCCGGCATCCGTTGCGATGCGATCGCAGGCTGGCTGGGCGGCGGCCTCGCGGTGGTGCGCGCCATGCCCAACACGCCGGCGCTGCTGGGTGCCGGCGCCACCGGCCTCTATGCCAATGCTCGCGTGGATGCCGCTGGGCGCGCGCACGCGGAACGCATCATGGCCGCGGTGGGCGCGGTCTGCTGGATCGCCGAAGAGGGCTGGATGGACATCGTCACCGCACTGTCGGGCTCGGGGCCGGCCTATTTCTTCCTGCTGGCCGAGGCCATGGAAGCTGCCGCGGTGGCGCAGGGTCTGCCGGCGGAAACGGCGCGCCTGCTGGCGGCACAGACCTGCCTGGGCGCCGGTCGCATGCTGCGCGAGGACGGCGCCGACGCGTCCATCCTGCGCCAGCGGGTGACCTCGCCGGGCGGCACCACCCAGGCCGCGCTGCAGGTGCTGCAGCGCGGCGGATTCGCCG
This sequence comes from Pseudomonadota bacterium, assembly GCA_021792975.1. Lineage (GTDB taxonomy): Bacteria > Pseudomonadota > Gammaproteobacteria > Xanthomonadales > Rhodanobacteraceae > Metallibacterium. Next base: position 8,800 of record JAJYTR010000016.1, on the reverse strand, counting down.
AACTGGCGGTACAGGCCGTCGCCGCGGCCGCGCGGCGCGCAGCCGAGCTGGCAGCCACGGCCGGGGCCGCGCCGTGAACGGCTATTTCGCCAGTGCGGCGCAACTGCTGATCACCTTCGTCTTCGGCGCGGCGATGGCGATGTTCGTGCTGCGCCTGCTGGCCGAACTGGCGCGCGTGAATTTCTACAACCCGGTCTGCCAGTTCCTGTTCCGCGGCACCCACCGGCTGGTGGCGCCTCTGCGGCGCTTCGTGCCCAGCCTGCATCGCGTGAGCCTGGCGCCGCTGCTGCTGGCCTACCTGCTGGCGGCATTCAAGGTTGCGCTGCTGGTGCTGCTGCAGGGAGCGCTGCCGCAGCCCGCCGGCCTGCTGCTGATGGCGCTGGCCGACCTGCTGGACTTCGTGCTGGTGCTCTACCTCGCGATCATCTTCGCGGCCGCGCTGATGAGCCTGTTCGCGGTGGACCCGCAGCATCCGCTGGTGCCTTTCATCAGCCAGATCGCCGAGCCGGTGCTGCGCCCGCTGCGTCGCGTGGTGCCGGCCCTGGCCGGGCTGGACTTCTCGCCGGCCATCGCCATTCTGCTGATCATGCTGGCGCGGCTGCTGCTGGTGCAGCCGCTGTTCGATTTCGCGACGCGCCTGGCGCTGGGCGGTGCGGGATCGTGAGCCGGACCCGGTCCCATCGGCAGACATGCAGGCGCTGCTGATCCGGCACGCCCAGGCCGACTGGGGCGGTTCCCGCTACGACCGGCTCAGCGATCGCGGCCGACGGCAGGCCGCGCAGCTGGGCCGCTGGCTGGCCGGCAGCCCGGACTGGCGCCCGCAGCGTCTGCTCTGTGGACCGCGCCGGCGCCACCGCGACACCGTGCAGGCGATCCGCGCCGCGTATCGCGCCGCCGGCATCGCCACGCCGGCCGTCGAGGTCGAACCGGACTGGGACGACGGCGATGCCGAGGCATTGCTGCGGGCATTCCGCAGCACCTATCCGGATGCGCCGGAGCTGGCCTACGTCGCCGCCGGTGCCACCGCGGCCCAGGGACGTGCGTTGCTGCGTGTGGTGTTCGCCGCCTGGCGCAGCGGCAGGCTGGATGCAGACATGCCCGAGCGCTGGGATGCCTTCGCCGCGCGCGTGGCGCGCGCCCGCGCGGCGCTGGCGGCGCAACCCTGCGCGCAGGTACTCGTCGTCAGTTCGGCCGGCGCCATCGCGCGCTGCGCACAGGCTGCGCTGCGCCTGGATGATGCCGCGCTGGTGGAACTGAACGTGCGCCTGGCCAATGCGGCGCTGGCCCTGTTCAGCATCGAGGAAAACCAGTGGTACCTCGAGGCCTGGAACCTGCAGCCGCTGGTCTGCGCCGGCGCGGACGCGGAGCTGGCCAGCAGCCACTGAGCTCACTCAGCGCCGGGCCCAGGCGCGGATGCGCGCATGCAGCGCGTCCAGCCCGTCGGTGAGCGCCGCCGGTCCCGGCTGCAGGATCAGCGGCGAGCGGATTTCGAACACCTGCCCGGTGCGCACGGCGGTGATCGCCGCCCAGCCCGGCCGCGCGGCCAGCCGTTCGGGACGGAAGCGCTTGCCGCACCAGGAGGCGAGGATGATCTCGGGATCGCGCCGCACCACCTCCAGCGGATCGGCCAGGATGCGGTCGCGCGCCAGGGGTTTTTCCGCCCGCTCCGGAAACACGTCCTCGCCGCCGGCGATGCGCACCAGTTCCGTCACCCAGCGGATTCCGGTGATGGGCGGCTCGTCCCATTCCTCGAAATACACGCGCGGATGCCGCAGCAGCGCCGCCCCCGCCGTACGCACCGCTTCCAGGTGCCCCGCGAGCCGCGTGGCATAGGCGGCGGCCGCGGCCGCTTCGCCCACCAGCGCGCCCAGCCGGCGCACATAGTCGAGGATGCCGTCCACCGAGCGGTGGTTGCTGATCCATACCTCGATGCCGGCCTTGACCAGATCGTGCGCGATGCCGGCCTGGATGTCGGAAAAACCGATGGCGAGGTCCGGTTCCAGCGCCAGGATCGCGTCCAGCCTGGCGCGGGTGAATGCCGAGACCCTGGGTTTCTCCCTGCGCGCCCGCGGCGGGCGCACGGTGAAGCCGCTGATGCCCACGATGCGGTCCTGCGCACCCAGGGCGTACAGCACCTCGGTGGGCTCTTCGGTCAGACAGACGATGCGCCGCGGACCGTGCATGCTCGCCGCCCGGGCCCGCTCAGCGCACTTCCAGGTAGTAGCCGCGGTTGCCGCGCAGAATGGTGAGCACCAGCGGGTGCAGGTGCCGGCGCAGCAGCGCGTCGAGGCCGTGCAGCCCGATCACGCCGGCGCGGTTGACGGCGATCACCACATCGCCCACGCGCAGCCCGGCGCGTGCCGCGGCGCTGCCCGGCAGCACGCGCGTCACCGCCACGCCGTAACGGCCCTGTTCACGCTGGCCGGGCGGAATGTCGCTGAAGCTGGCACCGGCCAGGCGCGGATCCAGCGCCCCGCCTTCGCTGTCGGCGATGCCGGGCCCCTGCAGCACCGCGGCGAGGCCCAGCGTGCGGCCCGCGCGCAGCACCTGCATGCGCACCCTGCGGCCCACCGGCAGCAGGCCTTCCAGGGTGCCCAGCGCCAGATCCGAATCGACCGCCTGTCCGTTGACCGCCTGCAGCACATCGCCCACGCGTACGCCGGCGCGTGCCGCGGTGGAACCGGCCGCCACCCGCGTCACCACCACGCCGGCCGTTCCCGCCGGCAGTTTCAGCGCGCGCCGCAGCGGCGGGTCCAGGCGCTGTACCTGCACGCCCAGCGTGCCGCGCCGCACGCTGCCGTAGTCGATCAGCTGGCGCATCACGTCCAATGCCAGATCGGAGGGGATGGCGAAACCGATGCCGACATTGCCGCCGCTGGGGCTGATGATCATGGTGTTGATGCCCACCAGCTGCCCGGCCAGATTCACCAGTGCGCCGCCGGAATTGCCCGGGTTGATCGAGGCATCGGTCTGGATGAACTCCTGGTAGCCGTCACCCACGCCGCTGCGCCCGAGCGCCGAAACGATCCCCGAGGTCACGGTCTGCCCCAGGCCGAACGGATCGCCCACCGCCACCACGAAGTCGCCCACCTGCAGCTTCGAGGAATCGGCCACCGGCAGCGCGTGCAGCGACTGCGCGGGAATCTGCAGCACGGCCAGGTCGCTGCCCGGATCGGCACCCAGCACGCGCGCGTCGAAGCTGCGCCCGTCCTGCAGGGTGACGCGGATGCGGTCGGCGCCGGCGATGACGTGGTTGTTGGTCAGCACGTAGCCTTTGCGCGCGTCGATGATCACGCCCGAGCCCAGCGACTGCTCGGTGCGCTCCTGCTCGGGCGGCAGGCCGAAGAACTGCCGGAACACCGGGTCGTCGAAGAACGGGTTGCGCTCGCGTACGCGCGTCTTCGAGGCGATGTTGACCACCGCCGGAGTGACGTTTTTCAGCATCGGCGCCAGCGAGGGCAGCGCCTGCCCGCCCACCGTGACCGGCAGCGTGCCGGCGGCGGCGGGTAGCGCGGGCAGCGCCGCGCAAGCGCCCAGAACCAGCCGCAACAGCACCGCGCCGGATGTCTTTCGCATGGCCGTGGATCCATCGGGAAAGCGTCCCAAGGTGCACCGGCGCGGCGATGCGCGCAAGCGCTGCCGGACGCATTGACACCCTGCCATGCCGGCGCTAGCGTTGCAGATGCCCCATCACAAGATGTTGTGGCCAGATCGCCCGCACCGACACAACCGGTGGGGCCGCTGTCCATCCGGGAGGGAACGTCCGATGCTGTCACCGCCGCCGTGCCGCGTGCGCTCCGCCCGTGGTCGAGGGCGCGACGTCGCGTACCGCTGAGCACCCGATCCCCGGCTTATCATCACCTATCCAGGAGTTCCAACACCGATGAGCACGGTTCGCGCCTCCTCCGCTCTGCCCAGCGCCGCGGAAATTCCGCTGCAGCCGGCGTCCTACGACATCTGGGACAAGAAGTACCGGCTGAAGACCAAGCAGGGCGCGGCGGTGGACGCGGATATCGACGCCAGCTACCAGCGCATCGCGCGGGCGCTGAGCGAGGTGGAGGCCACGCCGGAGCTGCGCGAGCACTGGCGCGAGCGCTTCCTGTGGGCGCTGCGCCACGGCGCCATTCCCGCCGGACGCATCACCTCCAACGCCGGCGCGCTGGCGCACAAGCCGGCTACCAGCACCATCAACTGCACGGTGTCGGGCACCATCCGCGACTCGATGGACGACATCCTCGAGAAGGTGCACCAGGCCGGGCTGACGCTGAAGGCCGGCTGCGGCATCGGCTACGAGTTCAGCACCCTGCGCCCGCGCGGCGCCTACGTGTCCGGCGCCGGTGCCTACACCTCGGGGCCGCTGTCGTTCATGGACATCTACGACAAGATGTGCTTCACCATCTCCAGCGCCGGCGGCCGTCGCGGCGCGCAGATGGGCACCTTCGACGTCTCGCACCCGGACGTACGCGAATTCATCCGCGCCAAGCGCGAGGACGGCCGCCTGCGCCAGTTCAACCTCTCGCTGCTGGTCACCGACGGCTTCATGCAGGCCGTCGAACGGGATGCCGAGTGGCCGCTGGTATTTCCGGTGCACGTCAAGGAACGCGACGAGGTCGACCTCGCCGACCCCGCACAGGTGGTCTGGCGCGAATGGCCCACCCACGAGAATTACATCGCCCGCGAGGACGGGCTGGTGGCCTGCAGGATCTACGGACGCGTCAAGGCGCGGCACCTGTGGGACATGATCATGGTCTCCACCTATGACTATGCCGAACCGGGCTTCATCCTGATCGACCGCGTCAACGAAATGAACAACAACTGGTGGTGCGAGAACATCCGCGCGACCAATCCCTGCGTCACCGCCGACACGCGCCTGGCGACTCAGTACGGCTTGGTGCCGATAGGCGAGCTGTGCGCAACCGGCGCTCACTTGTCGGTGACGGTCGACAAGCGCTCACTCGGCATGAAAGACCGAGGCGTGGACACCCGATCCGCCGAGCCGGCTTTCATGACTGCGGCGCGCGCATCCGTTTATCGCGTTCGGACCGAGGACGGCTACGAGATCAAGGCCACCGAATGGCACGACTTCTATGTTGAACGCGGCAAGATCAAGCTGCGCGACCTCAAGATCGGCGACCATATCCTGGTGCAGTCCGGCAAAGGGCAGTTCGGACAGCAGGGCAGCGAGGATCTGGGACTGCTGCTGGGGCTGGTCACTGGCGACGGGCATTTCACCAACCGCGGCAAGGAGCGACGCGCTGCAGTCGTGACCCTGTGGGGCGAGGAACGCGCCCTGGCTGATTGGGTTGCGGCCTATGTCAACACCTTGATTGCGCATACAGCAAACACCGGGCGTGACTACCAGGTCTCGCCGGTAGCCGTTCCGCAACGCCGGCAGGTGTTCATCCGCTCCGTATTGCTCGCTCGTCTGCTCGAACACTACGGCTTCAGCGCCGCCACCAAGCTGCGGGTACCCGAAGTGATCTGGCGTGGTTCGGAGGCATGCGTCAGGGGATACCTGCGCGCTCTGCTCCAATGCGATGGCACGGTGAACATTTCGAGCGCCAGCCAGAATTGCTCGATCCGCTTGGCATCCAGCGAAGAGGGGCTGCTCAAGGACGTGCAGATGCTGCTGGCCAACTTCGGTGTGTTCTGCCGCATCCGCAAGCGGCGTGACGCGCGGCTGGCGAGCCTGCCCGATGGACACGGCGGAGATCGCGTCTATCGCTGCCTTGCGCAATACGAGCTGATCATTGATGGCGAGTCGCGCGAGCGCTTCATGGATGAGATCGGCTTCCTGTTGCCGGCCAAAACCGAGCGCTACCGCGCCTGGAGGGCGGACAAGATCCTGCGCAAGCAGCAACGCTTCACCTCCCGCATCGAGAGTATCGACTACGTGGGCGAAGAGGCGGTGTTCGACACCACGCAGCCCGACCACAATGCAGTGATCCTCAACGGGCTGGTCACCGGACAGTGCGGCGAGCAGCCGCTGCCGCCGTACGGCTCGTGCCTGCTGGGTTCGGTCAACCTCACCCTGTTCGTGCGCGATCCCTTCGGCCCCAAGGCGCGCTTCGACTGGGACGAATACCGCGAGGTGGTGCGCGTATTCACGCGCATGCTGGACAACGTGGTGGAGATCAACGGCTTGCCGCTGCCGCAGCAGCGCGAGGAGATTCTGCGCAAGCGTCGCCACGGCATGGGTTTCCTGGGCCTCGGCAGCACGCTGGCCATGCTCAAGCAGCGCTACGGCAGCAGCGATGCCTGCAAGTTCACCGAGGACGTCGCGCGCGAGATGGCCATCGCCGGCTGGGAAGTGGCGCTGCAGCTGGCCGAGGAAAAAGGCCCCGCGCCCATTCTCGCCGAGGATTTCGAGGTCACCGGCGCCATGCTGCGGCAGCGTCCGGAGATGGCGCGCGACGGCTACAAGGCGGGCGACAAGGTGCCCGGGCGCGTGCTGCACGCCAAGTACAGCCGCTACATGCAGCGCATTGCCGGGGTGCGCCCCGACCTCACCGAAAAACTGGCCCAGGTCGGCGCACGTTTCACCCACCACAGCTCGATCGCGCCCACCGGCACCATTTCGCTGAGCCTGGCCAACAACGCCAGCAACGGCATCGAGCCCAGCTTCGCGCACCATTACTCGCGCAACGTCATCCGCGAGGGGCGCAAGACCAAGGAGAAGATCGCGGTGTTTAGCTTCGAGCTGCTGGCCTACCGCGCGCTGATCAATGCCGAGGCCATGCCCTCCGGCGACGACCCCAAGACAAGGTTGCCCGAGTACTTCGTCGCCGCCGACGACATCACCCCGAAGGAACACGTCGACATCCAGGCCGCCGCGCAGATCTGGATCGATTCCTCGATCTCGAAGACGGCCAACGTGCCCACCGAGTATCCCTTCGAGGCATTCAAGGACATCTACCGCTACGCCTACCAGCAGGGCCTCAAGGGCTGCACCACCTTCCGCTTCAATCCGGCGGCGTTCCAGGGCGTACTGGTCAAGGATTCCGATCTCGAAAACACCCTCTACCGCTTCGAGTTGGAAGACGGTAGCGTTGTCGAGGCGAAAGGCAACGAGGAAATCGAATACGACGGCGAGACGCACACCGCCGCCAATCTGTTCGATGCACTGAAAGAAGGGTATTACGGCAAGTTCTGAGCACCCAGGGAATGCATGCGCGTCCCGCAAGGCTCAGTATCCAACCACTGTCGGAGCTGATCACCATGCAAAGCGAACACACCAACCCCGAGATCCCGATGGGCGAGAGCTTCATCTCCATCGCGCCCGCACCGGCGGCGCCCGCCGCGCCCGCCGCCACGGCGGCAGCGAGCGCCCGGCCCGCCAAGAAAACTGCCCCGAAGCGGGCCGCGGCGCGCAAGCCGGCTGCCCCGAAGGCCGTGAAAAAAGCCGTCAGAAAAGCCGCGAAGAAGGTCGCGAAGAAAAAGAAGGCTGCCGCCAAGCCTGCACGCAAGGGCCCGGCCAAGACCGCCAAGGCGTCCAAGAAGGCGGTCAGGAAAGCCGTCCGGAAAACCACCAAGAAAGCCGTGAAGAAGGCCGCGAGGAAGGCCGCCAAGAAAACGGTCAGGAAGGCCGTCCGCAAGACGGCCGCCAGGAAAGCGGTCCGCAAGGCCGGCAGGCCGGCCGGTCGCAGGAAGGCCGCACGCAAGTCCACTGCCAAGAAGAAGTAACGCAGCCGTGCCGGGCGGGCGCCGGCCGGCGCCCGTCCCTTTCCGCCCCGGGAACGCCGTCACCATGAGCATCCACATCACCAGGAAGATCAAGGGCTACAGCGTCAAGCGGCCCGAATCCCAGGCCGCCGTACCCGCCGCACCCGCCGCGCCGTCCGAGCCGCAGGCCGAAGTGATCCAGATGCACGAGCGCCTGGAGCGCCCGGACGTGCTGGTCGGCGCCACCTACAAGATCAAGTCGCCGCTGTTCGAACACGCGCTGTACGTCACCCTCAACGACATCGTGCTCAACGCCGGCACCCCGCACGAGTCGCGCCGCCCCTTCGAGATCTTCATCAACTCGAAGAACATGGACCACTTCCAGTGGATCGTGGCGCTGACGCGCATCATGTCCGCCGTGTTCCGCAAAGGCGGCGACGTCACCTTCCTGGTCGAGGAACTGAAGGCGGTGTTCGATCCGCGCGGCGGCTACTTCAAGCCCGGCGGCACCTACATGCCCTCGATCGTGGCCGAACTGGGCCTGATCGTGGAGCAGCATCTCAAGAGCATCGGCCTGATCCAGGACGGCGAACTCTCCGCGGCGCAACGCGCGCTGATCGACGAGAAGCGGGCGGCCTACGAACAGCATCGCGGCGGCGCGAAAAAAAAGTCCGACACGGGTCCGGCGACCGCTGACGCCGCCGGGGACCCCGGTGCGTTCCCGTCCACCGCCACGCTGTGCGGCAAATGCGCCGCCAAGGCGGTGGTGCTGATGGATGGGTGCTCGACGTGCCTGAACTGCGGATACAGCAAGTGCGGGTGAGACGGGCAGCCATGGGCTTCGTGGCGTAGGGCCGGGAAAGAACATCACCGCCGGCCACCGCCGGGGCTCGCGGGCTCTTGCGGGACGCCCGTTCAGGGCCAGACCAGCATGGCGTCGCCGTACGAGAAGAACCGGTAGCGCGCCTGTACCGCGTGCAGGTAGGCCGCCAGCACGCGCTCACGCCCGGCCAGCGCCGCGACCAGCATCAGCAGGGTCGATTCGGGCAGGTGGAAATTGGTCAGCAGGCCGTCGATCTGGGTGAACCGGTAGCCAGGCAGGATGAAGATGTCGGTCTCGCCGGTGAACGGCGCCAGT
>JAJYTR010000015.1 GCA_021792975.1 Pseudomonadota bacterium | reverse complement strand
TGACGTCATATGGCCACGCCGAGACAATGCGCGGCTCACGCCCGAATAGCTCAGCCGGTTAGAGCACCTGACTGTTAATCAGGGGGTCGTAGGTTCGAGTCCTACTTCGGGCGCCAGTTCCAGCGGGTCGCGTGTCTAATATCCGGGCGCTCGTCTAATATCAGCGAGCCGGACGGGCCGGTTTCGGCTTTGCGCGGTAGTGGCGTCGGGTGACGCCCAGATCACTGTGGGCCAGCAGGTCGCCGGCGTCCTCGAGGGACAGATCCGAGCCGGCCTTGCGGCGCAGGTCGTGGAAGCGCACGTCGGGCAGCCCTGCGCGCTTGCGGATGCGTTCCCAGGCCTGGCGCCAGCCTTGGGCGGTGTAGGGCCTGCCGGTGGTCTTGGCCACGGCGGGAACAGCCCCGATGCGGTCACCGGCACACCCCTTCCACGCAGCACGCAGAGCATCGGTCCAGCCGATCAGGACGGTGGCGCCGGTCTTGCTCGATTCGTAGGCAATGCCGCCGTCGGTGGCCGCGGTAAGCCGCAGTGCCAGCAGGTCGGCGCGGCGCATGCCCGTGAGGTAGGCCAGCTCGATGGCCGGCCGCAGGCGGCCGGCGGCATCTAGCAGGCGAGCCAGCTCGTCGTCGGTGACGTAACGCCGGCGCGGTGCCTCTTTGGCGCGCACATTCAGCCCCTTGGTCGGGTCCGGGCACGCGATGAGCCCGCAGTTGAGCCCCCACGTGTAGGCTGCGCTGAGCAGTGCCTTCTCGCGGTTGCCGGCGTGGCTGTTGCGCTGCATGACGTAGCGCGCCACGTCGGCGCGCCTCAGGTCGCCGACCGGCACGCGCCCGAACACGGCCAGCAGACGGCGAGAGAACGCGCGGTAGCCTGCCACGGTGGCGGGCCTGCAGGTGCTCTCGCATGCGGCCATGTAGCCGGTCACCAGATCAGCGACGGTTGCGGCCTGCACGGCTTCGGCCTCGAACTCGGCCCAGCGGCGCAGGGCCGCGCCGTAATCCTTGCCCAGCGCCGTCCAGACATTCCTGCCGCCCTTGCGGATGACGTAGTAGTACGCGCCGCGCTTGCGCTGCAGGTGGCGCGGCAGGTGCGTGTTATGGACGCGGTGGCGGCCCATCAGATCAGGATGCGCTCAGGCGGCGCGCCCAGGCAAGCGAGACCAGTCCGGTCCCGCCGGCGACATGTGTCGCGCCTTGCCGCCCAGCAGCGCGCTGGCAGCCACGAGAGGCTTGCCGGAATAAGACGTGGTGAATGGCACGCCCATCTCGGCCAGCCGCCGGCGCTGCGCGGCGTAGCTGCGCGGCCGGGTGTCGGTAAGCCGCGCGACTTCCTCGGGGGTGAGCCAGGCGGACATGCTCAGAGACCGGAAGCCAGTTTTTCCACGAGCGCATGCAGCCGTCTCAGCTCCTGCTGCAGGTAGGCTTCAGGGACTGTTCGCGCGAGGAACCACAGGCCTTCGTCCTCGGCCTGTTCATTCACAAGCGCCAGCAATTCTTCGTAGGTTTTCCTGTCCATCATGCACGGTAGGTCTCAGAAAGGGATCTCGTCGTCGGCGAAGTCGTTGGCGGCGGGCACCGCGGCGGCGGGGCGTCTTGCGGACGATGCGCCACCGCTGGCCGTGCGGTAGGCGTCGGCGCCAGCGGCAGGCGCTGCTGCGCCCGCGCCGCGCTCGCCACCACCCTGGCGTGAGCCGAGCATCTGCATCTCGCCGGCGATGATGTCGGTGCTGTAGCGCTCGATGCCGTCCTTGTCGGTGTACTTGTCGGTGCGCAGCGAGCCTTCGACGTACACCTGCGCGCCTTTGCGCAGGTACTCGGCCGCGACTTCGGCCAGCCGCCCGAAGAACTTGACGCGGTGCCACTCGGTGCACTCCTGCGTCTCGCCGGTGGCCTTGTCCTTCCAGCTTTCGCTGGTGGCCACGCGGATGCTGGTGATGACGGTGCCGCCCTGCGTGGTGCGCTTCTCGGGATCGGCGCCCAGGTTGCCGACGAGGATGACCTTGTTGACACCGCGGCTCATGCTGTCGTTCTCCGGGTGGTGGTGCTGACGCTCTGGTAGAACTCGATGCCGGGCACCTTGGTGGCGCCTTTGGTGGCGCGCGCCATCGCGTTCGCGGCCGCAGTGTCGAACTGCAGCAGCCCGTGCAGGTGCTCCTGCGCGCCGGCGGCACGGATCAGCGCAGCCTTGTTGATCAGGCGCGCCTTCCACGTGCCGCGGATCGTTGCACCCTCGACTTTGGGCAGCGGCTGCAGCACGGCTGCCGGAGCCGCGAGCGCAGCCTGCGCTTCCTGCATGGCCTCCTGATAGTTGGCCTCCATCTCAAGCGCCCGTTCTTCATTGCCCACCGCGGCGGCAGCCTCGGCTGCAGCCTCGGCCTCGCGTGCTCTTGCGGCAGCCGCTTCGGCGGCAGCACGCGCTTCCGCCTCGGCGGCTCGACGCTCTCGCTCGATGCGCGCGGTTTCGGCGCGATGCCAGCCTACGATCGCTCCGTCCAGGGTGCGGATGGCGTGCGCCAGTCGTTCCAGCGGCGCGGCAAAAAACTCGTCCACCCGGCGCCCGCCTTCCAGATAGGGTTCTTTCAGGTGCTTGCGCTTGTCCTCGATGGCGCGGCGTTGCTCTTTGAGCTTGGCCAGCGTGTCCGCGGCGTCCTGGGCGTCGCGCTGGGACTCGATCAGGTAGGACTCGGCGAGCGCGACCGCGCGCTCCGCGTCCGCCGGGGCGCGATGCGCCTCCGGGTCTTGATCGATGATGAAGGGCAAACGGTCGAAGGTCATGTGTGGTTCTCCGGTGGGAAGCGGTTGTGGACGGTGAGCTGCGCCAGAAACCGGAATCATGGGTTTTTCTGCCGCTGCCCCTCGTGCCGCAACCAGGTGCAGGCTTCGCGGAAGTTCGCGGGCGTCACCGGACCGCCTACCGCCTGTTCCACGTCGGCATGCGAGAGGCCGGCCATCGACAACCAGTCCGTCAAGATGCCGGCCTGCGCTTCGCTCAGCGGTCCTGCGACCTGTGTGCGCGCAGCGTGATCGGCAGCGGCCACTGCCGCCACGGGCGCTGCTGAGCTTGCAGCTTGCGCCGCTGCGTGTACTGCGGCTTCGCGGCGCGTCTGGGGCGCCGCGTCGGCGGCCACCTCGTGCTTGGATGGCGCGGCGGCAACATCATCTGCCTCACCGCCATCGCGCAGGACGGGCGCGCCGCTGTCCAGTTGCAGGGGGTCGCGCTCCGGTTCCAGGGGGTACGGCTCGCTGCTGCCGGCATCGGCCGCCGGCGCGGGCGCGGCAGGCGTTGCAGTGCGCTTCGCCAGCGAGGCCTTGAGGCCGGCGTTGCCGCGCGCCGGCGTCTGCGCGGGTGCCGCCGCCTCGACCGGCTCGAACCAGTCGGCCGGCGCGCTCATGCCGTCGCGCAGGGACGTGTAGATCTTGCGCAGCTGCGCCACCTGCGCCGGCTGGATGGAGTCGATGCGGCGCTGGATGCGGGCCTCGATCTGCTCCCTGGTCACGCCCATGGGCGTGAAGGCTTCCAGCAGGTTCTTGATGCCTTCGGGGCTGGTGTCGGCGTCGGCGTGCAGCGTGGCCTCGCACTGCTTGACGGCGGCCTCGATCACGTCGCCGGGGATGACGCCGAGGATGCACGCGCGCAGCCGGCGTGCGCCCTGGTTGGCGACCATCTCGTAGATGTCGCGCGGATCGGTGAGGCGGCGCGTGCCGCTCTTGGTGTGCAGGACATGGCCGACCTGGAACACCTTGACCTGCCGGGTGTTGGTTTCCAGATCCCATGCGTAGGACTCGACGGTGCTCTCGCCGTTGCGCTGCTCCAGCTCGCGCACGCCGAACTGCACGTTGCCCCAGCCTTGCGCCAGTGTTTCGGCCAGCCGGATGCTGGGGCCGGTGACGTCCGTGCCGCCGCGCGCGTAGCTGTACAGCGCGCCGCGCGCCAGCGTCGGGCGCGTGCAGGCGTTGAGGACGCGCTCGGTGGCTGCGATGGGGTCGCGCGGGAAGCGTTTGGCGATGACCATGGCGGCCTGTACCTCGGCGATCTCGCGCTGCATGCCGGCATCGGCGACGGCGTTGCTGCTGGGCCGCGCCGCGACCGGCGCGCCGGCGAACGGGTTGGCGCCGGCGATGGGTGCGCGCTCGATGGCGCGCGGGGATTCGATGGCTGCGTTCATGTGGATGGCTCCGGGTTACTTGATCAGCAGGCGGCGGCTGGGCTCGCCGGTGACGAGGAATTGCGCGTGCAGGTCCGGATGGGCAGCGGCGAAGGCCTTGGTGTCGAAGCGCTGCGGCGCCTTGGCCAGCTTCCATGTGGCCAGCGTCCTGCCGGCGTGGATCAGGGTGTCACCGCGGTCGGCCAGCGCCTTGGTGATGACCGCCTTGTGCAGTGCCTGCTCGGATTCGAGCATCTCGATTTCGGCTTTGATGGCGCGCAGGCGATCGATGGACGCCACAGCCTCGTCACTGGCCAGCACGGCGCCGGCCGCGGGGTGGTGTCCGTAGCGGTGCACCGCGTCGTCGTAGGTGACGACCGGCGGCGGTTCGCGCTGCTCGACGCGCTGCCAAAAACGGGCCTCGGCCTCGATGAGGATTTCGTGGATGTCGCGGTCGGCCGGCACCTCGTAGATGCGCAGGTCGCTGCCGCCGATCAGCACGGCCACGTCCGCCACCGGCAGCGCCGTGACCAGCATGTAGTGCTGGACCTGCAGCAGGTAGGCCTGCGGGATCTCGTCGCTGCCGGATTCGCCCCAGCCGTCCGCCGTGCGGGCCGTCTTGATTTCCAGCACGCGGCCATCGTCGGTGATGCCGTCCGCGTTGGCGCGCATGAAGGGGTAGCGCTCAGAGGTGATGGCCTCCGGGGTCATCACGGTGCGCCCGGTGCGCTCGGCGTACTGGCGGCGAATGACCGGTTCGAGCACTCGGCCCCACAGCATGGCCTCGCTGTCGTGCTGTGGCTCGGCCTCGCCGGTCTTCTCGAGGTACACGTCCAGCGCGGTGCGCCAGGGCGACAGGCCGAGGATGGGCGCGACGTCGCTGCCGCCGATGCCGAGGCGGCGTTCGGCATGGAAGCGTGCGCGCGGATCGAATGACGGGAGTTCGGGTGTGATGGGCATCGGTACGGCGTTCACGGCGAATCCTCCTGCGCGGCCAGGGCCGCGTTGGCTGCGGGGATGGGAGCCTGCTGCCCAGACCCCGGCAGGCACGGGTTGGAGTTGACGGCCGCGGGACCACGGCCGTGCGCGCCGGGCTCGCGCGGGGGTGCTGGCATGGACCCGACGAAGCCGGGACGCATGGCGGTGATGAGTGCGTAGCGCTTGCCGGTTGCGGCGGCGTAGTACCGCGCGAGCCGTTCCCACGGCTCCGGCACGCGGTCGCTGCGGCTGATGCGCATGCCGGCGCGTGCCAGACGGCGCCCGATGGCCGCGTCGCGCAGGACTTCCAGCCGCGAGCGCTCGGCGCGCGGCAGATCGGCGATGCAGAGGGTGGTCATCGCGGCGTCCTCATGCGGCCGGCGGCAGGTCGCGGCTGTCGCGCCGCTGCGCCAGCGCCTCGCGCAGGGCGGCGTCGCAGGCGCGGTGGGCGCTGGCGCCCCCGGCCAGCAGCCGCACCGCACGCTTCTGCGCGGCCTCGATGGCGGCCCGGGACAGGCCGAGGGCGAAGCCCGCATTGCGCACGATGCGGCGCACGGCCAGCTCGCGTGCGCCGGTGACGCAGGCGCTGCCGGGCGGGGCGAAGGGGGACAGGGCTTCGGCGATGGTGGGGTTGAGCATGGCGGCGTCTCCTGCTGTCGAGCTTTTATGCTAGACAAAAGCTAGACGCACGTCAAGCAGTAAGCTAGACGTGCAGGCGCAGCGGCGCCATTACGATCCGTAATGTCTGCCCGAGCGGGGGTGCCCGATGGACCGGAAGGAACTGCGTGGCGTGCGCGGCTGGCTGGCGTTCTTCGTGCTGGCGCTGTGTGCGCTGGGCCCGGCGCTGGAACTGGTGCAGCAGGTGGGGGACTTCGCCAGCGCCAGGCAGAACATGGCCGGCACGGCACTGGCCAGCCGCTGGGCCAGCTATGAAACGGTGGCGTGGGTAGTCTTTGCGGTGACGGTGCTGCTGCGCTGGGCAGCTGGCTTCATGCTGCTGCGCGTGTTCCGCCGCGTGTCGGTGCGGGTGGCGGTGGCGGTGCTGTTCGCCACGCCGCTGCTGTCGCAGCTGGGCAACCTTGGCGCGATAGCGGCCGCGTTCGGGGATTCAGCGGCGAGGGCCGCGGGCGGGGAAGTCGTGGCCGGGCTGCTGCGCGGGCTGCTGATTGCCGCGGTGTGGACGGCTTACCTGATGAGGTCGAGGCGGGTGGGGAACACGTACCCGGGTGCGAGCGGAATGTAGCCTTCAGCGGCGCCGGAAGCCGCACCCTGCACCCTTGGCTGCTGGTGCGCGCCGCGGTTGACTGCAGGGAACAGAAGGCGACAGAATGTCAACATTGGTTCCCGGAGGCTGTGATGGAAACAGCTGATCGCGCTGCGGCTGGGCACGTGCTTGCACGCGCCAGAGTGCTTTACTCGCAGCGGGAACTGGCCGGCCTGCTTGACTACAACGCGCGCCAGATCGCCCGGTGGGAGTCGGGCCAGTCGCCCATTCCCATGGCTGTGCTGCCTGCGCTGCGGGAAATCTGCGCCAGGCCGCGCCAAGGCGGGGTCGGGGATTTCACCTTCGTCGACCTGTTTGCCGGCATCGGCGGCATCCGGCTCGGCTTCGAGGCGGCGGGCGGCAGATGCGTGTTCACCAGCGAATGGGACACCTACGCACAGCGCACCTACGCCGCGAATTTCGGTGGCGCCGATCACCTGATCGCGGGGGACATCACCAAGGTCGGGCCCGGCGACATTCCGGACCATGACGTGCTGCTGGCCGGGTTCCCGTGCCAGCCTTTCAGCATCGCCGGGGTGTCGAAGAAGAATGCACTCGGTCGGCCGCACGGGTTCGAGTGCACGACGCAGGGCACGCTGTTTTTCGATGTGGCGCGCATCATTGCCGCCAAGCGGCCCGCGGCATTCCTGCTCGAGAACGTGAAGAACCTTGTTTCGCATGACCACGGCAACACGTTCCGCGTGATCCTTGACACCCTGCAGCGCGAGCTGGGCTACTCGGTGCACTGGCGCGTGATCGACGGCGGCCACTTCGTGCCACAGCATCGAGAGCGCATCCTGATCGCAGGATTCCGCAACCCGGCCGGATTTGACTGGAACGCCTCGCGAGTGCGTGCCACGGGCCGCGGTGGGCCCAGGCTGGGCGACATCCTGCACCGGGAGGACGGCACCGAGACCGATGTCGATGAGGGCCGCTACCTGGACCGCAGGGGGCGCGTGCAGCCGAAGTACGTGCTGACTGACCGGCTCTGGGGCTACCTGCAGTCCTACGCCGAGAAGCACCGTGCCAAGGGCAACGGTTTCGGATGCACGGTGGTTGGACCGGATGACATCGCACGCACCCTCTCGGCGCGCTACTACAAGGACGGATCGGAGATTCTGGTCTCGCGTGGCAGGAGAAGGAATCCGCGCCGGCTCACGCCGCGGGAGTGCGCGCGCCTGATGGGATTCCCGGACAGCTTCCGCATCCCGGTTTCCGATACCCGTGCCTACAAGCAGTTCGGCAACTCCGTGGTGGTGCCGTTGATGTGCCACGCGGCGGAGCTGATGCGCCCGTGGATTCTCGAGGCGAAGGCCTCCGCGGCGGAATCCTCGCCGGTGCAGCCTGCGCTGTTCTGATGGCTGACATCCTCGACCGCGGAGCCCGCAGCCGCCTGATGGCGCGGATCCGCAGCCGGGACACGCGGATCGAGGTTGCCGTGAGGAAGGCGCTCTTCGCGCGCGGCTACCGTTACCGCATCAATGTCGGCAGGCTGCCCGGGCGGCCCGACATCGTGCTTGCCGGTCGCAGGGTGGCGATATTCGTGCACGGGTGTTTCTGGCATGGGCACGACTGCGCCCTGTTCCGCATTCCATTGACGAACAGGCCGTTCTGGGAAGCAAAGATCGCGCGGAACCGGGAACGCGACATCGAGGCGGGCGCCAGGCTGCGGAAGGCGGGGTGGCGGGTGGCTACCGTGTGGGAATGTGCGGTGCGCGGCAAGGGTATGGATGGATTGGCCGGCGTGACCGCAAAGCTGTCCGTCTGGATGGAGGGCCGCACGGCGGCCATCGGGATCAGGGGATGAGAAAGGGCTATCTCTCGCAGTATTTCACTGCCGTGGCGTCCAAGCGCCTGAGCGCGGTGGAAGCACTGAGGCATCGCTCGAACCAGCATGAGTTCGACGGCGTGAACGCGCTGAAGGCCATGCTCGGCGCCGGGCGCCGCACGTTCGATGCGCGGTTCGTGTATCTCAACGACGACGACCCCGAACCGGTTTCAGACACGGGAAGGCTGACGTGGTACGACGCGCGCGAGAACCATCCAACGCGCTCGGAGTACCGCCTGTATTTCACGGACACCGGGGTGAGCACGAGCGCAAGCGAGGGCGACCTGCTGGTGATCGCCAGGCGTCCGGATGACTCGATGCTGGTAATCGTGGCGGAGCAGGGATCGACCATGGAGCGGCAGATCCTGTGGCTGTTCGGGCTTTCTGAAGCAGGCCATCCGGGCTTCTCGGTCAAGGGCGAGCTCGAAAGCGACCAGACGCGCCTCGAGTTCGCCTCGCGTTACATCCTCGAGCAGATCGGCGTCGAGATCGAGGAGACCGATGAGAACCTGCTCGACACCATGCTGCGGAAGTTCAACGGCAGCTTCCCCTCGACGCGGGAGTTCTCGGCGTTCGCCCGCTCAAGCGTGCGCGGCGTGGCAGCTGATGATGATCCGGACGAGGCGATCCTTGCGTGGATCACGCGCGAGGAAGTGCTGTTCCGCACGCTGGAGCGGCACATCATCGGGGACCGGCTGCGCCGGGGTTTCAGCGACGACGTGGACGGGTTCATCCGGTTCTCGCTGAGCGTGCAGAACCGGCGGAAGTCCCGTGCCGGCAGCGCGCTGGAAAACCACCTCGAGCACCTGTTCACCGCGCACGGACTGCGTTTCAGCAGGACACCGAGGACCGAGGGCAGGTCAAAACCCGACTTCCTGTTTCCGGGTGAAGCCGAGTACCACTCGCCAGAGTTTCCGGCAACGCGCCTGACGATGCTGGGCGTGAAGTCCTCGTGCAAGGAGCGGTGGAGGCAGATTCTCGCCGAGGCTGATCGCATCAGCCCGAAGCACCTGTTGACCCTGGAGCCGGGAATAAGTGAAAACCAGACCGAAGAAATGAAGGTTAAGAACGTCGTGCTTGTGCTGCCAAGATCGCTTCTGGATACCTACAGTGATGGTCAAAGGCAATGGATCATGCCGATCACGGCGTTCATGGGCCTGGTATCCAGAAGGCAAAGCTGCTGAAAACCCGGATGGAGCAGCCCATTGGGGGAAATGTCATGAGGATTGTGCGAACAGCGTTTTCGATAATTACAGGAGAGGCTGTTCTGAAGTGTGTTGCAAACGGTGGGGCCGTAGTGCTGGCCAGGTCAATTATTGTTGCGATTGAACTGTTTGCGATGGCATTAATGCTTCTTTATTTTACTGGGCATAATGCTGTTATTTCTTTCCGGCCTGAGCCGTCAATAATCAGAGGCATCATCCATAAGCATATCAACTGGCTCGGCGCCATTTGGGGCGCGTGCTATCTGTCATTTTATTCAAGATATTCGTCACAGTGGATTTACTTGGCCGATCTCTACAATAAAATAATGAGGGCCGAGGCCGAAAAACTGAACGTGGATATGTGGTGGGCCGCCTTTGTCGAAGATGCTTGGACGCTGCATTTGGCAAGAAAGCCAATGTTTTGCCATTGCATTTCCACACTGAGAAAAAGAGGAAAAGTGATGGGTCTCGTGCGCACATCACTTGGAGATAAAGAGTATGGCAGGCTGATATATGTTATTCGTAATTTTGAACGTGCGCGTGCGCTTGCTTGATCGCACAATTTGTTGCTGATTGAGTCCGGCCTCGGCTCAGAAGCGCCGCAGCGTCCACGCCGCCAGCACGCGACCGGCGACGTGCAGCTGGTCCACCTCGTCGGCCGGCACGATCTCCGGCTCGTAGGCAGGATTGCTGCTGCGGATGAGCACGCTGCCGTCGCGCCGCGCCTGCAGGCGCTTGACCATCGGGCGGCCGGCGTAGGTGATGACGTAGATGGCGTCGCTCACGTAGCGGGTGATGCCGGTGTCCACGAACAGCACGTCGCCGTCCTGCACATCGGGCACCATGGAATCGCCGCGCGCGGTGATGACGCGGATCGACCCGATGGGCGCGCGCAGCTCGCGGTCGGCCCAGTCCTTGAGGACATCGACGTGGGCGACGACTTCGCCCGTGAACTGCGGGTTGTGAATGGCCATGCCTGCGGCGACGTGTGCGTCCATCAAGGGCAGGCGAACGTAGCCGGGTTCCAGCTCGTCGGCTGCGACGCGGACCGCGGTTGCGTGTGCTGTGCCGTCAGTCATGGCTGTGGCGGATGGCACTTGCGCCTGCGCGGCGGCGTGGTCGGTGTCCATCCATCCGGGCGGCAGACCGAGCAGCCGCTCGATCTCACGCGCGACGCGATCGCCGATGCCGCGGCTGGCTTTCGATTCGACGGGAAGCTGCCACTGGTAGACCTGGTTGCGATCGCGCCCAAGGCGTGCGGCCAGCGCGGCTTGCCCGCCGGTCTGGGTGACCAGCGCCGCGAGGTTGTTCCGCCGGGTATCGCGCATTGACTGCATGGGTCTGCAGTCTAGCTCGGCGCTAGCAGCCGTCGCGCTAGCTTTGTGCTTGACAGTGTTGCTAGACGTGTCTAGCATGCTGCGCGTCATGACGCTCATTGAATTCATCTCTGATCAAGGCCGCCGGCGCGCGCTCGCGGAAGCGCTCGACACGTCGCCCGATTACCTGTGGCAGATGGCCTCCGGCTGGCGCGGACGCCGTGTGCCACTGGGCCGCTGCCCACCCATCGAAGCCGCCACGGGCGGAGCTGTCCTCTGCGAGGAAATGCGCCCCGACGTGATCTGGGAGCGCGACGCACGGGGCGGGGTGCTGGGCTACCGCGTGCGTCTCCCGGGGCAGCGCGAGGCCGCCTGAGCCATGTCGCTGCCGCTCAAGGACCTGCGCGCGAAGGTGACACCTGAAACCTGGTGTGTGCTGCAGGCGCGCGCCAGGGCATCCGGGCTGGACCACTCCGAAATCGTCCGTGACGTGCTGCATCGCTGGGCCGCCGTGGAAATGCGAACGGCCAGCCTACTGCCGCGCCTGCTGGCCACCGAGGGACTGGAGTGGACGGCGGGCGGAGCACAAGGGAGGAACGGGGAATGATGGCCAACGCGATCCCGGCCGGTTGCGGAGCGCTCCAGCGCGGCAACCGTGACGCGCCAGCCGCGCGTCGCACCGATCCCGAGTCGTCGCATCTTGCTGCCGAACGCATCACGCGCAGCGGCAGGCGAGCATCGCAGCAGGATCACGCCCATGCGGCGGTCGAGTCCTTCCCCGGGCTCACAAGTGCCGAGCTCGCGCAGGAAACAGGCATTGATCGCTATGAGCTTGCGCGACGCCTTCCCGAGTGCGCATTCGCTGGGCGAATCCGCCGCGGATCGATCCGTCTGTGTGATGTCAGCGCGCGCCCCGCGTGTACGTGGTGGCCGGCCCCATGAACTACTACGAGCGCCACCTGGGTGATTACGCGCGCGACACGGCGCACCTTTCCGTGCTGGAGCACGGCGTGTACACGCTGCTGCTGGACCGCTACTACGCGACCGAACAGCCCATCCCCGCCGAACAGGCGCACCGCGTGGCGCGCGCCCGCGCCCAGGACGAGCGCGCGGCGGTGGACGCGGTGCTGGGCGAGTTTTTCAAGCTGGTCGATGGCGCCTGGCGCAATGCGCGCGCGGACGCCGAGATCTCGCGCTACAGGGACAAACAGGAGAAGGCGCGGCGCAGTGCGAACGCACGCTGGAAGCCGTCCGGCGGCAACTGCGGAACCGGTGCGGACGCACTGCCTGCGCATCAGCCGGTGGATGCGAACGCATCGGATCAGGATGCGGACGCATTGCGGACGCGCAGCGAAGGCAATGCTCACCAGACACCAGACACCATAACCCCCCCTCGTTCCCTTCGGGAACTCCACCCCCCCGCTGACGCGGGCGGGGTTCCGTCAGCGGACACGGCGCCGCCAAAGCCGGCAGTGCCGCCCGCCGACCCGTGGGCCGCGCTGGACGCACGGCCCCCATCGCCGTCCACTGACCCGCCACCGGAGCCGCCGCAGGCCGCCGCTCCGCCACCCGTCGACCCGCCGCGGGCCAAGGCGCCACGGCGCGCCAAGGCACCGCCGCACGACACCGGCAACGCGCTGCCCGACTGGATCCCCGGCGCGGCGTGGGCGGCGTGGATCGAGGCGCGCCGCGCCATCCGCGCGCCGCTGACGCCCAAGGCCAGGACGCTGGCGATCGCCGCGCTGGCCCGGCTGCGCGACGCCGGCGACGACCCCGGCGCCGTGCTCGAGCAATCCGCCCTGCGCGGCTGGCGCGGGCTGTTTCCCCTCACCCGAGACCGTGACCATGAGCAGACCCCTGCACGCAGCGGCGGCCGCCGCGAGAGCCTGTGCGAGCGCGTCGAGCGCATCAACCGCGAAGCCGACGAGCGCGACGACGACCGCGAGCACCGTGCCGGCAACGTCATCGAGCATCCCGTCCTGCAGCGACTCCCGGCCTGATGTGCGCTGGCTGCGCCGCCTGTGGGAGCGCATGGCCGCGATCTACGGCCACCGCTGGGCCAGTGCCTACGGCGAGGCGCCCGAACGCGAGGGCACGCTGACCGTGGCCGGCGACACCTGGGCGCGCGGGCTGGCCGGGCTGACGCCGGTGCAGATCGGCGAGGGCATCGACCGCTGTCTGGCAAGCGGCGAGCCGTGGCCGCCGACGCTGCCGGAGTTCCGCGCACTGGCGCTCGGCATCCCGGCGCTGGCCGTAGTGCGCGCCGAAGTGCGGCCCGGTGCGCCGGCAGTGAGCGCGTTCACCCGCGCGGTGTGGTCGCGGCTGGACGGGTGGGCCTACCAGCGCGCAGACGCCGACCGCGCCGACCGCATGCTGCGCGAGGCCTACGAGCTGACCCGCGAGGCGGTGATGCGCGGCGAGCCGCTGCCGGACGAACCGCTGGCAGCGATCAGCCAGCAGCAGCCAGAGCGCAAGCCGCCCGCGACGACCGAGCAGGCGCGCGCGCATCTGGCGCGGATCGAGGCGGAACTGCGGGGGGTGGCGGCATGAGCGCGCGCGAGTGCTACTTCCACGTGCACGGCCTGCCGGCGCCACAGGGCAGCAAGCGCCACGTGGGCCGCGGCGTGATGATCGAGTCGAGCAAGCGCGTGGCGCCATGGCGCGAGGCGGTGAAGTGGGCCGCGATCGAGACCATGCGCGCGCAGCGCATCACGCGGCCGCTGGATGGGCCGCTGTCGGTACGGATGGTGTTCGCGCTGCCGCGCCCGGCCAGCGCGCCGAGGTCGCGCAGGCATCCCGACCGCAAGCCGGACCTGGACAAGCTGCTGCGGTCCACCATGGACGCGCTCACGGATGCGGGGCTGATCGCCGACGATGCGCGCGTGGTGGAGTTCACCCGCTTGGCCAAGGTGTACGCCTTCGACGGCCCCGGCGGCGTGGATTTCGTGGGTGCCGTGATCCATGTCGCGATGATGGAGGACGGGGCATGACCGCGCGCACCTACAACCGCCACGCCCATCGCCGTACGCGCGACAGTGCGCCCGTTGCCACGGTGGAACGATCCGAAGCCGGCGCGGCGATCGCGGCCGCAGCCGTCGCACGGCGCATGGGCTGGCTGCTGCGCGCGTGCGATGCGCGGGCCTATGTGTTCGCGGCGCCGGTGGACTGCCTGGCCTGCCGCACGGGCGCATCGACACACGGCAGCGGGCGCATCGGCGTGTACGTGCTGGGGGACGGGCACAGCGCGCTGCCCGGCCTGCTGCGCTCGCGCATCGACCTGCTGGTGGGGGTGTACACCCGTGCGCGCAGCGACCTGGTCGAGGCCCGTGTGGCGGAAGACCTGATGGCGGAGTTCGCCAGCGCCAGCCGCGTGGCTTGATCCAGCGCCCGCGCCTGCCACGCTGGGCGCCATGACGGACGCCAGGACACCCACAGCGAGGCCGCGCGGGCGAGGCCCGGGGCGGCCGTTCCGCAAGGGCCAGAGCGGCAACCCCTCGGGCAGGCGTGCGGACCTGGGCCACGTGCGCAAGCTGGCGCGTGCGCATACCAGGGCTGCGGTCACGACGCTGGCCGGCATCATGCGCGACGGGGACGAGCCCGCAGCCGCACGGGTGCGCGCGGCCGAGCTGCTGCTGGACCGCGGCTGGGGCAGGCCGACGCAGCCGATCAGCGGCGAGGACGGCGGCCCGATCGAGACGCGCAGCCTGCGCGAGCTGACCGACGAGCAGCTGCTGGCGCTGGCGCTGTCCGGGGCCAAGGCGAGGCCATGAGCGCCGTGGCGGCGCGTGTGGTGGACCACGTGCAGGCGGCGGCCGCGGCCGAGCTGCTGCGCCGGCGGCGTGCGCGGGTGAGCCTGGAGGACTATGCGCAGGCCGTGGATGTGCCCGGGCGCCCGGTGAGCGCCGACCCGGACGCCTGGATGTTCACGCCGGTCGAGAGCCCGCTGGCGCTGCACCATCGCGTGATCCTGCGCGCGCTGCAGCGTTGCATGACGACGCGCTACGGGCGGCTGATGATCTTCGCGCCGCCCGGCTCGGCCAAGTCGAGCTATGCCAGCGTGGTGGCGCCGACGTGGTTCATGGGCGCGCGGCCCGGCGCGCGCGTGATCCTGTCCAGCTACGCCACGCAGATCGCGGCCAAGCAGAGCCGGCGCGCGCGGCAGATCTGCCGCAGCCCGGTGTACCGCGGGATCTTCGGCGCGGAACTGCCCAAGGACCAGTCGGCGGTCGAAGCCTGGGCACTGACCAGCGGCAGCGAGCTGATGGCGGCCGGCATCCTCGCCGGCATCACGGGCAACCGCGCCGACGGGCTGGTGATCGACGATCCGGTGGCGGGCCGCGAGGAAGCCGAGTCCGAGGCGGTGCGCCTCAAGACGCTGGACGCCTACCAGGACGACCTGCAGACGCGGCTGGTGCCGGGCGGCTGGACGGTGCTGATGATGACCCGCTGGGCCGTCAACGACCTGGCCGGGATGATCCTGCCGGAGGACTACGACGGGCGCAGCGGGCCGGTGCGCTGCCGCGACGGCATGGTGTGGGAGGTGCTGCGCATTCCCGCGCGCGCCGACCGCGAGGATGACCCGGTGGGGCGCAGGCCGGGCGAGTACCTGTGGCCGGAGTGGTTCGACGCTGCGCACTGGCGGCTGGTGGAGGACAGCCCGGCGCCGACCGCGCGCCGCACCTGGCAGGCGCTGTACCAGCAGACGCCGGTGGTGGCATCCGGCACGCTGTTCCGCCGCGAGTGGATCCGCTGGTACGACGCGGATGAGCTGCCCGCGCACCTGTCGCGCTACATGGCCAGCGATTTCGCCGTGACCGCCGGTGCCGGCGACTGGACCGAGCACGGTGTGTGGGGCGTGTGCGCGGAGGGCGACCTGTGGGCGCTGGACTGGTGGAGCGGGCGCGAGGCGACCGACACCACGATCCGCGCGGCGCTGGCGCTGCTGGACCAGCACGGGCCGGCGCTGGTGTGGTACGGCGAGCGCGGCGTGATCGAGGCGTCCATCGGCCCGGCGATCGAGCGCGCGATGGCCGAGCGGCGGGTGCGCTGCGCGCGCGAGCTGCTGCCGACCGTGGGCGACAAGACCGCCCGCGCGCAGTCGTTCCGTGCGTACTGCGAGGCCGGCCGCGTGCACCTGCCGCGCGGCAGGGCGTGGGCGCAGCGGCTGCTCGAGCAGATGGTGGCGTTCCCGACGCCGGGCGCGCCGAATGACGCGGTGGACGTGTGCGGCCTGATCGGCCGCGCGCTGGACCGCCTGAGCAACGCGCGGGTGCCGGTGCCGAAGGTCAACCGCGCCCCGCAACCCTTTACCGAGGAGTGGTTCGACCGGCAGCCCGATGAGGCCGGCCGCGCCGCGCGCGAACGCTACTACCGCTGAGGACCGCATCATGGACCCGACCCGGGCGACACCGGAACAGGCGCTGGACGCCGGCATCGCCGCGGCCAACGCGCCGGATGACGCCGGCCGCGCGCGCGAGCGCGAGAAGGCCGACGTGCAGGCGTGGATGCGCCGCATCGAGGAGGCGCGGAAGTTCGATGCCGAGGCGCGCAAGCAGTACGCGCGCGACCGCCGCTATGCGCGTGGCGACAGCGGCTTCGAGGTGGACACCAACCTGATCGGCACGTTCGTCGACATCCTGGTGGCGTTCCTGTACGCGCAGGATCCCGACGTGGACGTGACTACGGCGCCCAGCGCCGAGCCGCCGGACATGGAGGCGCTGCGCGACACGGCGGAGGACGCGGCGGGCGGTGCCGGGCCCGACCCCGCGGCCGCGCGCGCGCGCTTCGAGGGGCTGCGCGCCCGCTACGAGCAGCGGCAGCGCGACAACAAGGCGTTCGCCGACACGCTGGCCATTGTCGTGTCGCGGCTGTGGCGGGACGGCCGCATGAAGCGGCACGCCAAGCGCTGGGTGCGCTCAGCGCTGACCATCGGCACCGGCTGGCTCAAGGCCACCTGGCAGACACGCACGGCGCCGGACCCGATCACGCAGCAGCAGATCGCCGACCTGCAGGACAACATCCGCCGCGTGGCCGCGCTGCGCGAGCAGCTGCAGGATGAGCCCGGGCAGGCGGACTGCGACGCCAAGCAGGCCGAATACCAGCGCGTGCTGGCCAGCCTGGAGACCAGGGTGGAGCGCGTCGTCGCGCGCGGCTTCGTGATCGACCTGGTGCAGGCCGAGGACGTGCAGGTGGCGCCGGGCGTGCTGCTGGCCGAGTACCTGGACGCGCCGTGGATCGTGCACCGCGCCTTCCTGCGCGCGGAGGACGCGCAGGCGCAGTTCGGGCTGCCGCAGCAGGACATGGTGAAGGCGGCGCGCTGGCGCATGCGCAAGCCGCAGACCGCGCACGGCAAGGACACGGCGATGGATGCCGACGACGTGCGGCCGGAGGATGCCGACGGCTACGAGTCGGCCGCGAGCGGCGGGCCGCAGCCGCAAGGGGGCGACGGCTTCGACTACGTGCGCGTCGAGGAAATCTGGGACCGCGACGCCAACGCGGTGCTGACCGCGGTCGAGGGCATCGACCGCTGGGTGCGCAGGCCCTACGCGCCGGACGCGGCGACGCGGTTCTATCCGTTCTTCCAGCTGGCGATCGGCGAGATTGACGGCGAGCGGCACCCGCAGTCGCTGGTGTGGCGCAGCCACAAGCTGCAGGACGAGTACAGCCGCGTGCGCAGCGCGTTTGCGGAGCACCGCCGGCGCACCCGGCCCAAGACGGTGTTCAACCGCGGACTGCTGAGCCCGGAGGACGCGCGCCGCGTCGAAAGCGCCGTGACGCAGGAAATGGTGGGCGTGGACCCGATCCAGCCAGGTGCTGACATCCGCACGCTGTTCGCGCCTGTGACCTACGCGCAGCTGGACCCGATGCTGTACGAGACGCAGAGCATCATGGGCGAGATGGAGCGCATCTGGGGCATTCAGGAGGCGCTGTCACAGTCGATCCAGACGGCCAAGACCGCCACCGAGGCGCAGATCCAGCAGACCGGGTTCCACGCGCGCACCGGCGCGATGCGCGACGTGCTGGAGGACGCGCTGGGCGAGCTGGCGCAGTACACCGCCGAGGTGGCGCTGCTGCAGATGGATGCCGGCGACGTGCGCGCCATCGCGGGCGATGACGCCTTCTGGCCGGAGGGGATGACCGTGGACGACCTGCCGGCGCTGGTGGGCGTGACGATCCGCGCCGGCAGCTCGGGCAAGCCCAACACCACGGCCGACCGCCAGGCCTGGGCCACGCTGCTGCCGCTGCTGCAGCAGGGCATCCAGACCATCGGCGCGCTGCGGCAATCGACGCCGGACGACATGGCCGACCGCGCCGAGGCGCTGCTGCGCGAGACCTTCGCGCGCGCCGGCGACCACGCCGACCCGGACCGCTTCATCCCGCGCGAAGGCGCGCAGCAGCCCCTGCCTGTGGCGCCGCCGCCGCCGCCGGCCGTGCCGCCCGGCGCAATAGCCGCGGGGCAGGTGCCGCCGCCGGCGCCGCAGCCACCGATGACCCCGGCCGGAAACGGCAGCCCGTAAACGAGGACTACAGCGATGACCACGCAGACCGATCAGCACGCCGCCGGCAGCGCCACCAGTGCGCCGGCTTCCGGCACCCCGCCGCCCGTACCGGACACCGCGCCCGCCGGGACACCGCCGCCGACCCTCGATGCCCAGCTGGCCGAGGCGCTGGACCGCGGCATTGCCGATGCCGGCGCCGGGACCGGCACGGAGCCGGCGGACACGGCGTCCGCCAACACGCAGCCGCCGAAGCGGATCGACGCGGACGCGCAGGACCGGGCGCCTGCGCCCGGCGACGCGGGCGGCAAGCCCGGTGACGCCGCGCCATCGAAGCCGGAGGATCAGGCCGCTGCGGCGGAGGCCGTCAAGACGCAGCAGCGGCAGGACGCGGAGCAGGAAATCGGCTCACTCGGGCTGAAGACCAAGGCCGCGGAGCGCTTCCGCGCCATGCACGGCGAGCTGGCCGAACTGCGGCCGCTCCGGGCGGCGATGGAGAAGGCCGGGATCAAGGATGCGGCCGACCTGCCGCGCGTGATCGAGCGCGCGAAGGCGGCCGACGAGTGGGAAGGCATGGTGCTGTCCACCGGCGCGAACCCGCAGCAGATGGGCATGGCGATGGACTACCTGCGCATGGTCAACGCCGGCACGCCCGAGGCGCTGGCCAAGGCCTACGACGTGATGCAGGCGGAACTGCAGACGCTGGCCAAGGCGCTGGGCCGCGAGGCGCCCGGCATCCACGACCCGCTCAGCGAACACCCGGACCTGGTCGAGGCGGTGGAGGCGGGCGACATGACGCGCAGGCACGCGGTGGAACTGGCCCAGGCGCGGCAGACGGTGCGCCTGCAGGCGACGCGCACGCAGCATGACCGGCAGCAGGCCGAGCAGCAGCGCGCGCTGGACACGGCCCGCACCGGACTGAACCAGCTGGGCGAGCAGCTGCGCGCGGCGGATCCGGACTACGAGCGCAAGCTGCCGTTCCTGATGCCGGTGCTCAGGCGCATCCGCGAGACGATGCCACCCGAGCGCTGGCTGGACGAGGTGCGCGCCGCCTATGCGGAAATCCCCGCGCTGCCCGCGGCGCCGGCGCCGGCACCCGCGCCGCGCGCACCGGTGGGCCATGTGCCGCTGCGCCCGGCGGGCGGCCTGCGCGCGCCGATGCAGCGCGCCGAGTACACCGACCCGATGGAAGCGCTGGAAGCAGGCATCGCCGCCGCCAACGGCGGGGCTTGATCCAGCAAACGACACGCGCATGCTGATGGTGCGGCCGGGCCGCCGCGGAGGATCGCCGCGGTCCGCGCACCACGTGAGCCAGTAAGCCGGAGTCGCGTCCGGTAGCGCATGTAAGAGGCGTCGCGCCCCTCGACGTGGATCGAGTTCATCCGATCACTTCGAGGACATCGACATGCCTTTCAACGCGCAGCAGCTGCAGACCGGCAGCAACTACCAGCTGGACGTGTTCCGCCGCAACGACCCGGTGGACCAGGTCAACACCGAGCGCCCGACGTTTGTCTGGCTCGCCTCCCACAAGCAGGAGGCGCCCGGCGGCAACCAGTTCTACACCGAGCAGGTGTACATCGCCAACGACAACAACTACCAGAACTACTTCGGCGCCGACCAGGTGAGCTACAACCAGCGCGACACCGTGCGGCAGGCCAAGTACGCCTGGTACAACTTCCATGACGGCTTCGGACTCGACGAGGACACCCTTTCCGCCAACGGCATCATCCTGACTGACGACCGCGAGGCCGTGGCCACCGGTGCCGAGAAGCTGCAGCTGACCAACCTGCTGAAGACCAACTACAACGCCCTGAAGATGGGCGTGCAGGAAAAGCTCAACGAGGAGCTGCTGCTGGACGGCTCGCAGTCGGCCAAGGCCTGTCCCGGCATCGACCACATCGTTTCGCTGACGCCGGCCGTGGGCTCGGTGGGCGGCCTGGATGCCGCGCAGTACCCGTGGTGGCGCAATGACGCGCGCACCGCGCTGACCGGCGCCAACATGGTCGACCAGATGGAGCAGGCCTGGCGGAACACCATCCGCTACGGAAAGATGAAGCCCGACTTCATCGTGGCCGGCAGCGCGTTCTGCGACGCCTACCGCAACGCGGCGGGCCAGACCATCAACCGCCAGATCATGGGCGGCGGCAACGAGAAGGGCGGCGTGAGCGTGGACGCCTCGATCAGCAACCTGTACTTCAAGGGGCTGCAGATCGCGTGGGATCCCAGCTTCGACGTGCTGGACCAGCTGTACGCGCCGGCGACGCCGTGGTCGAAGCGCTGCTACTTCCTCAACAGCCGCAGCATCGTGCTGCGCCCGGTGTCCGGGCACTGGATGGTCAACCGCAAGCCGGAGCGGCTGTACGACCGCTACGTGCACTTCTGGGGCATGACCAGCAAGTATCGCCTGACCTGCAACAAGCGCAGCAGCAACGCGGTGCTGGCGATCGCCTGACCCGGACAACTCCTTGTGCGGCGGGGGCCAGGGACGGCCATTTCTCCGCAGCACTCATCCGCCTGGAGGTTCACCATGAAAACCCTCGTTCTCGGCTCCGGCGTGTCGCTGGCAGCCGCCGCCGCGCAGGCTGCCGTGCGGCCCAAGACCACGCCGTTCCTGCCCGGCACCAACACCACCATCATCCTCGACACCGAGGGTGGCACCGGCGCGTTCACCGCCAAGGTGCAGGGCTCCGATGATGGCGTCGCCTACACCGACCTGCTGACCGTGACCACACAGGGTCCGGCCGTCCTGCAGGACGTGACGGTGCAGGCCTGGATGCGCCTGAACGTCACCGCGGCAGGCACCGCCGGCACCGTCTCCGCCTACCTGCTGGGAGGCCCGTGATGAGCCTGTCCGTCAAGACGGTGGCGGTGCTGATCGACCGCGACATGGAACACATCGCCACCGCGGTGTTCGCGCACGAGGTGCCGATCCTCGAGGCCGCGCACGGGCAGGGAGCGGTGCGGGTGGTGCGCGAGCTGGCGCCGCGCGTGATCGAAAGCGTGCAGGACGAGTTCGAGCGGCTGCGCGGCGTGTACGCACGGCGCAACGCCGACCCGGTGCTGGGTGCCTATCCGGGTGGCTTCGAGCAGGTGCAGCGCGCGATCGAGGCCAACGTGGTGGACGGCCGGGCGGCGAAGGCTGCGAGAGCTGCGGCCGCGCCGGCGCAGGACGCCGCCGCCTGAGGGTGTTCGACACGGGGCGGTCTTGCGCCGCCGGGGTTCCGGCGGCGCCTTCTTGATGCACAGACGGAGGACGCAGAACCGCCATGGCCATTCCACCGCCTGCCACCGACCCCTTCAACTGCGCGTGCGACGACAACACCCACCGCACGCTGGCCGACCTGCGGCAGGAACTGGCGACGCGGCTGGGCTTTGCCGCGAACCTGGCCACGCTGCCGGAGGTCGTGACCTACCCGTCCGGCATGAAGGCGCTGCTGGACAGTTTCCTGGCCGGCGCGCAGAAGTACCTGTTCCGGCGCTACGACGCGCTGCGCACCGAGCGCGTGTTCACGTGGAACATGGTGCAGGGCAAGCGCCATTACGACCTGCCGGCGCTGGACACCACCTTCTGCCCGAAAGGGCTGGACCCCTACAAGGTGAGCTGGGTGGGGGTGGAGCATGCCGGCGTGTGGTACGCGCTGCAGCCCGGCATTCCGCCGGAGCTGTACACCTTCCAGGTGCAGGGCTTTCCGGCGCGCTACGAGATCCGGCAGTGCATCGAGGTGTGGCCGGCGCCGGGCGACGCCCTGTTCAGGCTGCGCATCAAGGGCCGCTTCGGCCTTGAGCCGTTCGCGGCGGACTTCGACAAGGCCACGGTCGACGACGAGCTGGTGTTCCTGCTGGCGCTGGCCAACGCCAAGGCGCACTACGGGCACCCGGACGCCAGCCTGTACCTGCAGCAGTTCGAGCAGACCATGATGAAGCTGGTGGCCGGCACACACCAGACGCGCCGCTACGTGCCCGGACGGCAGACGAGGTACATCGATCCCGACCCGCTGTACCTCCCGCTGGCGGCGCCGTGATGCGTACGGTCGGCCTGGGCTCGTTCGCCAGAGGCATCAACCGGCTGCGCACCAAGGGCGGCGCGGTGCCGGACGGCCTGTACGACCTGCTGAACGGATTCGTGACGCAGGCCGGCACCATCCAGATGCGGCCGGGCACGCTGCCGCTGTACACCCTGCCGGCCGGCACCCGGGGGCTGTGCGTGTTCAAGGGCAGGCTGCACGTGTTCGCGACCAACGTGCTGCCGTCACCCGATCCGGCCATCGTGATCGATGTGCTGCGCCATCCCGATCCCACGCAGGCCGCGCTGGGGCTCAGGGAGATCCACTTCGCGGCGCCGTTCCTCGGCTACCTGTACGCGGTGGCGGAGTTCGACAACGGCGACGTGTTCCACTACTGGCTGCAGGAGGCGACGCCGTGGCAGGCCGGCGCGACGCACCTGCCGGGGGACGTGGTGCAGCCCACCGTGCCCAACGGCATGGCCTACCGCGCCGAACGGCTGGGCGAGCGCGGTACGCTGTGGCAGCCGGGTGCGCCGCGCGCGCTGGGCGACGTGGTGGAACCGACCACGGACAACGGCTACCAGTACACCGTGATCGACCTGCTGGGCAGCGCCGCCAAGTCCGGGCCGGTGGAGCCGGTGTGGCAGACCGGCGACCAGTCGGTGACGTTCGAGGATGTGGACCTGAGTGCAGGCGGCGCGCCGCCGCCGTCGGGTCCGGGCACCACGCCGCCCCCCGATGTGGTGGACCGCTACGGCACCGGCACCGCGGCCGGCACCGGAGGGGTGCCGCGATGAGCACGCCCGTCTGGCAGGCCGGCACGGTCTATCTGCCCGGCGCACTGGTGCAGCCGTCGCGGCTGCTGCCGGTGACGCTGGCGGCCCTGGCCAATCCGTCGTTCGAGAGCGATCTCACCGGCTGGACCGCGCAGGCGCTGGACGGCACCGCACTGCCCTCCATCCGCACCGACCGCGCCTTCACCGGCGGCAAGGCGGCCTGGTATGCGGGACAGATCGGCACGTGCAAGCCGAACGGCTTTGCCGGCATGGCCGGCACCTGCCTGCTGCACTGGAACAACACGGTTGCGCCGTTCGAGCAGGGCTGGTCGCTGTCGGCCAGTGGCGCGATCGCGCTGGACGCGCCGAGCTACCACGCATCGACCGGGCAGGTGCGCGTGTACTGGCTGGACGCCGCGCAGGCGGTCATCGGATTCGCCGGCGGCAACAGCATCGAGGGCGCCGATGGCGGCGCCTTCCGCACCTCGAGCCTGACCGCCGCTGCCCCGGCCGGCACCAAGTACGCGCGCGCGGCGTTCTACGTGACCGCCAACGGCAACGGCGGCGTGCTGTACGACAGCCTGAGCTGGTCGGTCGCGGGTGCGCGGCCGCCGGCCGGGCTGATCTACAAGGCGGTGCAGCCGGCCGCGGCGACCTCGGGGACCAGCGAGCCGGTCTGGCCGCTGGTGCCGGGCCAGCAGGTGAACGACGGCGGCGTGATCTGGGAGGCGGTGCAGGCCTCGCGCGTGGTGTGGAAGGCCTCGCCGCTGTACGTGTCCGGCGCTGCCGAACCCAGCTGGCCGGTGGTGGCCGGCGGCACGGTGGCGGACGGCACGATCAAGTGGGTGGCGATCTCGCGGCGCGTCGAGGATCCGAAGTGCCCCAACAGCAAGGTCGTGGCGATCGCGTCGGGCAAGGTGTTCGCGGGCGACCGGGACATCGTGCGCTTCTGCGCGACGGCCAACCCGCTGGACTGGTCGAGCGCCAGCGACGCCGGCTACCTGCCCACCGGCCTGCAGCAGAACGGCGCCAACGACGTGGCCGTGCTGAACCTGTATCGCGGCAACCTGGTGGTGATGAACGCCAGCACTTTCCAGATGTGGCAGGTGGACCCCGACCCCGCCAGCATGACGCTGCTGGACACCATTGAGGGGATCGGCTCGCTGTACCAGCGCGCGGCGCAGGCAGTGGGCAATGACCTGTTCTTCGCGACGCCGCAGGGCATCCGCTCGGTCGGCATCGCCGCCAGCAGCACCAACCTGCAGGCGGGCGACGTGGGCATGCCGGTGGACCCGCTCTACCGCGAGACCGCCCAGCTGGTGCCGCCGCGCCGGTCCACCTATTACCCGGCGATGGGCCAGTACTGGCTGGCGTTCGACCGCGACGTGCTGGTGTATTCCATGGCCCAGCCGGGACAGCCCGGAGCGTGGTCGCGCTACCGGCTGCCCTGGCCGGCGGACGAGTTCGCGCTGCTGGGCGGCACGCTGTACCTGCGGCACGGCGATACGGTCGCCGCGTTCGATCCGTGGGCGGACACGGATAACAGCCTCCCGTCCAGTTTCCCCATCGAGGGCGAGGTGCGCTGGAACTTCCTGGACTTCGGCATGCCGGGGACCACGAAGCGCATCACCGGCGTGGACCTGGCCGGGACCGGGGATGTGTCCATCGACGCCCTGACGGATCAGGCGAACCCGTCCTTCCAGCCCGTTCCGCCGACCGGTCCGCAGCCGCCCGGCTCCAGCGGACTCACCCGCGTCACGGTCGATTCGGTGCCGGGCCTGATGATTCCGATTCCGGTGGCGGCGCCGTCGATCGCGTTCCGCCTGCGCTTCAACGCCCTCGACCCCGTAAGCGGCGCCCAGGCCAGCATGCGGTGGTCGCTGAACGCGATGAACGTGTACCTGCAGGACTGCAGGAGGGGCACGTGATGGACGGCAATCCCGCGGCGGTCCTGCGGCTGGTGCGCCCCACGGTGATGGACCTGGGCTGGCTGGCCATGCACATGCGCGCCGACGAGATCGCGCAGTACCTGGCGCTGACCGACGCGGACCGCTACGACCCGGACACCGCCGCGCGCGGGTTCGCGGCCATCCCCGGCATCAGCTTCGCGCTGATGGCGCCGGACGGCATGCCGGTGTGCGCGGGCGGCTTCGAGCCGGTGCGCCCCGGCATCTGGCAGACATGGATGGTGGGCACGGACGACGGCTGGGCGTGCTGGTGGCGAGGCATCACGAAACACACACGGCGCGTGATGGACGCGGTGCTGGCGCAACCCGGCACGCGCCGCATCCAGACCAACGCGCTGGCCAGCCGCACCGGGGCGCACGAGTGGTACAGGCGCGGGCTGGGCATGCGGTACGAGGGACTGTGGCATGCCTTCGGCAAGGGCGGCGAGGACGTGATGTGTTTCGCGCGGACCAGGGGGCAGTGACATGGGCAGCGGATCGAACAGGGCGCAGCAGCAGGCACAGCAGGCCGAGCAGCAGCGGCAGGCGCAGATCGGCGCGACCACCGCCGCGGTCAACGCCGCCTACAACAGCCCGGCGCGCGTGCGGCAGATCCAGGATTTCGTGCGCGCGATGCGCGACTACTACGGGCAGGACCTGGACCGGCAGAAGGCGATCAACGACCGCGAACTGCGCTTTGCGCTGGCGCGCAACGGCGTGACCGGCGGCAGCACGCAGATCGACCAGCAGCGCACCGCCGGCGAGATGTACCAGCGCGGGGTGCTGGACGCCGAGCGGCGCGCGCAGGGCGCCGGTGCGCAGCTGGCCGGGCAGGACCAGCAGACGCGCCTGAACCTGATCTCGATGGCGCAGTCGGGGCTGGACGCCGACACCGCCGCGCAGCAGGCGGCGAGCGCCATGCGTACCTCGCTGGACAGCGAGCTTGCCGGCGCGCAGGCGCAGGGGCTGGGCGACGTGTTTGCCGGCATGGCCAGGCTGTACGACCAGTCGCGGCAGGCCAGGCAGTACCGCGAGGCGTTCGGCGCGCCGCTGTACCAGCCGATCTATTCGTTCGCGCAGCCGCAGGCGCGCACGCCGTTCTACATGTGGGGGCGCTGACCATGGGCACCGAGGCACTGTGGGTTCCGCTGGCGATCGGCGCGGCATCGGCCGGCGCCGGCTACATCAACAGCCAGCGCACGGCGCGCCGGCAGGACGAGGCGCTGGCGCAGCAGATCCGCGACCAGATGGCGACGCGGCAGGCGGCGGCGCAGCGCGTGGCGCAGACGGTGCAGGACACCGCCGCATCGGCGCCGGAGCAGGACCGTGCCGGTGCGCTGCAGGGCTATCTGGACGCCCTGCGTGCGCACCGCGCCGCGGCGTCCGGCGCCATGGCGACGCCAGGCGGCACCTCGGCCGCGTTCCAGCAGGACGCGCGCGACGCCGCGGGTGGCGTGCAGGACTACGGCGACCGCGTGGCGGGCCTGATGGCGCGCATCGATGCCCCGGCGCTGCAGCGGCAGCGCGAGGGCTTTGCCATCGGCAACCTCGGCGTGGATTTGGCGACCTTGCGCAGCAAGGCGCAGGGCATGGATTTCCTGAACGAGCTGCGGCTGCGCGGCATCCGCCGCAATCCGTGGCTGGACCTCGCCACCCAGACCGGGCAGTCGGCGGCGTGGACCATGGCCCGGCGCGGCAACGGGGGTGCGTGATGGCCAGCCTGGGCGAACTGATGGCGCAGTGGCAGCCGCAGGCCAACGCCGGCGCGCTGGCGCTGGGCGACCTGCTGGGCGGCGGCCCGGCGCAGCGCGCACGGGATGCCGGCGTGCTGGGCATGGAGCGGCGCGCGCGGCTGGACCAGATCTTCGAGCGGGCGCGCGAGGCGCAGCGGCGCGGCATCGCGCAGGACACGCTGGCGCCGGCGCTGGGCCAGCTGGGCATTGCGCAGCCCGAGGCGGCATCGACGGTGATGCTGAGCGGCATCCCGCTGCGCAACGTGACGGCGGGGCTGGGTGACCTGATCGACCAGAAGCTGACGGAGCACGCGGCGGCGCTGGCGGACAGCGGTGACGTGGACGCATTGAACCGGCTCAACGCGGTGCGTGGCGAGAAGCTGATCCCGCGTGCCGATGTGCAGGGCAATGCCGTGATCGACCCCTACCGTGCGCCCGAGGCACAGACGGTGACGCTGACGCCGCTGGGCGATGCGATGGCGGGCGCGCAGCGCGCGCAGGCCGGCAAGTACGGCGCCGAGGCCGGCGCCGCGGCGGCGCTGGCGGGCAAGCGCCGGGTGGAGACCGCAGAGGTGGGCAAGACCGCATCAGAAAAGCCGGAGCCGGCGGCGCCATCCGATGCTGAGGCACTTGGGCAGGCCCGCGCACTGATCGCGCAGGGCAAGGATCCGCGCGTCGTCGCCGCCTACCTGGTGAAGAAGGGCTATCCGCGCGCAGCCTCGCTGCTGGTGGGCAACAGCGACGCCTACCTGCAGCAGGGCGAAGGGAACTGATATGGCCGGGCTGTTCGACGATTTCGGGCGCTTCGAGCGCACCGGGACGGTGAACACGGACGGGAGCCGTGCGGCCGGCGGTGCCGGACTGTTCGATGGTTTCGACGCCTTCGAGAAATCGCTGGCCAGGCCCAGGCCTGCAGCGCCCGCGCCGAAGCCAGCACCGCAGCGCGGGCTGGGCGACGTGATGGGCGACTACGGCATGGCCGTGTCGCGTGGTGTGGCGCAGGGGCTGTCCGGCATGGGGCAGGCCGCGACCTTCCTCGGCGGCATGCCTGTTGCGGCGCTGATTGATACCGTGCGCGGCGGCCATGACGCAGCTGATGCCGTGGGCCGCGCGGTGGACAGCATCGGCAGGTTCCAGCAGGACGTCGGCTATGCGCCGGACGCCAGCACAGGCGAGCGCGTGACCCAGCAGGTGGCATCGTTCGTGCCGGACCTTGCGACAATGATGTTCAGCGGCGGGGCGACCGGAATTGCACGTGCAGGGGCAGGCACTGCAACACGCGGCGCGCTGGCCCGCGGTGCGGGAATTGCGGGCCGTGCGCTGGAGCGCAGCGCCAGGGCCAGCATCATTCCGGCCGCATCGCACGCCGGGCAGACGGCGCAGGACGTGATCGAGGCCGGCGGCACGCCGGCGCAGGCGGGCGAAGCCGCGGCGATCAGCGCGCTGACGGACGTGGCCGCCAACGCGGTGCCGCTGAGCGTGCCGGGCGGACTGCTGAAGCGTTCGGCCACCGGCGCCGCCGCGGGTGTGGGCGCGGAACTGGCGCAGAACGCGGCGCTCAATACCGTGCTGCCGGAGGGCGCGAAGCGCGAGAGCACGGGCGAGGGCCTGGCTGTCAACGCCGGCGTGCAGGCGCTGATGGCGGCGCTG
This sequence comes from Pseudomonadota bacterium, assembly GCA_021792975.1. GTDB lineage: Bacteria > Pseudomonadota > Gammaproteobacteria > Xanthomonadales > Rhodanobacteraceae > Metallibacterium. The sequence goes on along the minus strand of JAJYTR010000015.1, from coordinate 14,463 downwards.
CTGGGTCCGCGCGCCGGACAGTCCATGTGGGGCGAGGCCGCGCCGCGGCACAAGCCCGGGCCGGTGCCGGAACCGGCACCCATGCAGCGTGCCGCAAAGCCGCCGTCACCTGCGCCACCGCCGCCCGCGCCACCTGCTGCCGCGCCGGTGCGCGGCGGCGCCACGCGCCCGCAGCTGATCGAGGCCTGGCGCGGTGCACGTACCCCGGACGAGAAGGCCGCCGCGGCCGCCGCCATCGCGGCGTTCGATGCGGCCAAGACCGCGCCCGCGATGGCCACGACGCCTGCGCGGCCGGAAGACCTTGGCGATCTGCTGGGTCCGACGGCGCAGCGAACCGACCCCACCCCACCGGCGCCACCGCCACCGCCACCGCCTGCCGGTGCGCCATTGCGCATCGACGATGGTCTGACCCTGCAGAACCGCGACCGCAGCCGCGTGGCCAGTGTGGCGCAGATGCAGGCGATTGCCCGCAATCCGGACCCGGAACGGCTGGGCTTCTCGCGCGACCCGAATACTGGCGCGCCGATGGCGTCGACGCCAGGCGGCCAGTTGCCGGAGGGCGCCGCCCGGGGACGCGAGGACTACGTGAAGCTGGCCGACGGCCGCCGCATCCCGGTGCGCTATGCCGTGATCGAGGCCGACGCAGTACAGGCCTCGCACGATGCCGACGGCGCCGTGAACCCGGCCTATGCGGGCGCCGCACTGCGCGCGCTGAACAACGGCCGCACGGCGGGCCTGCAGGCAGCGTGGCGCGCAGGCCGTGCGGGGAACTACCGGCAGGGCATCCTGGCCGACGCCGCGACGCATGGCGTGGACCCGCAGGCGGTCGCGGGCATGCGCAGCCCCGTGCTGGTGCGCGTGTACGACCGCGCCCACGACGCCGGCGACATGGCTGCCGCGAGCAACGCCAGCGCACAGCTGGGCCTGTCGCCGGTGGAGCGTGCCACCACCGACGCGCGCGCGCTGCCGGCGCTGGACGGCCTGAGCCTGGGCGAGGACGGCAGCATCCTGCCGACTGCGAACCGCGGTTTCTTCCGCGCGTGGTTCCACAGCCTCGGGCCGAACGAAGCCGCGCAGATGGTGGACGCGCGCGGCGAGCCGAACGCCGCGGCCCTGCAGCGGCTGCACGCGGCGGTCATCGCACGCGCCTACGGCGACGACCGGCTGCTGTCGGCGATGGTGGAAGACCTGAATCCGGAGAGCCGCAACGTGCTGTCCGCCATGCGGATGGCGGCGCCGGCATTGGCCCGGCTGGAACGCAGCGGGCCGCTGGGCAACCTGCCAAGGGTGGTCGCCGACGCTTTCGAGCTGCTGCGGGAAGCGGCACGCCGCGGCCTGCGCCTGGACGAGTTCATCGCCCAGCGCGACCTGTTTGGCAGGAACACGCAGGCCGAGTCGGTGGCGCGCTTCTACGCGGACAATGCGCGCGCGCCGCGCCGCATCGCCGATGCGCTGCGTGCGGCGGCAGGGTTTGCTGAGCGCGCGGAGACGGGCGCCTCCAACGAGAGCCTGTTCGGCCCTGCTCCAGTGCCTGCCATCGACGATGCGCTACGCTACGCCAACGAGCAGATGAGGGCCGCACATGGCGACCAGGCACGCGGGTTCGATCTCGGTTCCGATGCTCGACGCATTGCTGAACCTGGGGGTGGCGGCCGGCAACGCGAAGGACGTGCCGGGCGAGCCGCCGCTGGTGCTGCCGCCGGAGGTGAAGGCGCGGATCGAGGCGGCGCGGTCGAAGGCTTCGGCCTCGACGGCGGCCGTGCCGAAGGGCCGCCCGCCGAGGTAGGCCGGGCACCGGAATCGGGCAGCCTGTTTGCGCCGCCGACGCCGCGCGAGCAGCTGCACGCCGAGGCCGAACGCCGCGACGCGGCACGCAACGGCACCGGCCAGCCCGGCCGCACGGACATGCTGGCCGGCGGCGGCGAACTGTTTGCCGGGCCACGCCCGGAGCAGGCGGACCTCGGCAGCATCGGAACCCTGGGCAAAGAGGGTGCGCACTATGGAAACACCCGTCCCCTACCGGATACGGCGCAACGTGCTGGCGGTGAACTTCCGCAGGACGCCGCGGCTGGACGGTCCTTCCTGCAGCCCCAGCCCGGACAGCTGGACCTGTACTTCCCGGCGCAGCGCGGCGACCGTGGCGACTCTGCCGCGAGGGCCATCCGCAAGGAAACGCTGAGCGCGGTCAGGCGCGAGCTGGCCGCCGGCGGCGACGCTTCGCCGGGCGGGCACGGCGGGACGGCACCGCAAGCCGCTGCGCCCGGCACGGCCGGACTCCGGCAGCGCGTGCGGCTGGTGCGCACCGGCGAGTTTTCCAGCGGCCTCCCGCGCGTGCGCGATGCCGCAGACGCCGCGCACATCATCGCGCCGCTGCGCAAGAGCCCGCAGGAACAGCTGCTGCTGCTGGTGGTGGACGGCGATGGCGTCCCGCTGGCGGTCGCACGGCATTCCATGGGCTCGCTGGATGCGTCCACCGCAGTTCCTGGGCTGATGGCGAGCACAGTCGCGGCGATCCCGGACGCGCGGGGCGTGTACTTCGCGCACAATCATCCGTCTGGCCGGCTGGAGCCGAGCGCTGCGGATCGGCAGATCGAGCAACGATTCGCGGCACTGCTGAAAGGTTCCGGCATCGAGCTGCGCGGCTCGATCATCGTGGTGCCCGGCTCCAGGAAGTTCGTGCATTTCCAGGAAGGCGTCAGCGACATCACGACGGCGCCACGCGGCGCAGTTGAAGTGCCGCGCGTCGAACGGCAGTTCGCCAAGGTGTCCACGGGCGCTGGTGAGAGCGGCACGATTCCGCTGCCCAAGGGATTGCTGGAAAGCCCGGCGCAGGCCCGGCAGGCGGTGGGCCGCATCATGGACAGCGGAACGCCCGAGGGGCTGCTACTGCTGGACAATCAACATCGCCCCATCGGCGTGTATCCGATGGGCACGGAGAACATGGCCAAGCTTCGCACCGGCGACGTGCGCACGTCCATGGTGCCCGTGCTGCGTGGACTGCACGAGAGCAACGCCAGCGCCGCGATCATTTTCAGCAACGATCCTCTGGAGCTGGGCAGCATGCGCAATCTGGGCAGCGCGCTGGACGATGCCGGCGTGCGCGTGCTGGACATCATGTACCGGACCGGGGACGGCATCGTCCACTCGGTATCTGAAAGCGATCGAGGCATCACCAATAGCGGCCTGACGCGCCTGGATGGGCGTCCATTCCTGAGCCGGCGCGATGCCGATGAAAATGTGCAGGGTTCCGATACTGGACAGCGAGGACCGGATGGACAGCAGGCCGTACCCGAGACTGCGCGCGCTGCGGGCGACGGTGCGCGACTTCCTGGCGAGGGTTTCGCGCATGCCGCACGCGCGGGCCAGACCCGGCACAGCCGCGACCTCGCCACTGCAATCAACAGGCTGCTTGCCAAGGAAGGCCGGACGGATCGCGTCCGGTTCCGCGAAGTTGCCGCCGATGATCTGCCACGTGAGGCACAGGAAGCCCTAGATGCATTCGGCGCCGCCACCGGCACGCGCACGGTGGTGTTCCGCAACCTGACGCCGGAAGTGATGGACTTCAACGGGGTCAACCTGCGCGACGGGCGGCTGTTCCTGAACGAGCGCGCCGACCTGCCGCTGGTGACGGTGTCCGGGCACGAGTTCACGCACCAGCTGCGCAGGGACAATCCCGATCTGTACGCCGAACTGGAAGCCGAGATTCTCCGGCAGGGCGACGTACGGCGCTACGCGAGCGAGCGTCTGGCATACGAACGCAATGCAGGACGCATCGCGCCGGAGGAACTGACCTCCGACGCCGTGGGCGATGCGCTGGGCGACCCCGCTTTCCTCGACCGGCTGGCCAAGGCCAACCCCGGCGTGTTCCGCAAGGTGGCGGACGCCTTCATGCGCTACCTGGACGCGCTGCTGGCGAAGATGGGGCGCGTGCGCGACCTGGGCAGCAACCGCTATCTGCAGGATGTGCAGCGCTTCCGCGACACGCTGCTGGACGTGCTGCGCCGGTACGAGCCGACCCATGCGCAGCCCGAGGCCGGCGGGCCCGCCTCCACCATCGACGCCATCGTGCCCGACTGGTACACGCCCATCAGCCAGCAGCCGGAAGCGGTGCGCGGCGCACTGGCGCGCGAGTTTCCCGAGTATTTCACGCGCGGCTGGATGGATGCGCGCAGCGGCGTGCCGGCACCGGACGCGAAGCGCTACGGCGCGAGCGACGCCATGCTGGGCGAGCGCGGGTTTGTGAAGGGTATCCCCGCCGAGGTGATGACCGTGCAGACGCTCGTGCGCGAGCTGGCCGGCAACCGCCCGGAAGGCTGGTCGCGAGCGGCGGAATCCGCGGCGGAAAAGCGCATCATCGATGTCGTCAACGAACCCGGCGGGGCGGTCCTTGCGCGCGGCGGCGCGCCAGCCGGCATGACCGGCACACCGGAGTTCCGCCGCTGGTTCGGCGACAGCAAGGCCGTGGACGCGCAGGGCAACCCCCTGACGGTCTACCACGGCACCGGCAGCGAGTTCTGGGCGTTCGACAACGGTCGCCTGTCCGGCCATACCGGGCACATGACTTCGGCGCTGGGGCATTTCTTCGCCGAGGACCGCGCCAAAGCCGAGCGCTATGCCGAGAAGGCGGCGGACTACGTGCCGGCCGACCAGCGCGTGATCGACGCGCAGCTGAGCATCCAGAATCCGAAGCGCATGACACTGGCCGAACTGCAGGCCATCGACAACTTTGATGAGGCGCGCGCGCTGCGCCGCCGACTGGAAGGCGAGGGTTACGACGGCATCCATCTGCCCGACATCGGGCAGTGGGTGGCGTTCGAGCCGACGCAGATCAAGAGCGCCAGTGCGAACCGCGGCACGTTTGATCCGGAGAACCCGGACATGCGCTTCAGCCGCAGCGCGATGAAGTCGGTGGAGGCCAACGAGCGCCGCGGCGCCGAGGCCATGACGCGCGTGCTGCTGGACCGCGCCGACGCACACCGCGCGATGTACCGCACGGGGCTGGGCTGGGTGGATTTCGTGTGGGGCAGCACGGGTGGTGAAACTGCCGCGAGCGGCGCGGTTCGCCACGGCAAGGGCATTGCGCACCTGATCGACCAGCGCATGCGCAAGGACGGGATGACGCGCGATGAGGCCGGGCGCCTGGCGCAGCGGATGGTGACGGTAATCGCGCGCGGACGGGAAGTATCACGCCACGATGTTGGCGGGTCCGTCAATGCCCGTCTGGATCATGGCGGATACCAAGCCGTTCTTGTCCGCCAGAAGGGGTCGAACACCTGGCTGCTTACAGGGTTTGAGAAGGCGCCCGGTGGTGCCGACGCTATTGGACATGCCTCGGCATCTACGCACGTCGGGCCTACAGGTAATCGTCCCGACGTGGGAGCGGGTCCCGATGCCAGTATCCCACCGCCCGACGCCGCCGGCAACGGACCGATGTTCAGCCGGCGCGCGCCGAGCGAGCCGGATCTTGCCGGCGACAGCCGCACGGATCTCGCGCGCATGGCGGCATCCGAGGCGCGCCGGCAGGCCGAGGCGGGCCGCGCGGCGGTGCTGGGCCATCTGGCCGCCCGGGGCTACCGGCTGGGCGCGCCGGGCTGGCAGGCAGACACGGGGCGCTGGGTGGGTGCGCGCGGGGCGCTGCACGATGCGCGCGTGGCGCTGCAGGACAAGATGCTGGCGCTGCGGGACGCGCAGCAGGACATCGAGCGCTTCGCGGGCGGCGTGCTGCCGGACGCGATGGACGCCTACCGGCTGGAAAACCTGATGCACGGCCGCGTGGCCGACCGCATCAAGGCGATCGAGCACGATTTCACCGGGCCGCTGCAGCGGCGCATGCGCAACCTGGGTGTGAGCGTCGCGCAGCTGGAGGACATGCTGCTGGCGCGGCATGCGCCGGAGCGCAACGCGCGCATCGCGGAAATCAACCCGGCACTGCCTGACGGCGGCGCGGGCATCAGTACGGCGGACGCGCAGGCGGTGCTGGACGGGCGCATGGCCGGGCCGTACTCGGGCAAGGTGATGGATGCGGCGACGCGCGCGAAGCTGGCGCACTTGGCCGGCATGGTAGACCGGCTGCGCGCCGACACCCTGCAGGAACTGCTGGACTCGGGCCAGATCACGCAGCAGCTGCACGACGCGCTGCTGAACACCTACCACTACTACGTGCCGCTGCGCGGCCGCGGCGATGATCTGGACGCGGACCTTGGCCGTGGCGCCGGCACCGGGCGCGGCGCGTCGGCCACGCGCCAGAACCTCCGCCGCGCGCTGGGCCGCGGCGAGGGCAACCTGCCCGGGGACATCCTGGGCGAGCTGATCGGCGATGCGCAGCGCGTAGCGCTGGGCGCCGAGAAAGCGCGCGTGGGACGCGCCCTGCTGCGGCTGGCCAGCGAACACCCCAACGAGGCCGCGTGGACGGTGGAGCCGGCCGACCTGGAGTGGAAGTTCAACGAGACGACCGGCGAGGCGTACCTCGGCCCACGCAACCGCGCCGAGGACATGGACCGCACGCTGCTGGTGAACGAGGGCGGCACGCTGTACCGCGTGCGCTTCAACGACGCGCGGCTGGCCAGGGCCGTGCTGAACCTCGGCGCGCGCGACCTGAACGCGCTTTCGCGCGTGCTGGGACCGGTGATGCGCTACCTGTCGGCGACGCTGACCAGCTACAACCCGGGGTTCGTGCCGGTGAACATGGTGCGCGACCTTGGGCTGGGGCTGTCGGGCCTGGCCGCCGAGCACGGCCATGCCGTGATGGCGGATGCGCTGCGCGCTTACCCGGCGGCGATGCGGGCGGCGTTCCGTGACTTCCGGCACCGCGCCGGCGACGCGGATGTGCCGGATGCGCGCAAGAGCATGGAGGACTGGGCGCGCGAGTTCGCGGAAGCGGGCGGGCAGACCGGCATCGCGGTGATCCCCGACGTGGAGAGCATCGGCCGGGATCTTGCGCGGGGCGCGCAGGACTGGCGCACGCTGCTGGCGCGCGGCCATGTGCTGAGCGCGGCGGCGCGCCCGCTGGCGCCGGTGGCGCGCGCGGTGGAGCGCATCAACGTGGCCGTGGAGAACGCGCTGCGGCTGTCGGCCTACGTGGCGCTGCGCAGGACTGGCAGGACGCGCGAACAGGCCGCCGGGTACGCCAAGAACATCACGGTGAACTTCAACCGCAAGGGCGCGTTCGGGCAGGCGGCCAACGCGCTGTACCTGTTCTTCAACGCCAGCGTGCAGGGCGCACACCGCGTGGGCACCCTGATCCGCGACAACCCGGGGACCATCGGCACCGGCATGGCCGCGCTGGCGGGCCTGCAGGCCACGTTCGCGCTGGCGCTGATGGACGACGAGGACCAGCAGGGCCTGAGCACGTGGGAGACCATCCCCGCCTGGCGCAAGCAGACGAGCCTGATCATCCCGGCGCCGTGGTCGCAGGACGGCTATTTCGCGCTGCCGCTGCCCTACGGGTTCAACTGGTTCGGCTACGCGGGCGGGCGCATCGCGCAGGCCGCGGCCGGGCGTGACCGCGAACGCGCCAGCGTGGTGGTGGACCTCGCGCAGGGCGCGGTGCGCGCGTTCTCGCCGCTGCCGCTGGACGAGGGCCTGCAGGGTGCCGCACCGTTCGTGGTGGCCAAGGCCATGCAGCTGGCCGGCAACCGCGATGACCTCGGGCGGCCGATCGCAAAGGACGGCGGCTTCGACCGCTTCGATGTGCCGAAGGCCGCCACCGGGCGCGCCGACACGCCGCAGGTGTACAGGCAGGCCGCGTGGGCGCTGAACCGCATCGGCGGCGGCGACGACTTCACGCCGCCGGTGTACATGAGCAGCCTGACCGACGTGGCCCCCGAGCAGCTGGAATGGCTGGTCACGACCGCGCTGGGCGGCCTGGGCGGCACCGCCAGCCGCGGGCTGCGGTTCGGGGAAGGCCTGCGCGCGGGATCGTTCCGGGGTGTGGCCGACGCGCTGAGCCAGGCGCCGGTGGTGTCGTCGTTCGGCATCGAGGGCAACCGCAAGGCGGCGGTGGCGCAGGACTTCTACGGCCAGCGCGACGCCTTTGAGCGCGGCCTTGCGCGGCTGCGCGCGGCCTGGGTGGCGGACGGCGTGGACGGGTTCAGGGCGGAGCGCGCCCGGCTGGGGGCTGGGTTCGCCGGCGTGAAGCTGGCGCGCTACACCGGGCTGTCGCGCGATGGCAGCAAGGTGCCGGGCGACGTGCGCGTGACCAGCGCCGGATCGCCGGTGCTGGCGGCGGCCCCGGGGTCGATCTTCGAGGCGCACAGGGACGCGGTGGCCGCCGCGGGCGGGATGACGCGCGCGATCCAGCGCCTGCGCGGCGATGACCCGATGACAGTGGGCGAGGTGATCGCCCTGGCCGCGGGCGACGGCAACCGGCGCAAGGCCGCCGAGGCGATCGAGGCGGCGGAGCTGCCGCGCAGCGGGCAGGCCGACGCCGTGCTGCGCCGCCGTGCGCTGGACTATCTGCAGCAGCGCCGGCAGGAACTGCAGGGGCACTACCTGCAGCGCGCGCGCGATGACCGGCGTGGCTTGATCCAGCGCGGCGGCAAGGCAGCATGACGCCATGTGGATGCCGGGCGCCATCAGACCCTACCTGGCCGGCGCGGCCGCGCTGGCGGTTGCGGCCGCCACGCTGGGCTACGGCAGCCTGCGCTGGCAGGCCGGCTACGTGCGTGGATCCGCCGCGCTGGAACAGGTGATGCGGCGGGCATCCGATGCCGAATCCGATGTGGCCCGGCTGGCACGGGCACTGGACGAGACCAACCGGCTGGCCGTCGCCGAACGCGCCAGCGCCGAGGCCGCGCGCGCCGCCGCACGCGCCGCCGCCGCACGCGCCGCGCAGGACCGCCAGCACGCCGATGCCGAGGCGGCGGCCTGGCGCGCGAAGTTCGACGAGGCCACGCGCGCGCCATCGTGCCGTGCCCTGATGGAGACGAAGCTGTGCGGCGTCACGTCCTACTGACTGCGGGCATGGCCGCGCTGGCGGGCTGCGCAGGCACGCCGCCGCGTCCCGTCGCACCCGACGTGGTGCAGGTGCCGGTGACGCGCTACGTGCCGATCCCCGAGACGCTGACCGCGCCGTGTCCGATCGCCGGACCGAAGGACATGACCGTGGGCGAGGCGGTGCGGATTGCCCGCGAGCGCCGGCGCGCGCTGGAAGCCTGCAACGCGCAGCTGCGGCAGATCCGGGCCGTGCAGGGCTCGCCGGCGGATGGGGGGCTGCGCCCATGAGAAGGATCCCGGAAGACCTGTTCCGCATGGCGCCTTGGGGCGCGGCCGCGCTGCTGCTGCTGGCCGCTGTCGGCGGGATGGCGCCGCAGCAGCTGGGCGTGGTGGTGTACAAGCTCGCGCTGATCACGACGGCCGCGTGGACCGGCTACTGGATCGACCGTGGCCTGTTTCCGTACGGCAGGCCGGACCGGATCGACGCGCGCCTGTTCTCGATGGCGGCGTTGCGCCGCGCCATCGTGATTGCCGCCTGCATCATCGGCGTCAGCATCGGGCTGTGACCGTGAGCACCGTAGGCGCCTGCTTCCTGCTGCTGGCGGCCGCGCTGGCGATGCCCGTCCTGTGGACAGGCGCCTTCCATCCGCGCCGTCCCTTGAAGTGGGCGCAGTGGTGCGCGCGGCTTGCCGTTGGCTCATTGCTGCTGGCGCTCCTGCTGGGAGCCGTCAGCGTCGCGCGCGCTGCGGATGTTCCGCGTGCAGCCATGCCCTGGCGGGACACGCTCATCCGCACGGCGCGCGTGGCATGGGGACTGGACGCGCCGGTGGCGACTTTCGCCGGCCAGGTGCAGCAGGAGAGCGGCTGGAACCCGGCGGCGCGCTCATCCGCCGGCGCCACCGGCATGGCGCAGTTCATGCCGGCGACGGCGGCGTGGATCTGCGGCGCGTACCCCGGGCTGCCGGCCGGCTGCGACACCCTGAGCCCGGCCTGGGCGCTGCGGGCGCTGGTGACCTACGACCGGCACCTGTACGTGCGGACGCCGCCCGGAACGCACTGCGGGCGCATGTGGGCGGCCCTGCGCGGCTACAACGGCGGGCTGGGCCACTGGCTTGCGGAATGGCGCGCCGCCGGACGCCCGGAGGATCTGCGCGCCGCCGATGCGGCCTGCGGAGAGGCCCGCCGCGCCAGGCGCTTCTGCGCCGAGAACCTTGGATACCCGCGCCGCATCATCGGGCGCTGGCAGCCGCTGTTTGCCGCATGGGGGCCGGGCGCCTGCGCGCGCCTGGAATAGCGTGACCGTGCAGACCGGAGAACGCAGGGTGAGCGAGAAACGCGCGGGCATCGAGCGGCACGTGCAGACGATCATGGTCGGGCTGATCACGGCGGGCATCCTGTGGATGGCCACGTCCGTGTGGAGCACGGGCACGGTGGTGGCGCGGATGGACGAGCGCGTCAACGGCATCGCCGCGCAGATGCGGCAGCTGTCCGACGCGGTGCGCAGCGCCTCCGATACCGCGATGCCGCGCAGCGAGGCGCGCCAGCGGTTCGGAGACGTCGAACGCCGGCTCGACAACATCGAGAAGTCCGACGCGGAGCAGGCGCGCGAACTGGCCAGGCTGGCGGGGGGCAGGGCGCGGTGAAGGTGCGCGTACCCGTTGCCGGAACCATCGGCCGCGCGGTGGACGTGCCGCGGCACGCGGCGGACGGCGCGACCGTCGGCGTGAACCTGCGCTGGCCGGATGGCGCGCTGGTGAAGGAATCCGATCTGCGCGACCCCGCCGGCACGGGCGGCGGATCGGCGGGAACCGGAGCCAGACCGATCCCGTGGAAGCTGGTGCTGGAAGTGCCAGCGAACGTGCAGGCGGTGGCCGCGCTGGCAGGCGCCGGGCTGGTGACGCGACGTGCGAACGGCGACTGGACCGTGCGCGCGATTGTGTCGAGCGACGGCAGCATTGCCATCACCAGCCCGGACGGCGGCGCCGGCAATGTGGATCTGGTGCTGCCCGATGTGCCTGACTCCGGCCTGGGTGCGCTGCTGGCGATCCAGCGCGACGCCAAGGGCCGCGTGACCGGCACGCGCGCGCCCACCACGGACGACCTGCCGGAAGGCGTCACGAACCGCTACCAGCACGATTACCTGCATACGCAGGGCACCGCGGCAGACACCTGGTCGGTCGCGCACAACCTCGGGCACGAGCCCATTGTCGCGGTGCGCACGCAGGGCGGCGCCGACATCGAGGCCGCCGTGACCCACCTTTCCGCCAACAACCTCGTCATCAACCTTTCCGCTCCGCTCGCGGGCTTCGCGCGCTGCATCTGAGGACGCCACCATGGCCAAGCAGGTATTCACCGATTTCAACTTCAACGGCGGCGCCAAGGTCACGGGCCTGCCCACGCCAACCGCTGCCACCGACGCCGCCACCAAGGGCTATGCCGACAGCCTGATCGAAGGTCTTGCCTGGAAGGATGATGTCGTCGTTTCCACGCAGGCGAACATCAACCTGGCCAGCCCTGGCACCGCGATCGACGGCGTGACCATGGCAGTCGGCGACCGCGTGCTGGTGCGGGCGCAGACGGGCGCTACGGAGAACGGCATCTACATCTGGAACGGATCGGCCACGGCCATGGGGCGCGCGCCGGATGCCAACGCCAGCGCCGAGTTCAACAACGCGGTGGTGTCAGTGAACAGCGGCACCAGCGCTGGCACGACCTGGCGATGCACGACGCTCAACCCGGTGCTGGGCACCGATGCGATCACTTTCACCAGTTTTGTCGCAGGCGCCCCGCCAGCCAGCGAAACGACGGCGGGCATCGCCGAAATCGCCACGCAGGCGGAAACGGACGCGGGCACGGACGACCTGCGCATGGTTACCCCGCTGAAGCTTGCCAGCTGGGCAGGCCGGGTGCGCAAGTTTGCCGCGAGCATCGGCGATGGCACGGCGACGCAGTACGACGTGACCCACAACCTGGGCACGCTGGATGTTCAGGTGACCGTATACCGCAACTCCTCGCCCTATGACGAGGTGATCGTCGATGTCCAGCGCCTGAGCGTGAACGCGGTGCGCCTCGTTTTCGCCGGCGCGCCGACGCTGAACCAGTACCGCGCGGTGGTGATGGGGTGATGCATGGACGTTCTCGCGCCCTATGCGGACCCGCTGTCGGTGATCCCCAAGTCGGCCGCCGGTGGCGGCGGCGGCAAGCAGCCCTATCAGCAGATTTTCACGTCCTCGGGAACCTACACGCCGCCCGCTGGCGTGACGCAGGTCGCGGTGCTGTTGGTGGGTGGGGGTGGTGGGGGCGGGGGCGGCAACGCCCTTAACAACGCTGGTGCGGGCGGCGGCGGGGGTGGTCAGGTCATTTCGCAAGTGGTCGCCGTCACCGGACCCGTCACCGTAACAGTTGGCGCTGGCGGTTTTGGCGCGCTTGCAGGCGCAAACGGAGCACAGGGAGGCACCACGTCCTTCGGCGCGCTCAACGCCTATGGCGGCGGCGGCGGCGCGGCTGGCAATGGATCAAATGCGACAGTACCGACCTCTGGCGGATCAGGGGGCGGCGGCGGACTCACATCAAGCCAAGTAAGAGGACTCGCGGCTGCTGGGGTGGGGATTGCAGCAAGCGGTGGCGCGGACGGCGCTTGGGCCAACAATTCTAATTTTTGTGGTGGCGCAGGCGGCGGTGCTGGGGGCGTTGCGATCACTATATATGCCGGCGGCTCCTTCGGTAGCCGGGGAGGCGCCGGCATTGGCGGGTATGGTGGGGGCGCCGGCGGTGGCGGCGTGGGCGCGCTGTGTTCAACCGGATCGTCTGGGGGCGGCAATGGCGCATCCAACCTTTTCCCCGGTACGGCAGGGGCCGCTAATTCTGGCGGTGGCGGTGGCGGCGGCGGCGGCGGCTCTTATAGCACTGGCAAAGATGGCGGTTCCGGCATCTGCATCGTGACGTGGTGGGCATGATGGAACGCATCTTCGCAATCCTGCAGAACGGCAAGTTCCCTGGAGGTCAAGCGCCGCCCGCACAGTCTGGTCGCAGCCAGGTAACAATCATGGTTTCCTGAGAATCTGCTGCACCATTTGTCTATGGCGCGCCAAGTCTGCCTCAGCGCGCTCAGCGACGGCTGCGCACTCGGCCTCGAGGTCTGTTGCTTCTCCGATGGATCTCTTCCGTCTCACGATCTCTGACTCGATGTCGGCGATGTCTGCGGCAGGGTAGCTCGCCCCGACCGGTGGAAGTTCTGCCCTGAGCGCATCGAGCGCTTCAATTCTTCGTTGATGCTCGGCACGGTGCCGCTGCATGGCCCCTGAGTTGGCTGCCCCCATCGCTGTCAGCGAGCTTTCGACGGCGACCTTTGTGTCGGTCAGTTTGCCTTCCAATCTGCGCACGCGGCGATGGATCTCGTCATCCGCTGAGCGCAACTGGATGCGAAGGTCGAGCAAAGTTTTCTTGCCCGACCGCCTGTAAGCCAGCACGGCTACGTATGCGCTGACGGCACTCACCAGGAGGCTGGCGATGCTGACTGTGATCGCGGCCATCGCAGTGTCCATGGTCGAGAGGCGCCCACAAGGAGCCCGCGCGCCGGTTGGCTTGACGCCGGCACAGGCCTGCACCTGGCTTCGCGGGCAGGGCCATCATGGTGCCGTGCGCGCAGTCGGGCAAGCGGCTCGCCACAACGCGCGGTGTAGGACTTCGCCCACACTGGCGCAGGGGCTAGGCTGTGCAGCACTGCGAGCCGCGGAAGCCAGGATGAAGCCGGTGCAGCGAGTGCTTCGAGTTTTGCGGGAGTGGCGTGCTGCGCTGACGGCCGCACACGTGCTTGCGTGGCTGTTCGGAGCCGCCGTGGGTCTTGCGGCTGCGGCTGCGCTCGGCCGGGCGGGTGGTGAGACGGCTGTGGAGGCGATCGGCACACTGATCGGCGCGGCGATCCCGGTGGCAGGGGCGGCGTGGATCGCAACCAGCGCGGATCGGCGCGAGCACAATGCGCGGCTGGCGGCGCTGCAGGCGGCGCTTGAACCTGTTGCTGCCTTGGCGAGGAACCTCCGGGATGCCACGCATGGCGCCGACGAACGGCGCCTCGAGTCAATGCCGCCTCTCAATGGGCGCGTTGAACGGCTGCGCGGCGAGATTGAGGACATCGACTGGATCAGAGACCTGATCGACAGCAGGGACGTGGATGCACGGCTCGCGTGGGTGCGGATGCAGAAGGCCAATCATGAAATGGTGTCGGACAGCGTCATGCCTTGGGATCTATCAGAGGGAAACGCTGCGTTTGGCGCGCGAATCGTTGCCAGAAAGCGTCATCGGCTTGCACAGCTGGCGGCTGAGATCATCGAGCACTGCTCGGTCATCTGTGGACACCGGAAGCTACGCTGATGGGGCGCATGGCACCGTCTCATATTGCACAGCCTGACCCGCAGGAATGCAGGCTGTAGCAGGGCCGTCCTCGGCGGATAGTAGGCGCGCGCTTATGCCGCAACCCTGTGATCGGGCTGTAGAATTGAGCAGATGCAAGGCTTGACTGTTAATCAGGGG